>JAATEV010000057.1 GCA_015655585.1 Terriglobales bacterium | reverse complement strand
TGGAGGTGCGGCTTGAGCGGTTTGGGGAGGATGGTTTGAGGGAAAGCGTGCATCATAGGAGGTATAGCTATGAGTGAATACCCGAAACCTGCCGACTCGCCGAAGGAGCCACCTGCGCGTCGCGACACAGAGCCGCCGCGTTCCTCGATATCGTCCTCGAAGACGGATCCGCATGCGATGGCTGACCGCGCGAGCGTGGGGTTTGCCGGGAATCCGGAACAGACCGCTGCGGAGAAGACGGAAGAGCAGATTGAAAAGCCGTTGATCGAGGATGTGTCGGAGGACGTGGCGTCGACGGTGAAGGAATTTATTGCCGAGACGGCGGCGGCGAACAAGGAAGAGAACGAGGCGATTGCGGAGGAGCCGGTGTCGGCGGCCGAGGAAGCCGCGATGCGGGCGGCTGACGGGACCGAGGATGCTTCGGCAACGCCAGCGGAGGAGGTGGCGCCGTACCTCGCGTTTGAGCATGTGAACACGTCCTTTGGTGACCTGGTGGTGCTGAAGGATGTGAGCTTCTATGTGAAGCCTGGGGAGACGCTTTGCATCATGGGTCGAAGCGGGGTGGGGAAGTCGGTGTCGCTGCAGATTTTGATGGGATTTCTCAAGCCGGATAGTGGGACGGTGCTGGTGGCGGGACAGAACATTGCGGGATATACCGAGCGGGAGATGCAGGAGGTTCGGCGCAGGGTGACGATGGTGTTTCAGAATGGAGCACTGTTCGATTCGATTAGCGTCGGAGAAAATGTGGCGTTCCCTCTACGGGAGCGGCGGGACATGGAGGAGGACCAGATCCTGCAGGTAGTGAAAGGGTTGCTGGAGATGGTGGGGGTGGCGGGGATGGAAAACCAGCTGCCGTCGGAGCTTTCGACAGGGATGAAGCGGTCGGTGGCGATTGCGCGGGCGCTGGCATCGCAACCTTCGGCGGTGCTGTATGACGAGCCGACAACGATGGTGGATCCGCTGATGGCGCATCTACTCGGAAACCTGATCCAACGCTTGAAAATGCAAATGCATCTTACGAGCATTGTTGTCACGCATGACATGCGTTTTGCAGAGAAGCTAGCGGATCGGCTGGTATTTCTGCATGAAGGCAAGGTGCGTTTTTTTGGAACAACGGAAGAAATGAAGGCTAGCGACGACCCGATTTTGCACGAATTTTTCTCGATGGATGAACTGGTGCTACCGGTATAGCGTCTTAAGTACTCGTTTCAACAAGGGACGATCCTTTACACTGTTTGGGAACCCATAACTGATGATAAAGAGCGTGTCCACAGAGAGATAACTTTAGGTACACCATTCCGCCATGAAGCTATGGCACAACGAACGGCCCCGGGACCGAAAACCAGGATATGGCGACTCTCGATTATCTGAAGCAAGCGACTATCTCGAGCCAGCGACGCCATCAAGCGCGCATGCAAGAGCGGGTTCGGCTGTTCTCCAGGCCGTCGTTTACGATCATGGTGTGGGCGATGCTGGATTTTGTGAGCGCGCTGATCGCCGGGTTTATCGCGTTTCGGATTCGATTGGATCCGGTGGTGAAGCCGACCACGCACACGGTGCTTCGGCACCTGGAGGCGACGGCGCCGCTGGTATCGATTGGCTACCTGCTGGTTTTCAGCGTGTACTTAGTCGTGTTCGCACGGCTGTACGGGCTTTATCGCTCGCAGGATGTGCGCAGCGGCTTGAATGAGCAGCGGCTGACGGTGCAGGCGACCTTGACGTCGGGGCTGATGCTTTGCGGGACGCTGTACGTGATGAAGCAGTACTCGGTGTCGCGCCTGGTGGTGGCGCTGACGATCGTGATTACTCTTGGCTTCCTGATGGCGCGGCGGGCGATCGAGCGCAAGATGATGCAGCGACGGTTCCTGCAGGGGCGCGAGACGCGGAACGTGCTGATTGTGGGGCATGGCCGGGTGGCGCATGCGCTGCGGAATCATCTGCAGGCGCTGCCGCACATGGGCTTCCGCTTCATGGGTTTCGTATCGCTGGAAGAAGATGCCGAGGATGGCGCGAACTCGCAGATCATTGGGAATATTCAGAACTGCGTGGCGTTGGCGCGATCGCTGTTTGTGGATGAGATCTACTTTTCGACACCGGCGGACAAGCAGGTGGTGATCTCGGTGGTGGATGAGGCGCGGGTAAACGGCATCGAGGTGCGGGTGGTGCCGGACTTGTATGACGGGCTGGCGTGGAATGCGCCGGTGGAATTTATCGGGCAGTTTCCGACGATTCCGCTGCATCAGCGTGAATTTCCGCGCGGCGCGTTCCTGGTGAAGCGAGTGCTGGATGTGTTTTTGTCGTCGCTGGCGCTGCTGGTTTTGTCGCCGGTGATGCTGGTGATCGTGCTGATGATCCGGATGGATTCGCCGGGCCCGGTGTTCTATCGGGCAGCGCGCATTGGGCGTAAGGGAAGGACGTTTACCTGCCTGAAGTTCCGGACGATGGTTGCGAACGCGGACATGCTGAAAGAAGATCTTGAGCACAAGAACGAGCGCGACGGAATCCTGTTCAAGATGAGCAATGATCCCCGGATTACGAAGGTTGGTGCGCGGCTGCGGAAGTATTCTCTGGATGAGCTGCCGCAGTTTATCAACGTCCTGAGAGGCGATATGAGCTTGGTGGGACCTCGGCCGCCGCTGGCGTCCGAGGTGGAGAAGTATGACCTGGCGCATCTGCGCAGGCTGGATGTGCTGCCGGGGATTACGGGGCTGTGGCAGGTAGAAGCGCGGCAGGACCCTTCGTTCGATAGCTACATCTCGCTGGATACGGCTTACGTGGAGAACTGGAGCCTGTTGATGGACCTGCGGATTCTGGCGAGGACGGTGGGCGTGGTGTTGAGCGGGACGGGCTCGTAAGCGGTAGACTTGAACGGTGAAGATAGCGCTGGCCCAGATCAACCCGACGGTGGGGGACTTCACCGGAAACGTAAAGAAGATTATTGAATTTGCCTCGCGCGCGGAAGCGATGGGGGCGCGGCTGGTGGTGTTTCCGGAGCTGGCGGTGTGTGGGTATCCACCTGCCGATTTTCTGGAGAAGGCCGTTTTTATTGCACGCGCCGGGCAGGCTGTGGACGAGATTGCCGCGTGGACGGAGGGTGAGGGAAGACCTGCTGTGCTGTGCGGGAGCGTGCTGCCTACGGGGCTGGCGGGCAAGCAGGTGAAGAACGTTGCGGTGCTGCTGCAAGGCGGCAAGGTGCGGTTTACGCAGCAGAAGATGTTGCTGCCGTTCTACGATGTGTTCGATGAGCAGAGGTATTTCGAGCCAGCAGCGGAGCAGGTATTGACGGCGATCGATGGCGAGCCGGTGGCGATTACGGTCTGCGAGGACGCATGGAACGATAAAGATTTTTGGCCTCGGCAGATGTATTCGGTGGACCCGGTGGAAGCTCTGATGGCCAAGTGGGAGTCACAGCCTGCGGAGCTGGCGCGGGGGCAGAGGGTGATTCTGAACATCTCGGCCTCGCCGTACTGTCAGGGGAAGATCGGCATTCGGCAGAGTATGCTGGGAGCTCTGGCGCGGCGGCATGGGGCGTTTGTGGCGATGGTGAATCAGGTGGGCGGGAATGACAGCCTGATCTTCGACGGTTCGTCGCTGGCGGTGAGGCCGGATGGGGAGGTGGCGGCGCGGGCGGCTTCGTTTGAGGAGGACATTGTTCTCTTTGATACGAAGGACGGGGCGCAGGCAGCGGGCGAGACTCCTATGGACGACCTGACCGCTACGTGGAAGGGGCTGGTGTTGGGGACGCGGGACTATGTGCGGAAGTGCGGATTCAGCAAGGCTCTGGTGGGGTTGAGCGGAGGGATCGATTCGGCGCTGGTGGCGGCGATTGCGGTGGAGGCCCTGGGCGCGGAGAACGTGGTGGGTGTGGGGATGCCGAGCGAGTATTCTTCGCTGGGGTCGATTGAGGACGCGAAGGCGCTGGCGAAGAACCTGGGGATTCGGTTTGAGCTGCTGCCGATCCATGATGTGTTTGCTCAGTACCAGGAGACGCTGAAGCCTCTGTTTGCCGGGACGCCGTTCGGGCTGACGGAGGAGAACCTGCAGTCGCGGATTCGCGGGGCGTTGCTGATGGCGCTCTCGAACAAGTTTGGCGCGCTGGTGCTGACGACGGGTAACAAGAGCGAGATGTCGTGCGGCTACTGCACACTGTATGGCGATATGGTGGGCGCGCTGGCGGTGATCGGCGATGTGATGAAGACGCGGGTGTATGCGTTGAGCCGGTATGTGAACCGGGAGCGCGAGGTGATTCCGCGAGAGACGATGGAGAAGGCTCCTTCGGCAGAGCTGAGGCCGGAGCAGAGAGATACGGACTCGCTGCCGCCGTATGAGGTGCTGGACCCGATTCTGGAGGCATACGTGGAGCGGTATCGCCCGGCGGAAGAGATTGCGGAGGAGCAGGGAGTCGAGGTTGGGCTGGTGAAGATGGTGATCCAGCTTGTGGAGCGGAGCGAGTACAAGAGGCAGCAGGCGGCTCCGGTGCTGAAGGTGACGCGAAAGTCGTTCGGAATGGGCAGGCGGTTTCCCATTGCGGTTAAGGTTCAGGTGTAGATCAGCCAAGCTGCCGCGAAGAGCGGTGGCGGAGGAAGGGTCCTTTTGAAGAGTTCATTTTTGATGTTGTCGGGATTGGCAGCGGCGCTGGGCGTTTCCACGCTGGCTGGAGCGCAGACGCCGCAGCAACAGGCTCCTGCGGCCGCGGGACAGGCTCCGGCGTCGCAACTGCATTTGAATACGCTGGGGCAGTCGACAGCGGCTCCGGCAGACCCGCTTCCTGCGGCGAATCCGAAGTTCTTTACGGCCAGCTCTCCGAGCGTGGAGACGGTGAATGGGTTTCTGAAGTCGCTGCTGGGGTATGACTCGAACCGCATCTGGCGGGTGGAGGCGATTCAGACGACGCAGTCTCCGAATGTAAGCAAGGTGATTGTGTTTGTGTCGGACAAGTCGCCGAACCCGAAGGTGGTGCCTACGGTGTTCTTTGTGCTGCCGGATGGGAAACATGCGATCGCGGGCAGCGAGGTGCTGCCGTTCGGCGCGAAGCCGTTTGCCGATATCCGCAAGACGCTGGTGGACGGGGCGGATGGTGCGTATCGGGGGTCGGCGAGCAAGAACCTGATGCTGGTGGAGTTTGCGGATTTGCAGTGCCCGCATTGTAAAGAGGCGCAGGCTACGATGGACCAGCTCGCGAAGGACTTTCCGAATGCGCGGATCGTCTTCCAGAGCTTCCCGCTGGTGGATCTGCATCCGTACTCGTTCAAGGCAGCGGCTTATGGATACTGCGTGCAGAAGCAGAAGAACGATGCATTCTTTCCGTATGCGTCGGCTGTGTTTGACGCGCAGGCGGCCCTGACGCCGGAGACGGGAGACGCTGCGCTGAAGGACGCGGTGACGAAGGCCGGTCTGGATGCAGCCGCTGTGGATGCGTGCGCGGCGACGCAGGCGACGAAGGACCAGGTGAATGCCTCGGTAAAGCTGGGGCAGGGGATTGGAGTGGACCAGACGCCGCTGCTGGCGGTGAATGGGCATGTGCTGCCGCTGACGACTCCGTATGAGACGCTGAAGAAGATTATTGCGTTTCAGGCAGCGGAGGATGGCGCGATTCAGTAAGGTTTTTGCGGTATGAAGGGCGTGCCTGTTTTTGGGGTGCGCCCTTTTTTATTTTTCGGGAGGGTTGGATGACGGCGGAGGATGTGAAGAAAATGCTGGGGTTGCGGCCGCATCCGCGAGAGGGCGGGTGGTATGTGCGGACGTATGAGGCGTCTGAGTGGGTGGATGGCGCGGCGTTTTCGGATGGCCGCTACGTGGACGCTCGCAGGACAGGGACGGCGATTTATTACCTGCTGGAGGAGGGGACGTTCAGCGAGATGCATCGTCTGCGGTCGGACGAGGTGTTTCATTTTTACGCGGGCGATGCGGTGGAGATGATTCAGCTTCGCGAGGGTGGGCTGGGGGAGCGGGTGGTGATTGGGAACGATCTGGCGGCGGGGCAGAGGCCGCAAGTGGTCGTACCGCGTGGGGTGTGGCAGGGGGCGCGGCTGGTGCGGGGAGGGCGCTGGGCTTTGCTGGGATGTACGGTGAGTCCGGGGTTTGAATTTGAGGATTATGAGGCGGGAGAGCGTGGGGAATTGTGCTCGGAGTGGCCTGAATTTGCGGTGGAGATTCTGGAACTGACTCATTAGAGATCGGTTAGGCGGGCTGAAGAAAAGATGGTTGGGTTTTAGCAACTTCCTGATCCAGATTGGGTTACAGGATTATCGCGGTTTTTAACCGGTTGTCGTATCGGATTTAAAAAGCGATAATGTATTCAATAAAAGTGCGTGAAATGTTTCTGTTTATGTATCTATATATGGATACAAAGATGGATATATGCGGCATCTGAGCGCACGATCTCGATGCTGCTGCGCGCTTCGCATCTACTAGTGGTTGGCCAGTAAGCGTTTATTGACCAAAATCCCCAGTCTCAAACCTTCGCCGCGGGCTTTCTGTGGCGAAACCGAAATAGAGGGGTTTTTACAATGTTTTTCAATCGATCTGTAAGGAATACGGCAGGGACAATCGTCGCCTGTTGTTCTCTTGTGACAGTTGCCGGGATGGTACAGCCTGCCTTTGCGCAGAACCTGTCGACCGGCTCGTTGAGTGTGACGGTTCAGGATCCAGATGGCGCCACGATTGAGGGTGCAAAGCTGGAGCTGAAGGACCTGGGGACGAACGACGTCCACACGAGCGTGACGCAGGGTTCGGGCACGGCTGTGATTCCGTATCTGCCGCCTGCGAACTACTCCTTGACCGTAACGCGGGCTGGTTTTGGCTCGAAGGTTTATCCTTCAGTCGCGATCCAGACGAACCAGGTTTCGAGCCTGAAGATCACGCTTGAGATTGGCGTGGCGACGCAGAGCGTTTCGGTTTCGAGCGATGTGAGCCCGATTCTGGATACGACTTCCAACGCTCTGAGCACGACACTGGACCTGAAGCAAGTGGACTCACTACCGCTGGGCGGTCGCGATGCCGGACAACTGGCGTTTCTGGTTCCGGGCGCTGTGAACAACAACTTCAACAACCTGCCGGGCGGCGCGGTGAACGTGAGCTCGAACGGGTTTTCGACGCTGACTGCACGTAATAAGAGCGGCGGTTTTGCACAGGACAGCTCGGCGGTCACCCAGCTTGTAGAAGATACGCAGGAGATGACGGTGCAGACGAGCGAGCTAGACGCCAGCCATGGCGGCTCCTCGGCGATGGACATCGGCTTTACCACGAAGCGCGGTACGAACCAGTTCCACGGGCAGCTCTTCGAGGACTATCGCAGCCGTGGCCTGAACGCCAATAGCTGGTACAACAACAATGTTGGACAGCCGAGACAAGACCTGATCATCCATGACTTCGGCGCGAGCGTGGGCGGGCCTCTACTGAAGGATAAGCTGTTCTTCTTCATCAGTCTGTCGAACTACCGTAAGCCTTCGAGCTTTACGGCGACTACGGAGATTCCAACCGCTGCTGCTCTGAGCGGCATTTACTATTACGTTCCCTCTACCGGGCCTGATGCCAATAAACTCCAGACGATTAATGTTCTGCAGGCCGGAGCGAGCGCAGGCTGCTCGAACTGCACGGCGCAGGTCAATCCGACGATTGCGGTTGCTTTTGCGAATGCGCAGGCTACGTATGGTCTTGACGGCGCGACGATTAAGTCCGTGGATCTGAACCATAACAACCTGAACTTCCCGGTCGTGGGAAATACGGTCACCAAGTATCCGACGGCGCGTCTGGACTACAACCTGACGCAGAACTTCCGTTTGACGGGTTCAGCGAGCGAGACGGCCTCGTACTACAGCCACACGGGCGCTCCGCCGTATCCGGGTGCGGCGTATGCGAACCAGAGCGGAAGCAGCTACACGAAGAACTGGCAGGCTACCGCTGGTTTCGACTGGACGATTACACCTTCGCTGGTGAATGCGTTCCGTGCGGGTTATCTGTACACCGCATTCAAGTACAACACGCAGGGCGTAAGCATTCCGACTGCGGATATGGCGGCGACGGGCGATGTTGTTCTCGGCTTTGGCCTGAACAGCGGTATCAACCCGTTCAACTCGCTGAGCGGTGGACCTCTGTATGTGGTCTTCGCGGTGAAGGATGACTCGACCTGGCAGCGTGGTAACCACACGATCGGTTTTGGCGTAGAAGCGTCGACCGAGCCGGATCACTACTACAACAACCAATTCGTTCCGACCTACACGATGAACGGCATTGCAGTCGGTGATCCTGTTACGAATGGATTGAAGGCCGCGATTCCAACAGCAGACAAGGATACTCCGGCTTCTGTTCAGGGAGACATCGAGAGCCTCTATGCGACTCTGACAGGCCGTGTAAGCAATTACACCAACAGCGAATACGTCAACCTCCAGACGAAGAACTACCAGTCTGGAATCAGCTTCAACTTGCACGAGCGCCGGACGCAGGCTGCCCTCTTCGTGATGGATACGTGGAGAGCTTTGCCGACCCTTACGCTGAACTATGGTTTGCGTTGGGACTTTGCGGGCGCTTCGACGGACCTGACAGGGTACTATACGCATCCTGACGTGGCGAACACGTGGGGGCCCTCGGGCGTCAATAACCTGTTCAAGCCGGGAACGCTAACTGGAGTTCAGAACCCGACGGAGAGCACGTCGTCGCAGGCGTATGCTCCGACGTATGTTCATCCGCAGCCGAACTTCGGCTTTGCCTGGAATCCGCATGGCGAGGCAGGTCACTGGACCGGCAAGCTGTTTGGAAACGGCAAGACGGTGATTCGCGGAAGCTATACGCTGAAGAACTACATGGAAGGCACCCAGAACTTCTGGACCTACGGTTCGAACGGTGGAGCTAACTATCAGAACAACTACAACGCAATTCCTGTAGCACCTGCGGCTGGTGTAACACCGGGAGCCGGTTTCTACAATGCTGGATCCTGGATCTTCGGTCAGAACGCGGTTCCCGCGACTTCGACGCAGTATCCGGTTCCGTTCCAGAACACGCTTCCGCTCTCTCTGGGAACATTCACGGGGTCGTGGCTTCTGACGATCGATCCGCACATCAAGCAGCCTTATGTTGAGTCGTGGCAGTTCGGCATCCAGCATCAGATCAACGACAAGAACGTGATCGAGGTTCGCTATGTCGGAAACGTTGCGAAGAATCAGTGGCTCGGCGAGAACATCAACGAAGTGAACATCTTTGAGAACGGTTTCCTCAGCGAGTTCAAGGCGGCACAGGCTAACCTCGTGGCGTCCGGCGGAACGACTTTCCAGGGAACGAATGCAACTCCGATCCTGAACCAGGCTTTTGCCTCGACGGGTGCGGGTAACTACACCAATGGCGATTTCATCAAGTGGCTGAACCAGGGGCAGGCCGGTGCATTTGCAAGCAGCCTGGCTGGCAACCCCAGCTATCTGTGCTCGCTGGTGGGAGCTGCGAACTTCGGTCCGTGTGGCGCGGCTGGAGCGACGGGCAACGGTACGCGGCCGATTAACTTCTTCCAGGCGAATCCTTTCGTCGCAGGAGGAGAGGTTGTGATGCTGAAGAACTCCGGCTTCTCGAACTACAACGCGCTGCAGATCGACTTCCGTCAGCGCCTGTACCACGGGATGCAGTTCAATGCGAACTACACGCTGGCCCACTCGCTGGGAACAAGCGTGCAGGGAAGCACCGCGCCGGGTGTTTATGGCGGCAGCGGAAACAGCGCTCCTGGCTTCTACACGCTGCGCAACAAGCACCTGAACTACTTCCCGAGCTCGTTCGACATTCGTCACGTACTGCATATCAGCGGTACTTACGACCTGCCGTTCGGCCGTGGAAAAGAGCTCTTCGGCAACAGCAATCGGGTTGTTGACAGGATCATCAATGGCTGGACGATCGGCATGATCCTGACCTACCAGAGCGGCGACCCGCATCTGTTCAACGGCGGTACGAGTACGGTCAACGGCAGCGACTCCGGTGTGACGCTGACGGGTGTGACTCCTTCGCAGTTGCAGAAGCAGATTCACATTCGCCCCTCGGCTATTCAGGGACGGGTCAGCCTGTTCGACCCGAAGTATTTGTCGACGCAGGGGCAGGCGAACACGGCGTACATCAGCCCGAACTTCAATGCTGGTACGTTCGGCAACCTGATGTGGCTGCATGATCCGAAGTGGATCAATACGGACATGTCGCTGACGAAGGTCGTTCCTGTGTACAAGCAGATGAACCTGACCCTGCAGGCCGAGTTCCTGAACGTGTTCAACCACGTTGCGTGGAACGGTATGGACACCGGCGTGCAGAGCACCACATTTGGAACAACCAACGGAACTGCGAATAGCCCGAGGAACATCGAGCTTCGTGGAAACTTCCGGTTCTAAATAAATCCTCTGAATATTGGCCGCTTCCTGAGAGATCAGGAAGCGGCCTTTTTTTGCTTTGTGAGAGATTATTCGGGTTTGGTGGCGCGGCGGAAGCGGTGGGTGAAGTCGGCGGCGTAGAGGCGGGATTCGGCGAAGTCTTCGGCGGTGAGGACTCGGCCTACGAGGACCATGGCCTGGGAGTTGATACGGGCTTCGCGGACTTTCTGGGCGATGTCGGAGAGGGTGCCGCGGACGATGATCTGGTCGGGCCAGGAGGCCTTATGGACTACGGCTACGGGGCAGTCTTCTCCGTAGGAGGGGATGAGCTCTTCCATGGCGGATTTTAAAAGCGTGATGCTTAGGAAGAGAGCGAGCGTGGCCTGATGGGGGGCGAGTTCGTGCAGGTGTTGTCCGGCTGGGACTGGGGTGCGGCCTTCGGCGCGGGTGAGGATGATGGTCTGGGAGAGCTCGGGGAGGGTGAGCTCGCGGCCTATGGCGGCGGCGGCGGCGGTGAAGGAGGAGACGCCGGGGATGATTTCGTAGGCGATGCTGAGGGCTTCGAAGCGACGGACCTGCTCGGCGGTGGAGCCGAAGATGGAGGGATCGCCGGTGTGGACGCGGGCGACGTCGTGGTTGGCGTCGCGGGCTTCGGTGACGATGGCGGTGATCTCGTCGAGGGTCATGCCGGAGGAGTCGAGCACGCGAGCGGTGGGGCTGGCGTGGGAGATGACCTCTTTGGGCACGAGAGAGCCGGTGTAGAGGACGACGGGGCAGGAGGCGATGAGGTCGCGTCCGCGAAGGGTGAGGAGACGGGGGTCGCCGGGACCGGCGCCGATGATGTAGACGCGCATGGGTTAGGTGCACCTCAGAACGGTTTCGCGGACGATCTGCCAGAGGCGGTCGGGCATGGTGAGGAGCCAGGTGGCTTCGGTCTCGGGGGCAGGGTCTTCGCCGAGGATGAGGTTCCAGAGGCGGTCGCTGATGGAGCCGTTGCGGGTGATGAGGAAGCGGCTGGCGATGATGTTGGCTGCGTCTTCTTTTGTCTGGTTGGGGCTGAGGGTGATGGTCAGGTAGTTGGGGCCCAGGGGCGCGGGTTGGCTGGAGCAGCGTTCGAGCGGCTGGACGGGGTTCTTGAGGGCGTCGATCTCGGCTGGGGCTACGAAGTCTTGCTGTGGCCAGTCGCAGGGGACCTTGGTGTTGCCGATGAGGAGGTAGCTGCCTTCGCATTCGAGGAGGATGGCTCCGGCGATTCTGCCTATGTGGGCGATCATTCTTGATCTCCTTGGATGGGTTGTGGCTGGTCTTCTGTCAGGCGCAGCGAGTGGCCGGGACGCTGGCCTTCGATGGGCTTACCGTCCCATGTGTACTTGTTGGTGTAGCCGCGCGGGGTGACCATGTAGCCCTCGTAGGTGAAGGTCTGGCTGGAGCCGATGAGGACGGTGGTTAACATGCCGATCTCGTAGTCGAGGAAGGTGTCGAGGTCGGTGAGGACGGCGTTCTGCTGCTTGCGGTAGGCGCTCTTGATGAGGGCGACGGGGGTGGTGCCTTCGCGATGTTGGCGGATGATCTGCTGGGCCTCGACGATCTGGCGGGTGCGGCGTCCGCTGGCGGGGTTGTAGAGGCCGATGACGAAGTCTCCGGCGGCAGCGGACTCGATGCGCTTCTGGATGACGGGCCAGGGGGTGAGGAGGTCGGAGAGAGAGATGGCGCAGAAGTCGTGGACGAGCGGCGCGCCTACGACGGAGGCGCAGGAGCTGAGGGCAGTGATGCCGGGGATGATGCGTAGCTCGGGGGATTCGCCGCGTTTCCAGTTCATTTCTTTGAGGACCTGGAAGACGAGACCGGCCATGCCGTAGACGCCGGGGTCGCCGGAGGAGATGAGAGCTACGCGGGCTCCGTCGCGGGCGTGCTCGACGGCGGTGCGGGCGCGGCCGATCTCTTCGGTCATGCCGGTGCGGACGACTTGTTTGTCATCTAGGAGATGGCTTACGAGCTTGATGTAGGTGTTGTAGCCGACGACCAGCTCGGCGTCGCGGATGGCGGCGAGAGCTTCGGGGGTAGTGTGGCCTTCGGCTCCGGGGCCGATGCCTACGACGTAAAGGATGCCCTTCTTTTGTGAGACGGGGGGGGCGATGGGATTCGTCATGCTTGTTGCTCCGTGGTGCGGGGAGAAAAGGGAATGCGGGCGGCGGCGAAGGTCATGGAACGGCCTGCGTTGGGCTCGGTGTAGATCTGCTTGGGGACTAATAATTTTTCTGCGCCGGAGGCCAGAAGTGCGGATGCTTCGGAGACGCCGCGGGTGCCTACGTGTTTTTTTACGGTCTCGGAGGGGTTCTCGATTCCGGCTACGGCGTCCAGTTGCGGCGCGGTGAATATTTGTAACGGTAGATGATACTTTTCGCAGAGATGCAGGAAGGCGGGCTCCTCTTTTTTAACGTCGATGGTGGCGATGGCCTTTACCGACTTTACGGAGAGATGGTTTTGCTGAAGGAGATGGAGGAAGCCGCGCTCGACCATGTCGGCGGCGGCGTTTTTGTCGCAGCCCATTCCGATTACCAGGGATTTGGGGCGGTAGAGGACGGCGTTCTGCCAGTGCGCGGGGTGGGTGGTTTTGAGGTCGCGGTCGCTGGCTATGAGGAGGATTTCGTATGCGGTGGGGTCGATGTTTTCCAGGGTGGTGGTGTAGGTTACGCCGGGTGGTAACGGCTTGTCTTGTGGCCACCAGTTGGGTTCGCCGGTTTCCTGTACGAAGAGAACTTTTTCGTTGTTGACTACGGCGGCGCAGCCTCGGGTTACGTTGCGGTCGGGATCGTCGAGGGTCCAGCCGAGGTCTCGGCCGAGGATGTCTACGGTGAGGGTGCCGATGGCGTCGGATGCGGTGGTGATGACGGGGAGGTTGTCGAGGGCGGAGGCTACCTTCTCGGTGAAGGAGTTGCCGCGGCCTACGTGGCCGGAGAGGACGCAGATGGTGAAGCGGGCGGCGTCGTCTACGCAGAGGACGGCGGGGTCGATTTTTTTGTTCTGCATGAGCGGGGCGATCATGCGGACGACTGCGCCTACGCTGATGATGAAGATGTGGCAGTCGTAGGCGGTGAAGGTCTCGGTGAGGGTGGGACCCATGGGGAGAGGCAGGGGAATTGCGCCTTCGGGCGCCGCGGCGAGGAGTTTTTGTGAGACGAAGAGGTCTGCGCCTTCTATTTGCGCGGTGAGGCGTTTGGCGATCTCGATGCCGTGGCGCGTGATGGCGTAGACGGCGTAGGGCTTGCGCTGCTGGACCATGGTTATTCCTGCTCCATCAATGCACGCAGAGGGGTTACTTCTACGTCGCCGCCGAGGACTCCGTTGCGCTCTTTGCGGGAGACGATGACCATGGCGAAGCAGTCGCCGTAGGCTCCGGAGGCCTCGCGGAGGTTGCGGACTACGTTCTGTTCGGCCATGGTGGCCTTGGAGACGAAGACGGCTTTGTCGGTGAGGCCTTGTTGTTCGAGCGCGGCGAGGACGTTGGGCATCTCGGAGCCGATCTTCATGAGGATGGTGGTGTCGAACTCGGCGAGGACGCGGGTGAGGTCTTCGATGCCGTAGTTGGCGGGGATGATGGCGATGCGCTCTTGTCCGTCGGCCAGGGGGATTTGCGTGATGGAGGCTACGGCGTTGATGGAGGAGACACCGGGGACGATCTCGACCTTGATGCCGGGCCAGCGCTGCTGGGCCTCGCGGCCCAGATAGATGAAGGTGCTGTAGAGCGAGGGGTCGCCTTCGGTGGCGAAGGCTACGGACTTGCCCGCTTCGAGGTGCTTGCCGATCTCGGTGAAGGCCTTGTTCCAGGCGGGGAGGAGCTGCGCGGGGTCCTTCTTCATGGGGAAGGTGAGGAAGAGGCGTTCCTGATCGGGGTTTTCGCCGATGGTGGGCTTGATGATCTTCCAGGCCATGGAGGAGCCGTAGTCGCTGCTGCGGGGAAGTGCGAGGACGGGGACGGACTTGAGGACGTTGACGGCGCGGAGGGTGAGGAGGTCGGGTGCGCCGGGGCCTACGCCGACTCCGTAGAGTGTGCCTAGCTGCATGATGGGGTTCCTTCCGCCGGTGTGACCGGCTTTTCGACGGAGAAGATCTGGATGGGGTTGAGGGCCTCGTAGCGCATGTAGTGGGCGAGCGGGACGGCTCGGGAGGCCTGAAGCATGAGGACGTCGGGGGTGAGGTTGCGCTCGCGGAGGACGCGGTAGACCTCGCCCGCGTTTTCGAGGGTAATGGCGTTGACGACGAGGCGTCCGCCGGGAGTGAGGCGGTCGAGCGCGAGGGAGACGATCTCCTCCATGCTGCCTTTGCTGCCGCCTACGAAGACGGCGTCGGGGGATTCGAGACCGGCGCAGGCGGCGGGGGCGCGACCGGAGATGACGGTTACGTTGTCGGTGCCGAAGCTGCGGATGTTTTCGTTGCAGATTTCGACGCCTTCGGGATCGACCTCGATGGCGTAGACGCGGCCTTCGGGGGCGAGAAGTGCGGACTCGATGGCTACGGAGCCGGAGCCCGCGCCGATGTCCCAGACTACGGCGTTGGGACGGAGGTGGAGCGCGGCTAGAGAGAGGACGCGAACCTCGCGCTTGGTGATGAGACCGAGCTTGGGCATTCGTTTGGCGAAGGCCTCTTCAGGGAAGGAGGCGAGCGTGGCGGGGGGCTGCCAGTTGGGGTTGGAGCGGATGAGGAGGAGGACGTTGAGGGGGCCGATGTCGTTGCAGTCGGCGAGTGACTGGAGGGTGTCGAAGGTGCGGATGCGCTCGCCGGGACCGGAGAGGTTTTCGCAGACGATGGCGCGCCAGTCTTGCTGGTTGAATTGGAGCATGTGGCTCGCCAGCGTCGATGGCGAGTTTTCGGGATCGGTGAGGATGGCAATTTTTTTGTGGCGACGCAGACGGGCTACGAGGCCGGTGCGGGGGCGTCCGTGGAGGGAGATGGCGATGGCGTCGTCGTGGCTGATGCCTGCGCGGGCGAAGGCCCACTGGATGGAGCTGGGGTGGGGGATGATTTCGACGGAGTCCGCGCCGATTTTGCGGACGACGAGGCTGCCGATGCCGTAGAAGAGCGGGTCGCCGGAGGCGAGGACGCAGATGGTGTGCTCGTGGGCTAGCTCGGCGATCTCTTCGAGCAGGGCGGTGAGGCCGGACTTGATGGGGATGCGGCGGCCTTCGAATTGGGGGAAGAATTCGAGTTGGCGCTCGCCGCCTACGAGGATGCTGGCGGTCATGACGGCATCGACGGCGCGGGCGGTGAGGCCTTTGCAGCCGTCGTCGCCGATGCCGATGACGGTTACGGCTCGGCGTGGCTTTAGGGTGCTCATGAGGGCTTCTCCGTAGAGAGGAGCAGGAGTGCGTGGATGATGGCTACGGCTATGGGGCTGCCGCCTTTGCGGCCACGGGTGACGATGTAGGGAACGTCCAGCTTGAGGACTTCCTCCTTGGATTCGGCGGCGGAGACGAAGCCTACGGGGACTCCTATGATGAGTGCGGGGCGGGCGTTTTCTTCGCGGATGAGGCGGACGACTTCGAGCAGGGCGGTGGGAGCGTTGCCGATGGCGATGACGGAGCCGTCGAGCTTGCCGAGGCGGTGGGCCTTGCGGATGGACTCGATGCCGCGGGTGGAGTTGTTGGCCTTGGCGACTTCGATGACGTCGGGGTCGGAGATGTAGGAGGCGATGGTGCAGCCGTAGGCGTCGAGGCGGTCCTGATTGAGACCGGCGGTAATCATTTTGACATCGACGATGACGTTGCAGCCGCCGCGGAGGGCGCGGATGCCGGAGTCCACGGCTTCGGGGTGGAGGGTGGCGAGGGTTTTGTACTCGAAGTCGGCGGTGGCATGGATGATGCGCCGGACGACCTGCCATTCGCGCGGTGGATGGTTGAAGGGCGCGGCCTCCTGGTCGATGATGGCAAAGCTGCCGTCTTCAATGCTGCGGCCTAATGCCGTCATCTGACGCATGTCGTTCATGGATGTACCTCGCTGGTGTCTGTGGGAGGGTATTGGCCGAGGAGCTTGCCGTTGAAGTCGACGAGATAGACCTGGATGGGAAGCTGGCCCCCGGCGTGTGCGGAGCCGTTTTCTACTACTTTTTTGCAGATGAGGGTGGTGATGCCGGTGAGACCGGCGGCGGAGCAGATTTCGAGGACCTCGCGGGCGGTGTTGGCGTGGCGGATTTTTTCCTGAAGGGCGGCGTCTGCGCCGATTTCTGCGGCGAGCGTGGCGAGGAATTCGAGGTTGACTTCGGAACCGGCTACGTGGGTCATCATGTGGCCGTCGGCCATCTTGGAGAGCTTGCCCATCATGCCTACGATGATGGCCTTGTCCATGTGGCGGCGGGCGCTGTGTTTGAGGGCTACGCCGATGAAGTCGCCTACCTGAATGAAGGACTCTTCGCGCATGTTTGGATGGAGGTTCATGGCGTATTGCTCGGATTTGCCGCCGGTGGTGAGGACTACCTCGTGGAGATTGCACTGTACGGCTACGTCGATTTCGAGCAGCACGCTGGTGCGGAAGGCGGCTGTTGAGTAGGGACGGACGATGCCGGTGGTGCCTAGGATGGAGATGCCGCCGATGAGGCCGAGGCGGGCGTTGGTGGTCTGCTTGGCCATCTCCTCGCCGCCGGGAACGCTGATGGTGACGACGGCTCCGGAGTGTCCGCTGTCTGCAAGTTCTTCCTGCACCATCTCGGTGATGTTCATGCGGGGGACGGGGTTGATGGCGGGGACACCTATGGCGAGGCCGAGACCGGCCTTGGTGACGGTGGCCACACCGGGGCCTCCGCGAAGCTCGATGCCGGAATCGGGCTTGAAGTGGACTTCGGCGGTGAGCTCGGCTCCGTGGGTGCAGTCGGGGTCGTCGCCTGCGTCTTTGATTACGCTGCAAATGACGCGGTCGGCGTGGATTTCGCAGCGTTTCAGGGCGAAGGTGGCGAGGGCGCGGTTGGGGAGGCGGATCTCGATGGATTCGAGCGGGGACTGGGTTTTTAAGCAGTGGGTGGCTGCTTTGGCCGCGGCTGCGCTGCACGCTCCGGTGGTGAAGCCGGTGCGCTGGCCTCGTTTGTCCCTTGGTTGTACGGCTGGCTCCATGGATTGATTTTAAGCCTTGGATTTTGCGTGGTTGAAGAAGGTTTCGATGTGAATGTGGTCGGCGGGAACTCCTGCGTTTGCAATGGTTTCCAGCCAAGGGAGCAGGATGGCTCCGTCGCCGGAGAGGTAGACTCGGGTGGGTTTGGAGGCGCTTAGTTGCTGGTGGAGCCAGCGGTTGGCTGCTTCCGGGCGTTCTGGTGAGTGGATGGGGGGGATTTCCAGGATTTGGAAATTTGCGAGATTTTTATTTAGTTTTTCTTCGACGAATTTCGGGGGGAGGAAGTAGCTGGATTCGGTTAGAAACCATGTGAAATGAATGCGGTGGGAGCGTGGTTCGAGGTCGGTGGATTGCAGAAGACCGACGGTGGCGGTGAGTCCGGTGTCGGTGGCGATGATCCAGATGTTCTCGTTTTCGGTCTCGTTCTCGTCGGCTGGATGGGGTAGGTATTTGCCCCAGGGGCCGCTGAAACGGATTTGTTGGCCGGGAGTGAGGGCGTGGAGGTAGTCGGTGGCGGGGCCTACGCGGCGGACGGCGATCTGGAAGATGCCGGTGGCGGTGTCGAAGGAGAGGAGAGTGTAGGCTCGTTTGCGGATTTTGCCGTCGGGCAGGGGGAGGCCGGTGTCCACGATGATGTACTTGCCGGGGACGTAGGGGAAGTCGGGGCCGCCGGGATCGAGGGCGAAGGTGAGCAGCCGGGTCTCAGTACCGGGCTGCTCGTTGGATTGAAGAGTTGCTGTGCGTGGCTCGGCCAACTTTTACTCCGCGGGGTAGATTTCGTGGATGAGGTCGTGGATCTCTTCGAGGTCGAGGTAGAGCTTTTTAAGACCTTCGACCTGATTGGTGAGGTCCTGGCTGACTTTGTTCGCGAGGACGACGAGGGTGCGGAGGTAGGGAAGCTTGGGGTCGCTCTTATCGACGCCGGAGACGTTCTGCTCCAGGTCGGCGAGACCGGCTTCGAAGAACTTCTTGAGGTCTTCGAGGGTGTTGGCCTGGGTGAGCGACTGGATGGGGCCGGGGGTGTGGGCGCTGTCGCCCAGCTCGGCCAGCTCGTGCTGGCGCTCGGCCTCGTCGTTGATTCCTACGATCTTCATGAGACCGAGCCGAAGCCCGGCGATTTCGTGACATGCCATGATGTTGGATCTCCTGTTGCGGTTTTACTGCATGATGTTGTCGACCAGATGCGAGACGAGTCGGTCGTTGAGGAGGTGCTCGTTCACCAAGTCATGGGCGTCGTGAGGCTGGACGCTGCGGTACCAGACGCCGTCGGGATAGACGGCTACGGCGGGGCCTTCGCCGCAGCGGCCCATGCACATGGTTTTGGTGATGCGAATGTCTTTGGAGCGACCGGCTTTTTTGACGAGGCGGCGCATGAGGATGAGGAGCGAGATGCTGCCGCGTCCGGCGCACTCGACGTTGGTGCAGACGAGGACGTGCTTGCGCAGAGGGCGGTGGGCGTGCTCGTGCGGCATGGAGGTGGAGTGGGTGACGGCGTGGCGGATGCTGTAAAGGAGGGACTTGAGGCCGCCGACCTGCTCGGTGACGCCGGAGATGGGGACGCGGTACTGGCAGGTGTCGCAGGGGAGCGGGGACTCGCTGGTGAAGGTCTCGCGGAGACGCTCTTCCATGAGGGCGAAGAGTTTTTCGTGGGGGCCGAGGGGCTGGCCTAGTTTGATCTCGATCCAGGGGTAGCGTGCGGAGAACTCGGCGAGCATGGTTTCGAGCTGCTGCATGAGGCGTCCGGCGAAGAGGAAGTAGGGCTGGACGAGGATGCGGTCGGGACGGGAGCGGGCGGCGAATTCGAGGGTTTCGGGGACGGAGGGCTGGGTGATGCCGATGAAGCTGGCGAGAACCCAGTTGTAGTTCTGGCCTTCGCCCAGGAGGCGGACGAGCTTGCAGAAGTCGCCGTTGGCGTCGGGGTCGCTGGAGCCTCGGCCTACGACGATGAGGGCGGTGTTGGGCTGTTGTGTGGGGGCTGCGGCGGCGATGCGCTGGTTGGCGAGGTCGATGAGGTTGGGATGGACGCCGAGGGTGCGGGCGGAGAGGAAACGGACGCCGGGGTGGTTGCTGCGCGCCTGCGAGATGGCGAGCGGGATGTCGTTCTTGGTGTGTCCGGCAGCGAAGAGGAAGAGTGGAAGGAGGACGACCTCGCGGAAGTTGCGGGCGCAGCGGTCGAGCATGTCGGAGAGGACTGGGCTGGCCAGTTCGAGGTAGCAGTGCTCTACGGCGAGGTGCGGGTTGCGGGCGCGGAAGGCGGCTACGAGGTCTTCGAAGTCGCGATTGGCGGAGGGGTTGCGGCTGCCGTGTCCTACGAGGAGGATGACCCGGCTGGATGCGGGCTCGATCTGGATTAGCGACTGGGTGAGCGAATTGTGGCCGGTCGAGATCGAGTTTGGGGCGAGCACGCGTACCTCAAGGTGGCATGGGGAATAGGTACGGGGGCTCAAGAGGATGAGGAGCGGTCCCTTCCCGTTTCCACGCGGTGAAGAATCCAAATCAACTCCGGGTAGGTCTCCTGACTTACAGGTGGAAGGGTTGCAATCTCCCGGCTCCTACTGCCTTCCCCGGCGTGGCCGAGTGGCGTTGAGGAAGAGCCGTTGCCTGCTTACAGTGGCGGGACCATGCCGGACTCACACCGGCTTCCCTTTTATGCCCTTGCGGGCACCCGGAATCTTTTCTTTCTAGAGTAGACATCGGCGGGGTGGCGATGTCAATTTGTCGTGACGGGGGGATGCGGTTGGAGATTTTTGCATCCCATCCCTTAAGCTGGTGAATAGTTTCTTTGAATAAGGACGAGGTTGGATGCAGAGGTTGCAAACGAAGACAGGGAACGGCAGTGCAATGGGCCACGCAACAGAGCGAGTCTGGAGAAAGGGAACGGCATGGGCCGTTCTGCTGATCCTGCTTGCCGGAGGAACGGACGCGGCGCGTCCGGGATTTTCTCAGCAACAGCAACAACCTCAACAACCGCAGGCGAAGTCGAGCTTCGATGTGAAGGCCAGAAGCCGGGACGTTCTGGCGCATCTGAACGCGATTATTCCGTTCTACAGGTCGTTTACGGGATCGACGGCTCCGATTCAGAAGGTGGGCGAGCCGAATGACGCAGTGTATCGCACGCAGGCGGCTTCGCTGTCGTTGCAGGCGGCGCAACTGGCGTTTCAGTCGGCCTCGGCGCAGGCGGCGTTGATGGCGCAGTACCTGGGGACGCAGGTGCAGACGGCGGAGCCGGGCTCGGACCAGCAGCAGAGGATGCAGGCTTCGGAGGCCAATGCGGAGAAGCAACTGAGCGACCTGAAGGCGCGTGAGGCCGCCCTGGACCAGCAGATCGCTACGGCCAAGCCGAAGCAACTGGCGGCGTTGCAGGCGCAGAGGAAGCAGATTGACGCCGCGATGGGGCTGGCGAGCGCGATGAAGGACGCGTTGCAGAAGATTGTAGGGATGTCGGACACGAAGGGGGCGACGGGACTTACGGCGGACATCGACCGGTTGCAGCGCACGGTGCCGGAGCTGACGAGCGCGACGAAGACGGCGGCCCCGGAGCTGGAGCCGCTGAACTCGGTGCGGTCGACCGGCGTCAGCAGTCAGGCGATGACGCTGATCGATCTGTTTTCGGCGAGGCATAAGCTGGATAGCCTGGTGAAGGAGAATGACGCGCTACATCAAGAGGCGCTGGAGCTGCGGACGCCGATCTCGAATGTTCTGCGAAGCCTGATCGGGCAGGGACAGCAGTTGTCGCAGAAGACGGCGGAGCCTGCTCCGGCTGCGTCTGCTGCTCCTGTTGCTGCTGCAGCGAAGACCGGAGGGAAGGGGAGTGCAGCGGCTGCGAAGCCTGCGGCGGCTCCGGTTCCGGATATTACGGCCTCGGTGGCGGCGCAGCAGAGTTTGCAGGCGATTACGGCGAAGTTCAAGTCTCTGACGGCGGCGAGCGTGCCTTTGAGCCAGGAGATCATCGTTCTGGAGCAGAGCCGGGCCAACCTTGCGGCATGGCAGTCGTCGGTGGACCGCGAGTATAAGAGCGTGCTGCACTTGCTGCTGCTGCGGGTGTTGGGGATTGCGATTGCGCTGGGAATTATCTTTGGCGGCGGCGAGGTATGGAGCCACGCGACGAATAAATACATCCGCGATATTCGCCGCAGACGGCAGATTCTGATTGTGCGGCGGATCGTCGTAGGGTTTCTTTCGACGATGGTGGTGGTGTTCGGGTTTGTCTCTCAGTTCGACTCACTGGCCACGTTTGCAGGATTTATTACGGCGGGCATTGCGGTGGGGTTGCAGACGATCCTGCTCTCGGTGGCGGCGTATTTCTTCATTATTGGACGGTACGGCGTGAAGGTGGGAGACAGGATCTCGATCTCCGGCGTGACGGGCGACGTGATCGATGTGGGGCTGGTGCGGTTCTACATGATGGAGCTGGCGGGCAATGGGCCGGAGCTGAACCCGACGGGGAGAGTTGCGGTGTTCTCGAATGCCGTGCTGTTCCAGGCGGGCACGCCGCTGTATAAGCAGATGCCGGGCACGGAGTTCGCGTGGCACGAGATGACAGTGAAGCTGGCGGAGTCGGCGGATTACAGGAAGATCTCCGAGGCGGTGGTGCAGGAGGTAGACCGCGTTTACGGGGAGTATCGCAAGAGCATCGAGGCGCAGCATCGCTCGGTGGAGATATGGATGCAGGCCCCGATTGAGAGTCCGTCGATCCAGTCGCGGCTGGTGTTCCACAATGACGCGGTCGAGTTGTGGGTGAGGTTCCCGGTGCAGATACGGCAGGCGTCGGATACGGACGAGCAGTTGACGCAGGGGTTGATTCGGCTGATGAGCGAGAACGCCGAGGTGAAGGCAGGGATTACTGCGACGCCGGTGATTCAGTCTTCGGTGAGAGGTTAGAGAGGAAAAGAAGATGGAGACGACACAGGTCAATCTGGCTCCTCCGTTTACGCGGGAGACGGCGATCCAGAAGGTGAGGAGGGCGGAGGACGGCTGGAATACGCGCGATCCGCAGAAGGTGGCACTGGCTTATACCGTCGACAGCAGGTGGCGGAACCGCTCGGAGTTTGTAACGGGCAGGGAAGAGATTGTCCGGTTTCTGACGCGGAAGTGGACGAAGGAGCTGGACTACCGGCTGATCAAAGAGCTGTGGGCGTTCGATGGAGCGCGGATCGCCGTGCGGTTCGCGTATGAGTGGCATGACGATGCGGGCAACTGGTTCCGTTCGTATGGGAACGAGAACTGGGAGTTCGATGCGGAGGGATTGATGCACCATCGCTATGCTTGCATCAACGATCTTCCGATTAAAGAGGCGGAGCGTCTTTACCGGTGGCCGTTGGGGCGTCGGCCGGAGGACCACCCGGGGTTGAGCGAGCTGGGTTTATAGCGGCAGGGTTTGTAGCGGCGGGACCAGCGATCCTCGGGACGGGGAGCGGTCTGGCGGAGAGTGCCGATAGCCGCAACGAAGCCTGGAAGGATCGTTGCGGCTATCGGGTTTCAGTGCGGTCGGTCTCATGGCGCTATCAGGGGTTTCCGGTGAGCCTACCTCGGACCGGGACGGTTTTCGCCGCCCTGAGGCGCTGGCCTTGCGGCGGGACGATTGGCTGGCTGAGGGCGGTTGGGCTGCTGGGGCCGGTTGGGTTGTTGCGGCCGATTCGGCTGTTGCGGTCTGTTGGGCTGCTCAGGCCGATTTGGCTGTTGCGGAGGCCGGGCTGGCTGCTGCGGGCGATTTGGCTGTTCCGGACGATTGGGTTGCTGGGGCCGGTTCGGCTGTTGAGGCCGATTTGGCTGCTGCGGCCTGTTGGGTTGCTGTGGCCTGCCCGGATTCGGTCTGCCGGGGTTCGGACGGTTACCACCGGGTCGGTTGCCGCCTGGACGATTTCCTCCGGGCCGGTTTCCGCCGGGCCGGTTCGGCCTGTTGTTCCAGTTGCTGGGTGGGCGCACGTGGATTGGCCGGTTGAATCTGGGGGGCTGCGGACGATAGATGCCGCGAGGGCTGCGATAGCGGCCTCCGCGCGCCCAGACGTTGTTGTAGACCATCATGTGGCGTGAGCCCCAGTTCCATCCCCAGCCTCCCCAGCCCCAGGGGTAGGAGTTGCCGGTCATCCACGAGCCGAGCATGATGCCTACGCCGAAGCTGAGAAATGAGCCGCCGCCGACGGGACTGTCCGCGTAGACCGCGTAGGGGTCATACTGCGGCACGTAGACCATCTGGGGGTTGGCCGGCAGGATGGAGACGTACTGGCCGCCGTCCTGCGTCTGCAACTGCACGTTCTGATACTGGTTGCTGTCGAGCGCGCCGTTGGCGTAGGCGTCCTGACGAAGACGCTGTACGGAGTCCATGACGATCTGCTGGTTAGCTCCGAAGGCCTGACCGATGGCGGCGTAGTTGTCGATGTTCTGCGCCATCATGTCGAGGACCTGGGGGAAGTTGACGAGCGAGATGAAGGCGGGATCGAACCCGGCGGCCTGCGCGGCGTTGGTGAGGTTCTGCCCCTGATAGGCGGCATTCTGATGGAGCCACTGGTCGACGTCGAGAATCTGCTGGGGATCGGTGGAGGCGGCGCAGACCTGCGCGAGGAGCGCGTCGGGATAGAGCGCCACGGGGGCGAGGAGCTGATCCAACTGGTCGGGCGAGGGGATGGCCTGCGCGTTGGCGATGCCTAACGATCCTAAGAGCAGAAACGCGAGTACGAGAATCTTACGGAGATGCATCAGGACTCCTCCTTAAGGCTGCTCACAACTACCGGTTTTAAAAAGCTTCGACTGTACTTCGGGGCTGGTACGTTGCCTGTCAGTATGATGCGGGGTTCGTTCGTTCAGCCCGCTCAGTATATGCCAAGTCTATGAAGAATCAATATTTGCAGAGTAGTAATCGTTATGGAGAACTTCAGGGGAGCAAGTGTAATATGCCGGTGAGGGCGGGGTCGGTAGAGGAGGCTCCGGCAGTGATTTTGTAGTCGCCGGGGAGGAGCTGCCAGGTGTCTTTGCCGGTGTCGAAGACGGATAGGTAGAGCGGGTTGAGGGGTAGGGTGACCTCTTTGGATTCGCCGGGGGCGAGGGTGACTCGCTGCCAGGCTGCGAGGCGTTTGTAGCTCTCGCGGGCGGTGGCGGGGAGTGCGGCGTAGACCTGGGCGATCTCGGTGCCTTTGCGCTGGCCGGTGTTGCGGACGGTGAAGCGGACGGTGCGGGTGGCGTTGTCGATGGCGAGGCCGGAGTAGGCATAGGTGGTGTAGGACAGGCCGAAGCCGAAGGGAAAGAGCGGCTGGCGGTGGGTGGATTCGAACCACTTGTAGCCTACGGCTGCGCCTTCGGTGTAGGTGAGGTCGAAGGGCGGGTGCTTGCTGTTGTCGTCGTGGGAGGAGATGCCGGGGACGATGGGGTGGGGAAGCTGTGAATCGTCCTTGGCGAAGGTGGCGGGGAGTTTGCCGGAGGGATTGACGGCGCCGAAGAGGATGTTGGCGAGTGCCTGGGCTCCGCCGATGCCGGGATACCAGGCTTCGAGGATGCCTTTGACTTTGCCGGCCCACGGCATACTTACGGGGCCACCGGTCTCCAGAACGACGATGGTGTTGGGATTGGCGGCGGCTACGGCTTCTACGAGCACGTCCTGATTGTCGGGCAGGGAGAGGGTGGCGGCGTCCTGATCCTCGCGCATGGGCTGGGTGACGAAGACGATGGCGATGGCGGAGGAGCGGGCGAGGCTGGCTGCGGCGGCGGTGTCTTTGCCGTCGTTGTACTGGACGGATGCGCTGGGGGCTTGCTGGCGGATGTACTTGAGCGGCGAGGAGGGGAAGTAGATGGGCACGCCCCATTTGGAGCCACCGGGCTGCGGGTCGATGGCGTTGCCTCCGGGGGAATCGACCTGGGCGGAGCCTCCGCCGGAGAGGACGCCTACGTCGGCGTGTGCGCCGATAAGGGCTATGGATGCAGTGGGTTGGAGGGGGAGGAGGCGGTCCCGGTTCTGGAGGAGGACGATGCTCTCTTCGGCGATGTGCTGGGCATCGTCGCGTCCCTGGAAGGGATCGACTACGCTGCGGATGGGTGGGTTATCGACGACGCCGGAGGCGAACATGCTGCGGAGGATGCGATGGACCATGTCGTCAAGGCGGGCGGTGGGAACCTGGCCGCTCTGGACGGCTTTTTTGAGTGGGTCGTTGAAGTAGTTTTCGTCGCCGGGCATCTCCTGATCGAGGCCGTTGAGCGCCGCTTTGACGGTGCTGTGGGTGGCTCCCCAGTCGGAGAGGACCCAGCCTTTGAAGTGGAAATTTTTCTTGAGGAGATGGTTCAGGAGGTAGTCGTTCTCGCAGGCGTAGTCGCCTTGATAGAGGTTGTAGGAGCACATGACGCCGGAGGGGTTGGCTATGCCGATGGCTATTTCGAAGGCCAGCAGGTCGGACTCGCGGGCGGCTTTGCGGTCGAGGAGGACGTTGACTACGGTGCGGCCGGTCTCCTGATCGTTGAAGGCGAAGTGCTTGATATCGTTCATGATGCGCTCGGAGGCGACGCCTTTTTCTACGGCGCCGGTCATGGTTCCGGCGAGGACGGGATCTTCTCCTGTGTACTCGAAGTTGCGGCCGTTGCGGGGATCGCGCATGAGGTCTACGCCGCCGCCGATGGACATGTTATAGCCCTGCGCGCGAAGCTCACGGCCGATGACCTTGCCGTAGAGGAGCGCGGCATCGGTGTCCCAGCTTGCGGCGGCGGCGAGTGTGGATGGCAGCAGGGTGGAATAGCGGCCTTGATAGGCTGACATGCGGACGCCTACGGCGGAGTCGGCGAGGTTGATGTCGGGGATGCCGAGGCGGTCGATGCCGGTCATGAAGCCTGCGCCGAAGTTGGAGCGCGGGGGGATGGGGTCACCGGGCCGGAGGACGCCCCAGCCTGCTCCGTGGACCATCTGGATCTTCTCGTCGAGGGTCATCTGGGCGAGGACGAGGTCGGCTCGGCGGTCGGGTGGGAGTGTGGAGTCCAGCCACGGCATTTGGGTCTTGTCGGGCGCGGTTTGGGAGCTTGCGGCGGCGCTTAGGAAGACGATGGCGATGGCTGCTTGGCGAAGGATGCTCCTGGATAACATTCGCGCTCCTCTGGAGTTGGTGGCTGGTGGGGTGACGGTTCGTGGTGGATGGGAGCCGGTTCTGCGGTCGGATAAGAATTTATCTGAAGCGGAGCGATTTGCGGAAGGCGGGGACGAGAAAAGCCGCCCGGATGCGGGCGGCTTGCTGGTGGGAAGAGGCTTTTGTGTGGCTACTTGGCGAAGAGGCTGCTGAGGTCGGCGAAGGCCTTGAACTCGAGGGCGTTGCCTGCGGGATCGAGGAAGAACATGGTCGCCTGCTCACCGGGCTCGCCTTTGAAGCGGATGTAGGGCTCGATGACGAACTTGACGCCAGCGTTGCGGACGCGTTCGGCGAGGGCTTCCCAGTCCGGCATGGTGAGGACTACGCCGAAGTGGGGCACGGGCACGTCGTGGCCATCTACGGGGTTGTGGTGGGCCTTGTCTTCGCCGGTGCCGGGCTTCAGGTGCGCGACGATCTGGTGGCCGAAGAGGTCGAAGTCGATCCACTGATTGGAGCTGCGGCCCTCCGGGCAGCCGAGGGTGGTTCCATAGAACGCGCGGGCAGCGTCGAGGTCGTTGACCGGGAAGGCGATGTGAAACGGAGTAAGCGGCACGGTGGCCTCCTTTGTCCCCTCATCATAGCGAGAAGAGTGGAGAGATGGCCACCGTGGATGGTTTAGCGGTGGTAGAAGCCCTGGTCGTAGCCGGAGAGGTAGGCGTTGCGGAAGGCGTCGCGATAGGGCGGGAAGGCTCCCAGCGCGGGATCGTAACCGGGGGCGTCGTGGTACTTGCGGTCGCGGCGCGGATGATAGCCGCGGTGGTCGTAGGCGTCGAGCGCTCCATCTTCGTTGCCGGAGCGGAAGCCTTCACGCTGGGCACGGGCGACCAGTGGGGGAACGCTGTATCCGGGCGCAGACTGCGGCGGAGGCGGGTAGTACGGGTGCGCGCAGCCGGTGATGAAGAGCGTGGCGGCAACCAGGGGGAGTAAGAGTCGGGAGAGCTTCATCGTGGTCCTCACTGTTCTTTTCGTGCGCCGAATCAGGTTCGGCGCGTTCGAATAGATAAACGCAGATGGAGCAGGATTGTTGCCGTGGACGGGACTCTTTTATGTTCCAGAAATAGTTACAAACTATCCGTGGGGATACGCACAACAAACTCCGTGCTTCCGGGTTGCGTGTCGAAACGGATGGTGCCGCCGTATTGATCGATGATGCGCCGCACGATGCCGAGGCCAATGCCTGTGCCTACGCCGACGGGCTTGGTGGTGTAGAAGGGATCGAAGATGTGAGGCTGGATTTCGGGTGGGATGCCGCTGCCATTATCGGAGATCGCGATGCAGAGCTCTGCGTGGGAGGTGGCAGGGTTGTCCTCCGACCAGGTACGCACGCCGATGCGTCCATGCTGCGGCGCGGCGTCGATGGCGTTGTCGAGGAGGTTGGTCCAGATCTGGTTCAGGCCGGTGCATTCGCTGTGGAGCAGAGGAAGGTCGGAGGCGAAGTCCTTGGTGACGGCGATCTCTTTCTCGCGCATCTTGTGGCCGAGGATGAGCAACGTGGCGTGAATGCTCTCGTTGATGTCGATGGTCTGGCGCTGGCCCTTGCCTTCGTAGGCGTAAGACTTGACGGCGTGGACGAGGTCGGTGACACGGCCGATGCTCTCCTCGATGGTTCCGACGAGCTGCATACTGGAGACGAGGGCCTCAAGCCAGCCGAGCGCGGCGGAGAGCAGAGGGCCGTTGAAGTCGCTGCGGACGCATTCGAGCTCCGAGGCGTTCATGCCGATGGAGGCGAGCGTGGGAGCCATCTTCCAGGCGTCTTCGACGTGGGCGGACTCCATCCATTCGGCTAACTGTTCTTCGGCGTCGCTCTGTTCGAGCGAGTTCATCATGAGGGGATGCTTGGCGGAGAGGGCCTGCTGCTGGAGGGAGAACATGCAGCGCTTCTGCTCGCGGGTGAGGTCGCTCTCGGAGAAGCGCGAGGAGAGCGTATGCATTCGCATCAGGTTTTCGCGAAGCTGCGAGGCGGCGCGGCGGGCGGCGGCACCGGGATTGTTCAGCTCGTGCATGAGTCCGGCGGCGAGGGTGCCGAGGGAGGCCATCTTCTCCTGCTGGATGGTGAAGCTATGGAGCTTTTCGACGCGATGGGCCATGTTGCTGAGGATGGCTTTGCGGACCTCGGGGCAGCTTGTCATGAGGGTCCAGAACTGGTCTTCGTCGAGTTGCAGGAGACGGCTGGGGCGGCTGGCTTCGAGGGTGCTGGGGTTGGGGAGATTGGTCAGCAGGGGGATTTCGCCGAAGGCATTGCCTGAGTCAACGGTATGCAGCAGGACCGTGCGGCCATCGGGCTGCGTCTGGTGAACCTGGAGCTCGCCTTCGAGGAGTATCCAGAAAAAATGAGCGACCTCGCCCTGCTGCATGATGACTTCGCCGGGCTCGATGTAAATTTCGCGCACACCCTGAAGGCAATGCAGCTCCTCGTCCTTGAGCGACGACAGAATGGGAACCTTGCGAAGAAGCGCAGACAGTTCTTCTGTAATATTTTCGACGACCTTGCTCTGGACGGGCCGGGATTCGAGCTGGGATGGTTGACTCATAGGTTCAAGCTGCCTTTCAAAGCGTTGCAAGATACTGGTGCACAAACTGGATTGCAATGGAGCCTTCGCCGACGGCCGAGGCGCACCGCTTCACGGAGTTGTGGCGGACGTCTCCGGCGACGAAGATACCGGGAACACTGGTCTCAAGCAGATAGGGGTCGCGCTCGAGCGGCCATGCACCGGCGGCTTTCAGATCGGGTCCGGCGAGGATGAAACCCTTGCTGTCGCACTTGATCTCCTGCGGCAGCCAGTCGGTTTTGGGAGCTGCGCCGATGAAGATGAAGATGGAGCTGGCAGGGCGGGCCTCCGTTCCCCGAGGGGTTGTGAGCGTAAGGCATTCCAGATGCGAGTTGCCGGACATGGCGGCGACTTCGGTGCTGGTCTCGACGACGATGTTGGGGGTGCCTTCGATCTGGTCGATGAGGTACTTCGACATGCTGGACTCAAGGGATTTGCCGCGCACGAGCATGTGGACCTTGCTGGCGTAGCGGGAGAAGTGCATCGCGGCCTGTCCGGCGGAGTTGGCGCCGCCGACGATGTAGACGGTCTCTTCGCGGCAGGAGATGGCCTCGGTGAGCGCGGCCCCGTAGTAGACGCCTACGCCGCTGAAACGGTCGGCGCCGGGGACGTCGAGCTTGCAGTAATCGACGCCGGTGGCGACGAGGCAGACGTGGCAGGTGACTTCGCGGCCGTCGGCCATCTCGACGATGCGGTACTGGTTTTCCGCACGGATGCACTGGACGCGCTGGGTGAGGAACTCCGCGCCGAGGCGGTTTGCCTGGAGGTAGGCGCGCTTGGCCAGCTCCTCGCCGCTGAGGCCTTCGGGGAAGCCTAGGTAGTTTTCGATGCGGGAGGAGGATCCGGCCTGTCCGCCGGGAGCGGCGGCTTCGACGACGAGGGTGCGGAGCCCCTCGGAGGCCCCGTAGACGCCCGCGGCCAGCCCGGCGGGGCCTGCGCCGATGACGACGACGTCGTAGAACTCCTGCTGGGCCTGCGTGCTGAGGCCGACTTTGCCGGCCAGCTCAGTGGAGGAGGGCCGCACGAGCGCGGTGCCGTCGCCGAAGAGGACGACGGGCAGCTTGGTGTCGTCGAGCCCCTTCTCTTTGAGGATGTCCTGGGCTTCGGAGTGCGTCTCGGGGTTCAGCCACTGGAAGGGGATGCGGTTGCGCGAGAGGAAGTCGCGGGCGGCGTGGGCGTTGGCCGACCAGCGCATCCCGATGACGCGGATGCCTTCGAACGGAGGCTTGTAGCCCTGCTTCCAGCTTCCAAGGAGGTCGTCGAGGACGGGATAGAGCTTCTCTTCGGGCGGATCCCAGGGCTTGTTCAGGTAGTAGTGGATCTTGGCGGAGTTGATGGCGCGGATGGCGGCTTCGGTGTCGGCGTAGGCGGTGAGGAGGACGCGCTTGGCGTTTGGGAAGATCTCGATCGCCTTCTGGAGGAAGTCGACGCCGGTCATGCCGGGCATTCGCTGGTCGGAGAGGAAGAGTGCGACGGTGTCTTTGCGTTCTTTAAGCTGGTTGCAGATGTCGAGAGCAGCCGTGCCGGATGCCGCCCGCACGATCCTGTAGTCCTGACCGTAGTGGCGGCGCAGATCCTGAACTACAGCCTCCAGTACGCTGGTGTCGTCGTCGATGGCGAGAAGAATAGGCTTGGGCATATCTCTTGTTATACTTGGAGACGCTCTTCCAGAAAAACTCTACCTCTGATTCGATTGCGTTCCGGGCCCCGAGGGTTCAGAAAAAACACGCACCGGCTGAGCCGAGTTCGCTTTGAAATGTCTGGTATGGCAGAATTTGTCCGAATTGCAGACATTGTTTTGTCAGGGCCGCAATTCTCCGATAAAGGGATGACAGGGCGTGTTTATCCCTGGGGGAGAACGGAAGTCTCATGAATCGAATCATTCTGGCGGACAACCAGGCGATCTTCCGGACGGGAGCAGCCCGGGTTCTGGCTCTTGAAGACGACATACGGATCGTGGCCCAGTGCGAAGATGCGGAGAAGCTGGACGGCGCGATCGAGGGCCTGCGGGGGGCGATCCTGCTGGTGGCCTCCAGTATGCGCGTGGAGATCAAAGGGCTTTTGCTGCGGGCGAGGGCGGCGGGCAGCCGGGTGATCCTGGTGATTGAGAACTCGGAGCAGGTGGCTGCGGAGATCGCGGTCCTGCTGGACGGCATCGTGTGCAGGAGCATTGCCGGGGCCGACCTGCTGGAGTGCATCCGCAGCGTTGGGGCCGGGCAGAGGTATGTTCAGCGGTCGAACGTTACGTCCATGCAGGCCGCCGACGTGGGGGCGAGGGTCCGCGACCGGTTGACTCCAAAGGAGATGCAGATTGTGGCTCTGATCGTTCAGGGGTGCAAGAACAAGGAGATTGCCTTGCAGCTTGGGACCAAGGAACAGGTGATTAAAAATTATCTGCGCGCAATTTACGACAAGACCGGGGTCTCCGACCGGCTGGAACTGGCGCTGTTTACGATCCACCATCGGGTGCTGGCCGAGGCAGCGGCTAAGGCGGGCACGATGATCCAGATGAAGACGGCCTGAGCGAAGAGGACTTCGCTCAGGCCGGGGTGTCTGTGGGGTGGATTTATTCGCTTACGGTTCCTAGTTTTTCGGCTACGCTCTTGGCCTGGGTGAAGAGCAGGAGATAGTCGGGGCCGCCGGCCTTGGAGTCGGTTCCGCTCATGTTGAAGCCGCCGAAGGGATGAGCTCCGACCATGGCTCCGGTGCACTTGCGGTTGAAGTAGAGATTGCCGACGTGGAACTCCTCGGCGGCGCGGGTCAGCTTCTCGCGGGAGGTGGTGTAGACCGCCCCGGTGAGGCCGTATTCGGTGTTGTTGGCGATGGCTAGGGACTCGTCGAAGCTGCGCGATTTGATGATGGCAAGCACGGGGCCAAAGATCTCTTCGAGCACGATGCGGGCGGTGGGCGCTACGTCGGCGATGACGGTGGGGGCGATGTAGTAGCCGCCGGACTCGGTTTCGATGGCGTCGCCGCCGATCAGCAGGCGGCCTTCTTCCTTGCCGATTTTCAGGTAGTCGAGGACCTTGCGGTAGGAGCGCTCGCTGATGACGGGGCCGGTGTAGACGTTCTCGACGGGGTCGCCGGTCTTGATCCTGGCGACGCGAGCGACGAGCTTGTCGCAGAAGGCGTCGTAGATGCTCTCGTTGACGATGGCGCGGGAGCAGGCGGAGCACTTCTGGCCGTTGAAGCCGAAGGCGCTGAGGACGACGCCTTCTACGGCGGCGTCGAGGTCGCTATCGGGCTCGACGAGGATGGCGTCCTTGCCGCCCATTTCGAGGATGGTCCGCTTGATGAAGATCTGGCCGGGCTGGGTTTTGGCGGCGCGCTCGTGGATGTCGAGGCCGACGGCCTTGGAGCCGGTGAAGGCAATGAAGCGCGTTTGCGGATGGGCCACGAGGGCGCTGCCGAACTCGGGGCCTTCGCCCTGGCAGAGATTGATGACGCCGTCGGGCAGGCCGATCTCTTCCATAATCTCCATGAATTTGGAGGCGATGGTCGGCGAATCGACGGAGGGCTTCAGAACTACGGTGTTGCCGCAGACGATGGCGGCAGCGGTCATTCCGGCCATGATGGCGAAGGGGAAGTTCCACGGTGGAATGACGGCACCGACGCCGAGCGGAATGTAACGAAGCTGGTTACGTTCTCCGGGGAACTGGATGGGCGGCTGTACCTGCTGGATGCGAAGCGCTTCGCGGCCGTAGAACTCCAGGAAGTCGATGGTTTCGGCTACGTCGGCGTCGGACTCCGCCCAGTTCTTGCCGACCTCGTAGGTGAGCCAGGCGCAGAGCTCGAACTTGCGCTCGCGAATGACGTCGGCGGCGCGGAAGAGGAGATCGACGCGCTGTTCGACGGGGGTCTTGCTCCACGTGGCGAAGGCCGCTTGCGCTGCCTTCACCGCTTCGTCTACGTGCTCAACGCCGGCGTGCTGGTGGATGCCGATGACCTGCTCGGGACGGGCGGGGTTGGTGGAGACGATCTTCTTTGCGGTCTGGAGGTGCTTGCCGCCGATGATGATGTCGTACTCGCGGCCGAGGCTGTTGGCCACGGTGGCGAGAGCTTCTTCCATCGCCCGCTTGTTCCCGGCGTCGGTGAAGTCGACGAACGCCTCATTGACGAAGGGCGTGGAGAGGACGGTGGACGCGGAGGAGGGGGTGATGTTCAAGGTCGCCATAGAATGTCGATTTTAGCGCGAGCCGAGGGGCGGCGACTACCGTGGTGGGCTTATGTGTTGGCTCAGGCGTTGGTGTGGGTGGTTTTGTCCTGGGTGAGTTCTTCGGTGGATTTGGACATCTGGGCGGTGCGTTCGAGCTTGTCCCAGTTGAAGGGTTTGCCGTCGATGGCGCGTTTTACGGTCTTGAATAGGACTAGTGAGAAGAGCTGGCGGTAGGTGAAGCGCTGAATCCAGATGTGGAAGAGCAGCCAGCCGTCGCCTTTGCTGGCGGGGTGTTTGCGCTCCAGCATGAAGGCCAGCGCGGAGGCGGCGAAGTCCACGATGAGGAAGGCGGCGAAGAAGCCGAGAAGTTTGTATAGGTTGTCCGGCGAGGCGGACTCGGGGTGGAAGTGCTTGTCGTAGAAGTAGTTCAGGATTCCGGCTACGAAGATGAGGTCGATGAGCGGGGAGACCAGCGGGAGCAGGATCTGGAAGATGAGGATGTTGGGCAGGGCGAACAGGCCCATGGCGCGGTGCTTGCGGATGGCGCCTCTGTGCTTCCAGATGGCTTGAAGAATGCCGAAGGACCAGCGGAAGCGCTGGCGGCTGAGGCCGTCCGCGTTGACGGGGGCTTCGGTGAAGGCGAGCGCCTGGTCCTCGTAGATGACGCAGAAGCCCTGTTCGAGCAGGTTCATGGTGAGGTCGGCGTCTTCGGCAACGGTGTTGGCGTGGTAGCCGCCTCCGGCTTTGACGGCGGAGGTCCGCCATGCGCCGATGGCTCCGGGGACGACCATGACGACGTCGAAGAGATCGAGCGCGCGCCGCTCGAAGTTCTGGCTGGTAATGTATTCGAGCGCCTGCCAGCGCGTCCACAGGTTGACGCGGTTGCCAACCTTGGCGTTTCCGGCGACTGCGCCGATCTTCGGGTTGGCGAAGTGGGGGACGAGCTTGGCGACGGCGTCGTGGGCGATGACGCCGTCGGCGTCGATGCCGATGTAGACCTCTTCGTCGATGCGGTCGAGCGCGTAGTTGAGCGCGTCGGCCTTGCCGCCGTTGGGCTTGGTGAGGACGATGAGGCGGCCGGAGGCTATGTCCGCGGGATAGGCATCGCGGGCGATGTCGTAGGTCTTGTCTTTGGAGCCGTCGTCGATGACGACGATCCGCATGTTCTTGTAGGTGGACATCATCACGGAGCGGATCGTCCGCACGATGACCTTCTCCTCGTTGTAGGCCGGGATGAGGACGGCGACCCTGGGAGCGTAGTCCGGCGCAGCGTAGTTTCTGCGTTTGCGGAAGCGGTCGATGACGGCGCAGACGCCGATGATGATGAGGCGCGCCGTCATCAGGATGTCGCCGACGAAGAAGACGAAGACGGCGAAGTAGTGGAAGAAGCTGTAGAAGAGGAAGGTGAGGGAGTCCGCGCGTGCCTGCCAACGCTGGTGCGAGGTGAGCGGAGGCATGATCTGCTCGCGCGTTTTACCCAGTAGCTGCGAGACGGGCACGATCTCGTAGCCGTGCTCGCGGAGCGCCTTGATGAGGACGGGCAGGGCGGCTATGGTGGCGGAACGGTCGCCGCCGCCGTCGTGGAGCAGGATGATCGATCCCTTCTTCCACGGGTGGTCCTGCATGTCGTCGATCTGCTGGAAGACGCTGTCGGTGATCTCTTTGGGCGTCTTGCGCGGATGCTCGTCCCAGTCGTTGGTATCGATCTTGTTGCCGATGGTGAGGTAGCCGAGCCCTTGAATGCGGGAGACGGGCGCGGCCTGATCGTTGGTGTCGGGCTCCTGATCGATGGAGTAGGGAGGCCGGAAGTAGAGCGGCTGCACGCCGAGCTTGGCGGCGAAGAGTCGCTCGGTGAGGTTCAGCTCCAGATCGACCTGGCGGTTGGAGATTTCGCTGATGTCCGGGTGGAACCACGTGTGGTTGCCGATCTCGTGGCCTTCGCGGAAGACGCGCTGCATGACGCCGACGTTGTCTTCGGCGACCTCGCCGATCATGAAGAAGGTTCCCTTGACGTTGTACTGCTTGAGGATGTCGAGGATCTTCGGCGTCCACTCGGGGTCGGGGCCGTCGTCGAAGCTGAGGGCAACCTGATTGGGGTGGTAGCCGTAGAACTCGACCGTGTACGAAAGCGGATACTGCGCCATCGACTCTTCGGTGACGAGGCGGTAGTCGAGCGGGACGGAGTCATCGTCGTCGAGGGTGACGACACGGCTGCCATTCTGCGGCTTGCGAGTTACGCGGAGGATGTCGCCTTCGCCCTCGTTATCGACCTCGTATCCGGGTTCGACGTCGGCGAGCGCCTTGACCGGATCGGCCTGGAGCGGGGTATCCCAGATCTTCCAGATGGAGTTGTCTTCCGAGCCGAGTTGCCAGAGGGCGTAGGTCTGGATGCCGAGAGCGCGGGCGGCGCGCATCTCGTTCAGGACCGTGACGGCGTCGAGGAACCAGATCTCGTGGCGCACATGGGCATCCACGTCGTCATAGGCGAAGTGGACGTTCATGGAGTCGTCGTCGAGGTCGATCTGCGACTCGGAGTCGTAGGCCGCCTGCCATGCCGCCTGGGTGGAGATGTCGTGCGCGCCAAGCACTTTCAGGGGGGCGGGGTTCTTCGGGGGCTTCGCCTTTGCAGGATTTGTCTTTTCGGGGGGAAGCGCCAGCGACCAGTCGTAGCCGAAGCTGCCCATCGAGCAGATGATCTTCTCCTTCGGCACGATCTTGAGGATGTTCTTGAGGTTATCGACGAACCAGTCCTGCGAGGCGATGGGGCCCGGATCGCTGGAGGTCTCGTGCTCGTCGTAGTTCATGACGAGCAGGCCGTCGGAGTGATCGGCGAGGTACTTCAGGTCGAAGGCCTTGTTGCCTACAGGGACGTTGACGTAGAGGCGCAGGTTGCGGGGATGGAAGTCGGCGTAGATCGCGGCCACGAGGGCGTTGAAGCCCGGCTGGGCGTTGTCGGGGATCTCTTCGAAGTCGAGCGAGAGTCCGCGATAGGCGGGGTTGGCCGCGAGAAATGTATCCAACTGCTTGAGGAAGCTTGCTCGGGCGGTCTCGTTCGAAAGGAAGTCGCCGATCTGCGGTAAGAAGGCTCCCTTGGTAGGGTCGTAGTTGTTGACCAGAGGGAAGACGTCCACGTCTTCATGAGCGGCGTCGATGACGCGGGCGACCTTGCCTTCGCGGTCTACGCGGTGGACACCGGAGGCGTCGACGACCGGGTAGGGACGGTTGTCGATGGTGTAGGCGGTGAGGCTGCCGTCTGGGGTGACGACGTGGAGCCACTCGGGGAAGAGGAGGTCGATCTGGCTGATGTGCTGCTTCAGCGAGGAGTAGCTGGCAGGGTCGTCCTCGACGTAGTAGGCGGCGCGCAGACCCTCGCCCTGATTCAGGGGGACGTCGGCGGGCTTGCGGTCGGTCTTGCGGTGGGCGGAGCGATGCGGCTTCTGGCCGGGTTTGAGCTGCGAAGTAGTGCGATTGCTGAGGGCGCGGTAGTTGCGGCGCTGGCCCTGGAGCAAAAGCTCGGGCAGAGGCTTCATCTCCAGAAGCCCGAGGATGAAGATGCTGCCGAGGACGAGGCCGAGCAGGGCCAGAACGTCGATGATCCGCCGCAGACGCTTCCAGCGCTTTCGTTGTGGGTCGTAAAAGACTTGTTTACTCATTCATCTAATTGCGGCCTGATCGCGGCGGCTCTGCTGGGCGGCTTTCCCTCATCGTATGCAGCCGGGGTAGTCTAGTCAACGCGCTCCGGGACGATCTCCTGCCCGGTTATGATGCACATACACATGGTGAGCGGACAGAGAAGGACGAAGCTGCTGGCGGCGGCCGCACTGGCGGTTGGGCTGGCGCTGCGCCTGTGGTTTGTCGCCCATGCGGCGCGCATCGACGGCGATACGCTGATCTATGGGAATATTGCGAAAAATCTGCTGACGCGAGGGGTGTATGGGTTCAGCCAGACGACGCAGGGAGTTGCGCCTACGCTGATCCGGCTGCCGGGGTATCCGCTGTTTCTGGCGGCCTGCTTCAAGGTATTCGGCCTGGACCACTACATGGCGGTGATGCGGGTGCAGTGCGTGATTGATCTGGCGACTTGCCTGCTGGCTGCCGGGCTGGCTCGGCGGCTGTTCGGTGGCCGGGCCGGTATGGCGGCGCTGTGGCTGGGGGCGCTTTGTCCCTTTACGGCTGCGTATGCCGCCGCTGCTCTGACCGAGACTCTTACGCTGGCTACGATTGCGCTGGCTTTTTATAGCCTGGCGCGGTGGCGGGTGGAGGGGATGGGGTACAACCGCTGGCTGTGGGGAGTGGCGGCGGCGCTGGCCTGTTCGTTGCTGCTGCGACCGGAACAGGGGCTGCTGGCGGCGGCGGTGCTTCCGGCGATGCTCTGGATGGGGCGGCGGGGGGCTGTGCTGCCGGTGGCGGTGGTGGCGGTTTGCGTGGCTCTGCCGCTGGTTCCGTGGACGGCGCGGAACTGGAGGACGTTCCACGTGTTCCAGCCGCTGGCTCCGCGGTATGCTACCGATCCGGGGGAGAGGGTTCCGCTGGGGTTTCAGCGATGGTATCGGACTTGGGCGATCGATTTTGCCTCGACCGAGCAGGTTTATTGGAATTATGACGGCGCGGCGATCGAGATCGGGGATCTTCCGGCTCGCGCCTTCGACGTGGGCGGTGACGAATGGGACCGGACGGCGGCTCTGCTGGAGGAGTACAACCGGACGTTCAACGCGACTCCCCGGCTGGATGCCGGATTTGCCGAACTGGCTCGGGAGCGAGTGGCGGCCGACCCGGTGCGGTATTATCTGGCGCTGCCGGTGGCCCGGTTGTTGAATATGCTGCTTCGGCCCCGGGTCGAGATGATGGCGGTGCCGCTGGAATGGTGGAAGGGTGGGCATCCGGGGCCCCGGGTGCTGGCGGCGGGGTATGGGGTGGTGAATCTGGGATATCTGGTTTTGGGAGGGGTGGGGTTCTGGCTGTGGTGGCGGCGAGGGCGCGATCCTTTGGCCGGGGCGATGATGGGGTTTGTGGTGTTGCGGTGTGCTTTGCTGCTTACGATCGATAACTCCGAGCCTCGGTATACGCTGGAGTTTTTCCCGCTGCTTTTTGTTTGGGGGAGTGTGGTGTTTGCGGGTGGGTTGAGTCGCGCAAAGGTGTAGATTGCTTGACTACCAGCCTGTGGAAACAAATCAAGGGCTCATTCTCTAACTATATCCACGCAATTTAATATATTGTTGCTATCCCCTATTGGCTGCAAGTGCGGTATTCTGTCTTTCACTTTGCGCCCGGAGTCGAGACCCGGGACCAATTTTCTGGCTGCAAAATCCTGAGTGTCAAAGCAGAGGTCCCCTATGTCTCATACCGAACATCCCTTATGGAAGTTGCTGGGCACCTTATACAAATCGCATCCATGGCACGGCATTTCTCCCGGCGATAAATTGCCTGAAGAGCTCACCGCATTCATAGAAGTTGTGCCGACCGACACGATGAAGTATGAAGTCGACAAAACCTCAGGCTATCTACGAATAGACAGGCCGCAGAAGTACTCCAATGTCTGCCCCTCGCTCTACGGCTTCATTCCGCGAACTTATTGCGGAGACAGCGTCGCCGCCTTCAGCGCGGAGAAGACGGGCCATGAGCTTAAGGGGGATGGAGATCCGCTCGACATCTGCATCCTGTCCGACCGCCCTATCCCGCATGGCAACGTCCTCGCTGAATGCATTCCCATCGGCGGTCTGCGGATGCTCGACCAGGGGGAGGCTGATGACAAGATCATTGCAGTGCTTAAGAACGATCTGGCCTTCAGCGCCTGGAGAGACATTCATGAGGTTCCTGTGGCCATGCTGAGACGCCTGGAGCACTACTTCCTCACCTATAAGCTGGCGCCTGGCGATCACCAGGCCACAGTCGAAATTGCCGCCATCTATGATCGCGAAGAAGCCTATGAAGTCATACGCCGCAGTAGAGACGATTACGAAAAGGGCTACGGATGTATTGACAACACACTGACCACCGCACTCCAGAAGATGCGGGAAGAAACATAGTTTCGCGCAAGCACCGCTATTCGAGCCGGTTCGATTTAGTGGGCGTCTTTGGTGGTCTGCTTGTTGGTTTTGAAGTCGTACTTCTTCGTGTCTACGTTCTGGTTCAGGTGGATGTTGGTGAAATAAGAAGTTTTGGTGTCGTCGGAGGGCAGGAAGAACTCCTGCTTCATGGCCAGGTCGCGGGCGGTGTCGATCCAGACGAGGATGTGGGTTACCTGCTGTTTGACGCCCGCGTCCTTGGGGACGAGATCGAGCTTGGCGGTGTTTACGCCGTTGATCGACTCTTCACCCTGATCGGTGATCGTCCATGCGCGGGAGAGGTCTTTACCGCTGGCTCCGAAGCCCAGCGTCAGGAAGCTTTCGACGAGGGACTGGTTCTTGCCTGCCGCGAAGGTGGTCAGGTGGTTCGTGCCTGCGTCGTACATGCTGAAGAAGCCGTCGCGGAAGTCGAGAAATTTTCCAGCCGGAGTCGTGAACTTTGCGGCCATCTGGGTCTTCGTGCCGTTTTTGAGGACGTAGGTGGAGCCGTTCTGGGTGGTGGTCTCCCTGACGACCCGCTCGTAGAGCTCGTAACGGAAGTCGGCCTCGGCGGAGTGGAACTTCGCGCTGGAGGCGTCCATCTGGCGCAGAACCTCGTCGAGGTGGCCGGGCTTGGCCTGGGCCAGAGCGGCAGCGGAGGAGAGGCCGAGGGTGAGGAGAAGTTTGGCGGTCAGGCGGGTTGAGTTCATGCGGGTTAGAGTCATACGAACGGGGGCTCCGTGGAGTTGGATGCTTTCGGGGCTTGTTGTATTGCCCGGGTGAGGTGCAGGATTTAGCGGAGAACCCAGGCGTTGTAGGCTACGACCTTGCCTTCTGCGTCGCGGACGGCCTCGTAGCGTTCGAGCGAGACTTCGCCGGAGATGGGTTCGACGACGCGGAGGATGGCGGCGCGGCGCTCGGTGTCGGTGGAGGCTCCGCTCATCTCGTCGGAGCGGATCTGGTACATGAAGCGGCTGCTGGAGCCGGAGGTTCCAGCCTCTTTGACGAGCACCTCGGTGGCGTGGAGGGCTACGGTCTCGACGGGCTTGTCCTTGAAGTCGATGAAGTGCGGGGCGACGAACATGAAGACGAGGATGGCGGTGACCATGACGTCGTAGTGGAAGCTGCCTCGCTCGTAGGCCCAGAAGATGTAGTTGCGGATGAGTTTGAACACGGTTCAGCTCCTGCTCTGCTGTTTGCCGATGACGGTGTCGCCGTTCATGTAAGGGACGAGGGCATGGGGGACGCGGATGGTGCCGTCGGCCTGCTGGTAGTTTTCGAGGATAGCAAGATAGGTGCGGCCCACGGCCAGACCGCTGCCGTTGAGCGTGTGGAGATGCTCGGACTTTTTGGCTCCGGCGGGGCGGTAGCGGATGTTGGCGCGGCGAGCCTGAAAGCTCTCGAAGTTCGAGCAGGAGCTGATCTCGCGGTAGAGCTGCTGGCCGGGAAGCCAGACTTCGAGGTCGTAGGTCTTGGACGAGGCGAAGCCCATGTCGCCGGTGCAGAGGAGCATTCGGCGATAGGGAAGCTCAAGGCGTTCGAGGATGGTCTCGGCGTGGCGGGTGAGAGCTTCATGCTCGCGTTCGGAGTCCTCGGGGCGGACGAATTTGACCAGCTCGACCTTCTGGAACTGGTGCTGGCGGATCATGCCGCGGACATCCTTGCCGTAGGAACCGGCCTCGGAGCGGAAGCAGGGAGTGTAGGCGCAGAAGGAGATGGGAAGCTGCGACTCTTCGATGGTCTCGTCGCGGAAGAGATTGGTGACGGGAACTTCGGCGGTGGGGATGAGCCAGTGGTCGCCGTCCTGGAAGTTGCCGGGTTCGTAGGGGCCTTTGTCGTCGCAGTGGAAGAGGTCTTCGGCGAACTTGGGAAGCTGGCCGGTGCCGAAGAGGGACTTCGAGTTGACCATGTAGGGCGGGAGGACCTCGGTGTAGCCGTGCTCGCGAGTGTGGAGGTCGAGCATGAAGTTGGCGAGGGCGCGTTCGAGGCGGGCTCCCGCGCCGAAGTGCACGACGAAGCGCGAGCCGGAGATCTTGGAGGCGCGGTTGAAGTCGAGGATGTTGAGGGCTTCGCCGATCTCCCAGTGTGGCCTGGGGGTGAAGTCGAAGGCGGGCTTGGCGCCCCAGTGCTTTTCGGCGATGTTGCCGTGCTCGTCGGAGCCTACGGGGACATCGTCCTGCGGGAGGTTGGGGATGGTCTGAAGGATGGTCTTGAGGCGTTCGTCTGCGGCGGTGGCGCGGGCCTCGAGGGTCTCGACTTCAGACTTGAGGGATTTGGTCTCCTCGGTGACGGCGGTGGCGTCGGCGCCGGATTTGCGGAGGCGGGCGATCTCCTCTGTCAGCTTGTTGCGGCGTGCCTTGAGGGTTTCGACCTCGGTGATGGCCTCGCGGCGCTCCTTATCGATGGAGGCGAAGTCGCCGAGAGCGACGGCAGGGTCCATACCGCGAGAGCGCAACTTTTCTTCAACGACGGGCAGGTTGGCCCGGACGAACGCTAAATCGATCATTTCATTTCTATTTTAGCGAGGATTCATGGAGGCCGTAGAGGCTATGTTGGAAAGCCGAAAATGTAAGAATTTGTAAGAATTGAAACGGGTACTCTAAAACAATGCGCAGCTTAGTCGCTCTTCTTCTTGTCCTCGCTCTTCTTGTGCCTGGGGCTGTTCCGGCGCGTGCCGATGCTTATCATGCAGCTCCGAAGCTCGTGGTGGTGCTGGTGATCGACCAGTTCCGCGGAGATTATCTTGACCGCTACCGCGATGATTTCAAGACGCCGAACGGCTTCAACCTCTTTCTGAAGAAGGGCGTGCACTTTACCGATTGCTACTATGACTACGCCAACCTTGTGACGGCGGCGGGGCACTCGACGATCGGCACAGGAAGCTATACGGACGGGCACAAGATCCCGATCAACGAGTGGTATGAGCCGACGGGAGACGGGAAGTACGAGCTGGTCACCTCGGTAAGCGACAAGCGCTACAAGCTGGTGGGCGTTCCCGATGGCGGAGAGGTGTCTCCGGGGGCTTCGCCGCACCGCGAGGCGGCTTCGACGCTGGGCGATGAGCTGGAGCTGGCGACGAAGGGCAAGGCGAAGGTCTTCGGCGTCTCGTTCAAGGATCGTGCGGCGATCCTGACCTCGGGTCATGCGACGAAGGGAGCGTTCTGGACGGACCATGATTCGGGCGCGTTTATCTCGTCGACGTATTGGATGAACGACCTGCCGGCGTGGGCG
>JAATEV010000003.1 GCA_015655585.1 Terriglobales bacterium | reverse complement strand
TGGAAGTACGTGAACTGCGTAATCTCCAGCCCGTCCAGCATCACCTGCCAGCCCACGCCCCACGCGCCGCCCACCGGCCACTCCCAGTTGTCCTCTTCGAACTTGATGTCGTGCTCGCGCAGGTCAATCCCAATCGCAACCAGCGACTCCAGATACAGCTCCTGAATATTCACCGGTGGCGGTTTCAGAATCACCTGCAACTGCGTATGCCGGAACAGCCGATTCGGGTTCTCGCCATACCGTCCGTCCGCTGGCCTGCGCGATGGCTGCGCATACGCAATCCTCACCGGCTTCGGCCCCAGCACCCGCAGAAACGTATCCGGAGACATCGTACCCGCGCCAACCTCCACGTCATACGGCTGCTGCAACACGCAACCCCGCTCCGCCCAGAACCGCTGTAGCGTAAACAAAAGCTCCTGAAACGTCAGCGCCTGCTTCCCGGCGCTCCCGGCACTTGATCTGCTCATATATCTCTCAATGAAAATCTACCGCAGATTACGATTCTACCTGCACCGCCGCCACCCACTCACTGCGGAGTAAGAATCTTCCTCTTCCCCAACTGCGGAGTCTTCGCCGGATCGCTCGCCACCGTATCCGGATCTTGCAGCGTCTTCGGGTCCTGCAACTGCACCGTCACCCCTCCCGGCCGAATAAAATAATCGCTCGTCTTCGTGATCGTCACATCCAGAGTATGAACCCCCTTCGTCGACTGATACGGCCTCGGAAATTCGACAATATACCGTTCGCGCAACATCGTCGCAAACTGCTGTAGCACCTTGTCCAGCGTGCTCTCCGAAGCGCTCTGCAACATCCCTCCCGTCAGCTCGCAGACCATGTCCCAGTCGTTCTCCGCAGTCCACTCCTTCGCCCCCGGCCCCGGCCTGCCCCCCGCCCCCGGTCTCATCCCCCACCAGTCAGCAGTCGCCATCAGCCCAAAGATCGTCACACTCTCCGACTGCGCATACATCCTCAACTCATTCCACGTATACCTGCTCCCATCATCCTGCCCATCCGTCACCACCAGCATCACCTTCCTGCCCGGCGCATCCTTCATGTCCGATGTCACATGCAACAGCGCATCCCAGAGATGCGGCCTTTTACATCCTCCCTTCGCGGCCTCAAGCACCTTATCAACAGCCTCCTGCAACTTGCCCGCGTCCGCCGGAACGTCCTTCACCCGTCGAAGCATATAGCAGTCCGTCGCATACAGCGTCACCTGATCCTGTTCATGCAGCCACTTCGGAGCCAGCCCCCCAACCGCCGTCTTCATCCATCGCATCAACTCCTCCGAACCACCCGTCGCATCCAGCACAATCGCCAGCGAAATCCTGTCCTCTCCCTCCCGCCGCACATGCGTCGCTTGAAAAAGCGGCCCCTTGTCCAAAGCGATATAGAACCGCCCCGCATCCATCGGTTTCTTCAGACGCTCCCTGCTAGGCCCCAGCACCAGCACCGGAACCTGCACCGTGTTCACATACACATGCAGCGTATGCGTCGCCTCGTCCTGCCCCCACGCGCAGGACGCCAAAAGACACACCCCCGCCACGATCCAACCCCACACCCAACCGAAGGCGCACCTGTTCGGCCCTGTCATCTCGCGGGTATTCTATACCTCGCCTGCCGATACCTTCTTCGCACCCGCATCTCATCAGGCCACAGACAATAAAATCCATCCCTGGCCATCCCTCCCTCATCCATAAAGAACATGAGGAGATAGCACTCATGTACAAAAAGATCATCGTAGCCTACGACGAGTCCCCCGAAGCCAAACGCGCCATGTCCGCCGGCATCGAACTCGCCCATAAACTCCAGGCCGAGCTCCGCATCGTCTCCGTCCGCGAGCCACTTCCCGCCTACGTCGCCTACGCCGAGGTCTCCTTCCCCGGCTCGCATCGAGCACTCGCCGACGAGCGCCACCTCTTCTACGAGAACCTCCAGCAGGAGGCCAAAGATCAGGCTCTCGCCCACGGCATCGTGGCCGAAGGCGTCATCCTCGAAGGCAACGAGACCAAAGTCCTCGTCGACGACCTCAACCACTGGCACGCCGATCTCTTGGTCATAGGCCGCCGCCATCACCCATCCTTCGGCGCCCGCTTCCTAAGCAGCACCGTCCACGAGATCGCCGAAAAGGTCCACTGCAGCATCCTCGCCGTCCTCTAAAACGCCGCAAGTCGAAAGTTCCGCAGTTGCAGTTTGCTGTTGCAGTCGTTTTGCCTGTTTTGGTTTGTCATCCCGTAGGGATCTGCTTTTGCTGTTGTTCTTGCTTTCCTTCACGCCGCCCAGAATTCCGTCATTTCGACCGAAGCATCTCACAACCTCATCGTGAGATGCGAAGCGGAGAAACCCGCTTCTCTACCCATGCCTAACCCCAGCCCATAAGCTGCTGCACTTGCTGTTGTCTTTGCCTCTCCCTAACTCATCCCAATCCCACGCCCAGCCCCCCTCTCAAACTCCACCCGAGCTCGCTCAATCTCCTCCCCATTCTTCAAAGCCCACACCCACACCCCGCAGAACGCCTCCCCCAGACTCCTCCCCAGCTCCGTCAACTCATACTCCACTCGCGGCGGAATCACCGGATGCACCGTCCGCTTCACCAACCCGTCCTTCTCCATCTGCCTTACCGTCTTCGTCAGCATCTTCTGGCTGATCTCCCCCACCAACTCCCCCAGCCGCGTAAACCGCACCACCCCATGCTCGTCCAGGGCCTCCAGCACCAGCATCGTCCACTTGTCCGCCACCCGCTCAATAATCTCCCGCACCAGCGCCTGTAACCTCGGATCATCCTCCCCGGGATACACTTTCCTCGCAGTCTTAGCCTTCGTCAAAACCGTCTTCACCGGGGCCTTAGTTTTTCCCATAATTTCCCTCACTCTCTTTTTGGTAAGTATGAATCTTTCAGGTGCCTACTTCCCAATGTATATAAACCATCCTACTATTCCCTACAGGAGAGAAACACATGCAACCCACCGGAAACACCATACTCATCACCGGAGGCGGCTCCGGCATCGGCCGTGCCCTCGCCGAAGCCCTCCACAAGCTAGGCAACCACGTCATCATCTCCGGCCGCCGCCGCCACGCGCTCGACGCCACCCTCGCCGCCAACCCCGGCATGTCCGCCCTCACCCTCGACATCACCGACGCCGCCAGCATCCAGAGCTTCGCCGCCGAGGCCATCGCCCAGTTCCCCGCCCTCAACGCCGTCGTCCTCAACGCCGGCATCATGGCCCCCGAGGACCTCCTCCACCACCCCGAAGACCTCACCACAGCCGAGAACACCATCACCACCAATCTCCTCGGCCCCATCCGCCTCACCTCCGCGCTTCTGCCGCACCTGCTCCAGCAGCCGAAGGCCACCATCATGACCGTAACCTCCGGCCTCGCCTTCATTCCCCTGGCCCTCACCCCCACCTACTGCGCCACCAAGGCCGCCATCCACTCCTGGACGCAGTCCGTGCGCTACCAACTCCGCGACACCAGCGTAGAAGTCCTCGAACTGGCCCCGCCCTACGTCCAGACCGAGCTCATGGGCAGCCAGCAGGCCGCCGACCCACGCGCCATGCCGCTCGCCGACTTCATCAACGAGGTAGTCAACATCATCCAGACCCAACCCAACGCCACCGAAATCCTCGTAGAGCGCGTAAAACCCCTCCGCTACGCCGAACAAAACGGAGCCGAGAATTACACCGCCTTCTTCAAGCAATTCAACGACGCCATGAGCTCCCACTAACCAACAAGCCTCTTCTAAACCGGGCACCCATCTTTCACAAGACCGGGTGCCCCAGCCACCAACGGGGTGCCCCATCTTCGCGACAGTCTTATCGTCGCTAAGGTGGGCATTCGCGCAAAGCGCGAACCGCTTTCCTTCCCTAATCACCAAACTCACGTCATCTCGACCGAAGGCGGCGCTTTTTACCGCCGAAGCGGAGAAGCCTGCCCTGAGCGAAGTCGAATGGAACCCCGGCATTTCGCTTTTGCCCTTGCTGTTGCTTTTGTCGTTGCTTGTTCTTCACACCACCCAAACTCCGTCATTTCGACCGAAGCAACTCACAGCCTCATCGTGAGTTGCGAAGCGGAGAAATCCGCTTCTCGACCCATACCCTACCCAAGCCCATAAGCCGTTGCTGTTGTCGTTGCTTTTGTCTTTGTCTTTGTCTTTGCACTTGCACTTGCACTTGCATTTGCATTTGAGATAGGGCCGGGCTTCAGCCCGGCCATTAAAAACCCGTCGCAAAGCGACGCACCGCTCTGCCGAAGGCCGGAGCAAAGCCCGAAGGGCGAGCGACTGAATTATTGCAGTTGCTTTTGCTGTTGTTTGTTCTTGCTTTTAGACCCTCACCCCAAAGCCCGAGCACTAACTAACCGCCGCCCCAGATGCCTCTCCAGCATCTCCACCGCAAACCGCCGCAGATCCACCGCCCTCTCCCGCGGCCAACTCTCCTCCGCCAGCCCGCTCACCGGCCCCCGAAACATCCTCACCGCCTCCGCCACCGAAGCCGCCGACAAAGCCTCGCTCCCACCCCTCCGATCATCCCTGCAAGTCACCCCATCCCCCGCCCCCGAATACCAAACCGTCCCCCCACGCAAATCCGCCCCGCAAACCACGCACCGCCCCAGCTCCGGCATCCATCCCATCAGCCGATTCATCCACAGCGCAAAGTAAGTCACCGGCATCCAAACCCTGCCCACCTGCAACTCATCCAGCACCGCCAGCACCAGCCGAAACACCGCATCCTCCGGAGCCTGTTCCGGCAACGCCTCCTCCACCACCTCGGCCACAAACTGCAAAGCCGCCGTCCGAGCATAATCAATCGGCCGCGCCAGCGGCGAGCTCAAAATCTCGAACGCATCCAGCCGCACCAACTCCTGCTTCGGCTTCTCCGCATACGTCGCCCGCACATAGGTCATCGGCTCCAGAGCCCCGCCAAACCGCCGCCGCGACCGCAGCGCATGGCGAGCCACCCCCTTCACCCGCCCCTGCTCCCGGGTAAACAGGCTAACCAGCAGGTCCGCCTCCTGAAACGGCCAAACCCGCAACACAATCGCCTCGCCCTGCCGCTCCATCATCCCTTCAGACTATTCCACCCGCCCAGAAAATTTAATTCTCCGAAGGCCGCTCCACATGATCAACCACCAGAACCTCCACCGGCCCCTTCGATGGCTCCAGCTTCAACCCAAGCTGCTCCTGCACCACCGAAAAGATCGAAGGCCCCTCATCACCCCCTTTACCCCAATCGAGGCTCACATCGTACCTGCCGCTCAACCCCGTCCTATCCACCACCGGCCTCCCCGAACGCTCAGACAACAGCAGCGCCAGCGTGGACATGGGAACCCCATACAGCTCCAAACTCCCACTCGTCCTCCCCTTGGCGAACATTCCACCCCCACCCGGAGCCGGCAGCGCATTTGGATGTTTAGCCCGAATCGAATCCATCTCAACCGCCTCCGCAGTCTTCAGCTTCGCCCCATTCTTCCCCACCACCAGCGCATACACTGGCTTCTCTTTCCTCTCGCGATGCACCACCAGCCTGCAACGCTCCACCAGCATCGACTCCATCATCCCGCGCAACATCTCTTTCTGCTGAACAGGATCGTTCCACCTCTCCACATCGGCTTCCGAAATTCTTGCGTCCATGTCGTACCGCTCATTCATAAACCAGCCCGGCACACCCACAATCCTGTCATTCAACGCAAATCCCAACTCCTCACCCGTCGAAGGAAGATACGCCACGGCCAACGCCAGTGTCAGATGGCAGTTCCTCATGCGAAACCCACTCGGCACAGCCCGCGCCTGCTCAGGCCCACAGGCAGGCGTTCCATCCATATTCTGCCGAATCGAAACCACATCAAACGCCACCTTCGTCCCCTGAGCCAAAGCCTGCCCAAGCCCCGCCAGCACCACCACCGCCAGCAAAACCCTCTTTGCCGCAGAAAAACTCATAGGCCAAGATATGTCACGAGCAATCACACACACCATAAAAACAAAACGCGCGACCCGAAGGCCGCGCGCTCTGCAATCAAACTCTAAACACTAACAACGGGAAAACTTACCGCCCAAAGTGATCCGCAGCCTTCTGCTGGAAGGCTTCCCACTTCTCCGGCAGGTCGTCAGCGGCATAGATCGCCGAAACCGGGCAAACCGGCACGCACGCGCCGCAGTCAATGCACTCCACCGGATCGATATACAACTGCTCAGTCTCCCCGTGCCCTGCCTCGTCCTTCTTCGGGTGGATACAATCCACCGGGCAGGCATCCACGCAGGCCGTATCCTTCGTCCCGATGCATGGTTCCGCAATCACATAAGCCATCTCGAAAAATCTCCCTTATCTACTTCTAAGAATGCTTCGTAAAACTAAGCTTGTTCCTCGATTCTAGCAGCACAACCACGCTTCCCTGCAAATCGAAATCTCCGCACAAATACGACCATTTAGGCCCTAAATCGCCTCATCCGCCACACGCAACGCCCTCACCCGAGCCGCCAGATCCACCGGAAAGATCCTCTCCTCCGAACCCTCAATCTCCTCCACGCTCCACCACCGAATCTCTCGCATCACCGCAATCTCCTCCGCCGTAACCCCCTTCAACACCGGAGCCTCCCGCGCACACTCAGCCCTGAAGAAATAATCCCGGTTCGCCCGCATCTCCCCTCGATGCACAAACTCATTCTCCTCCTCATAGAGCGGCCCCACAACCTCTAGTTCCACCCCAAGCTCCTCGAAGACCTCCCGCCGAGCAGCCTCAACCGGCGTCTCCTCCGCCTCAATCTCCCCACCCGGAGTAATCCAGAAGACGAACTCCCCGTCCTCCCCCGGCACCGCAAACCGCATCAGCAGCACATCGCCCACCGCATCCAACACAAACACCCGAGCCGACCGCCGCCTCCGCAAACTACTTCGCCGCCTGCGCCCGCCGAGCCGCAAACTCCGCCGGAGAAGGAATCTCCCCCATCCCCCGCCCTGAAAACATCTCCCCAAACAGATGCACCAGCTCCTCATGGATCAACCCATTCGTAGCCAACACCTCGCGGCTATCCAGCGTGAACGCGCCACCATCAAAGTGCGTAACCCTACCGCCAGCCTCAGCCACCAGCAACACCCCAGCCGACGTGTCCCACGGATTCAAAGTGAACTCCCAGAACCCATCCAACCTCCCGCAAGCCACATAAGCCAGATCCAGAGCCGCGCTCCCCGCCCGCCGAACCCCATGCGACCGCAGAGTAATCTCCTGGTAGAAATGGATATTCGGGCTGTCATGCCTCTTCTTGCTGGGAAACCCCGTAGCCGTCAGCGACTCCTGCAACGTCCTCGTCTTCGAGGCCGCAATCCGCCGCCCATTCAACCAAGCACCCTTGCCCTTCTCCGCCACAAACATCTCATCCCGCAGCGGGTCATAGATCACCCCCGCCACCAACTCGCCATCCGCGTCCGCCGCCAACCCCTCCGGCCGATGCTCCAGCCCCAACACCACGCAGAACGCCGGAAACCCATGAGCAAAGTTCGTAGTCCCATCCAGCGGATCGACATACCACCGATACTCGCTCTCCAGATCGTTCCGCGTCCCCTCCTCGCCATAGACTCCATGCGTAGGAAACGCCGCCTTCAGCCTCTCCACCACCAGCTTTTCGCTGGCCCGGTCAGCCTCAGTAACTAAATCCACATCGCCCTTGTACTCGGTAGCCACGCCCTTCTCATAGAACCCCTTCAGCAGCGCACCCGCCTCACGAGCAATCCCCTCCGCCACCCCAGCAAACACAAACTCCAAAGCCATGCCGATCTCCTCCCCTCCAAGTACACCACACCACCAACCAACCACCCAAAACCCACGTCATCTCGACCGAAGCGGAGAGACCCCGGTATCTAGCCTTTGCACTTGTTGTTGCTGTTGCCTGTTTTTTTGTTTGTCATTCCCGAAGGGAATCTGCGTTTACTGTTGTTTTTGTTCTTGCTGTCGTTCTTGCTTTTGCTTTAAATACAGCACTTGTCTTTAAATCGCCGTTGCTTTTTAAATCCGTAAAAATCCGCGTAATCCGCAGTCATCGTTTTTAAAATCAGCTTTTATCAGCCTTTATCCCTTTGATCACCGTTACGCCTTTCAGCTAACGACCATCCCCGTAATACCCACTCCGATACCGCAGCTTATACTTCCCCTCCAGCGCCGCATCCTTCATCCGAACCCCAATCCGTCGAAAAGAATCCCGAGCCCCCTGCGGCGCATAGTACCCCAACACATACTGCGTCCTCAGGTCATCCGACACCTTAGCAAACGCCGCCTCCAGATCCTTAGCCTCCGCCGCATAGTAGTACTTCCCACCCGTGTCCTCCGAGAGCTGGATCAAAGCATGTTCCCCGCCCGTATTCCTCCCCGCGTCCGCCACAATCGGCACCACAATCAGCGAGTACACCATCGCCCCCGCCCTCTGCGCCTGTTCCAGCGCCTGCCCATACTTCGAGCCCCGCTTCACCGTGTCCCCCCCATCGCTGATCAGCACAATCACCCGCCGCTGCCCATTCGCCTCCGACGTCTCCCCCAGCCTCTGCGACGCCAGATACACCGCGTCATACAACGCCGTATCGTCGCCAATCTGCAACCTGTTGATCCCGCTCTCAATCCGCTTCCTGTCGTTCGTAAACGGCACCAGCTCCCGTACATCGTCCGAGAACTCCATCAGGTCCAACTGGTCCTGAGGCCGCAGCAACGCCCTCACAAAGTGCTTCGCGGCCTCCTTCTCCAGACGCTCATTCGTCATCACGCTCTCGCTCACATCCATCGCCAGCACAATCGAGAGCGGCGTAGCCGACTCCTTCTCAAACACCGCAATCCTCTGCGAAGCCCCATCCTCCAATACCTCAAAGTCATCACGCCCCAGCCCACCCACCGGAGCGCCCTTCGCGTCCTCCACGTTCAGCGCAACATTCACCAAACGAGTCTGCACCCGGATCGTAGGCACCTGCTGCCCTTCATTACTCTGCGGAGCCTGAGCCCCCGCAACCACCGGCGGCCTCCGAACAATCGGAGCCTGCGAATACCCAGCACACACTCCCAGGGCCAGCAAGCCCACACCAAACCACTTCACTTCCGATCCTCCCAATAAACTCCATAGCCCACAGAACCGGGTGCCCCATCTTCGCGCGGCTTTATCGCGCTAAGGTGGGCATCGTGCAAAGCACGACCGCCCTCTCTACATCCCGCCACTCCGATCTCCACCCGCATCCCAACAGAATACGCGACCTAACCCATTTGACTCCGCCATCCCCCCACCGATAGCCACCCAACCCAACGCACAAAAAAGAATGCCGGAAGCACAAAGCTCCCGGCACCAAACCCACTCTCAACTCTTATTCAAAAATTAGTCTTCTGTGAAGAACTGAATATCCAGCGTCCGCAGATAAGTATGCAGACCCGCATCCTGAATCGGCATCACATACGCCTCCGCATTCGAGGCGTTCACATGCTCATGCCAATATCCCGGCGGAGTCACAAACGCCGCGCCCTTCACCCAATCCACGCGAATCGCGTCCTTGATCGTCCCGTCCGCATTCAGCTCCGGCCCCACCAGCGTATATGCACCCGGCTGCGCGTCCACCACAAAGTCCAGCGCCACCGACTGATGCCGATGCGGAAGCTGCCTCGTCCCCGGCGCCACCACCCCGAACATCGTCCACAGCGTATGCGTAATCGTCATCGTCTGCTCGAAACGCTTGTTCGCCAGCAGCACGCTGATGCGGCTCCTCGTCGAAGCCAGCGGATCGTTCTTCGCCTCCTCCAGCTCCTTCATTACCTCTTCGCGGCTGTACACCGTAGGCTCAAACCGAGGCTTCCCCCTCTGCGCCCCCAAATACTCAAACAGCGGAGAATCATTCACCAGGTAGAACGCCGAATCCGTCTCCGCCACATGAATCGCCTCCACTCCCGGCAACGCCACAAAGTCACCTTCCTTCCACGCAATCGAGCCATCCGCCGTCTCCGTCCGCCCCTTGCCCCGGATCACGTAGAAGAATTCGCTGCTCGCATTCGGCGCGCTAGTCAGCCTCTCGCCTCCGCGAATCCGCACAAAGCTAGCCAGCAGACTCGGCCCCGTAGCCGGATACGGCGTTCGCAGCTCCTTGCTCAAATCCAGCGGAATAAACCGGCTCTCCCCATCCGCGTAAAGATCCGCAGCAAACTGCCGAATCGGAATCGACGGCGTAGCGCCCGACTCAATCGGGTTCGCCGCCTTGCTGTACTCAAATATCTGCGTATCTCGTGTAAGCTTCTCCAACGGAATCTGCGCTACTGCTGTCTCTGTGCTCATCGTCGTCGCTCCATCCTTTTCTTTGAAATGCGTCGATACAGCGCGCGATCCGCGCCATCCACTGCACCCAAGTATGCAGACGCCCATACACTCGCGTATTCCCGATCCTTGCTGCCGATTCCAAAATCTTTAGAATGATTTCCTGAACCAGCGATGAAGCAACCGCACACTCCAAAACGAAAGCCAGCCCAGAATCAGGCCCAGAAGCAGACCCAGACGCGCCACATCCTCACCGGTGCCGACAACGCTCTGCCCACCCAACACATCTGGCACGAAGGCAGCGGCTACTCCATCTACGCCGCCGAGCAGCCCCGCAGCTCCTGGCACGAGCACTCCCACGACTGCGTCCAGGTCACCATCGGCCTCGAACCCGCCCATGTCCAGGCCACATGGAGCGGCAACGCCCGCCCCGGCGGCCAGCGCGAGCTCACCGGCAACATCGTCTCCATCATCCCCGCCGGAGAGCCCCACAGCACCCTCTGGCAACGCCGCGCCACCCTCATCCACCTCTACCTCACCAACGACCTCCTCGCCGAAACCGCCTCCCGCCTCCACCACCCCAAACCAGTCAAACTCCGTCCCATCTACCTCGCCCGCGATCTCTTCCTCGAAGAGTTAGGCCGCACCCTCTTCCGCGAGTGCCACGGACAACACCCCTGCTCCCTCATCGCCGACGCAACCGTCACCCTCCTTACCGCCCACCTACTCCGCACCTACACCACCGACGCTGCACCCACCGACGCCCCACCCACCGGCGGCCTAGGCCCCACCCGCGAGCGACGCATCCGCGAGCACATCGAACAGTTCCTCGACCAGGACCTCTCCATCCACGCCCTCGCCCGCATCGTAGCCATGAACCCCCAGTACTTCGCCCACGCCTTCCGCCTCACCACCGGCTTCACCCCGCACCGCTACGTCTCCCACCGCCGCATCAGCCGGGCCCAGCAACTCCTCACCGAAACCACCCTTTCCCTGTCCGACATAGCCTACCAATGCGGCTTCAAAAGCCAGGGCCAGTTCACCACCCTCTTCCGCCAACTAACCGGCACCACCCCAGGCAAATTCCGCTCCACCTAAACCCACCAGCCACAAACTCGGGTGCCCCATCTTCGCGACGGCCTTATCGTAGCTAAGGTGGACATCGTCTGAAGAAGGTGGGCATCGTCCGAAGGACGACCGCTTTCTTTGCCTAGCCGCGAATTTGTCATTTCGACCGAAGCAGCTCACAGCCTCATCGTGAGCTGCGAAGCGGAGAAATCCGCTTCCCTACCCATACCCAACCCAAGCCCATAAGCCCTTGCTGTTGTCATTGCCTGTTTTTGGCTTGTCATTCCCGAAGGGAATCTGCGTTTGCTGTTGCTGTTGCTGTTGCTGTTGCTGTTGCTGTTGCTGTTGCTGTTGCTGTTGCTGTTGCTGTTGCTGTTG
>JAATEV010000016.1 GCA_015655585.1 Terriglobales bacterium | reverse complement strand
TGAACAGCAGCCGGTCCTCGGCCTTCTTGATCGCCTCCAGCTTCGCGCCGATCAGCTCGACGCCCAGCTTATCCAACACGCCCGAGTCCGCCAGATCGACCGCAAGGTTCAGCGCCGTCTGCCCGCCCACCGTCGGCAACACGGCAAACTTCCCCTTGCTGCCCGACTTCGCCAGCATCTCCATCTCGATGCGCAGAATTTCTTCAAGATAAGCGGCATTCAGCGGCTCAATATAAGTGCGGTCGGCAACCTCGGGGTCGGTCATGATCGACGCCGGATTCGAATTCACCAGCACCACCTCATACCCCTCGGCCTTCAGAGCCTTACAGGCTTGCGTGCCGGAGTAGTCGAACTCCGCCGACTGCCCAATCACAATCGGCCCCGAGCCGATCACCAGAATCTTCGCAATGTCATTCCTACGCGGCATTCTCTTCTTCTTCCTCGAACAATCTCTCGTGCCGAAAAAATGCGCGACCCTTAGCCGCGCTTGATTTTATTTTTTGAACTCTTCCATCATCTTCCGAAAATCCTTGAACAGATAATGCGAGTCATGCGGCCCCGGACTAGCCTCCGGGTGATACTGCACGCTGAACATGGGATCGGTCTTATGCCGCAGCCCCGCCAGCGTCTGGTCGTTCAGGTTCGTATGCGTCTGCTCCACATCGTCCGGCAGCGAAGCAGGATCGACGTTGAAGTTATGGTTCTGCGCCGTAATCTCCACCTTGCCCGTCTGATGATTCATGATCGGATGGTTCCCGCCATGGTGCCCGAACTTCAGCTTGTAGGTCTTCCCACCCAGCGCCAGCCCGAACAACTGGTGTCCCAGGCAGATGCCGAACAGCGGCTTCTTCCCCTTCAGCTCGCGAATGTTCTGCTGCGCATACTCCAGCGGCTCCGGATCGCCCGGCCCGTTCGAAAAGAACACGCCATCCGGATTCATCGCCAGCACATCGGCAGCCGGAGTCCTCGCCGGAACCACCGTCACGCGCAGGTTCTCGCGCGTCAGCATCCGCAGGATATTTTCCTTGATGCCGAAGTCATAAGCCACCACATGCATCTGCTTGGTGTCCTCGCCCAGCGAAGCCGTCAGCAGAGTGTCACCGGTCTGGTTCTTCGGCTCGCTCGCATCCCACTCGTAGACCACCGGCGTGCTCACCTGGCTGGCAAGGTCCGTGCCGTCCATCTTGCGGATCGCCCGCGCCTTCGCCACCAGCGCATCGACGTCCAGATTCTCGCCTGCGGCAATCACTCCGCGCATCACGCCATGAGCCCGCAGATGCCGCACCACGGCGCGCGTATCGATCTCCGCGATCACCGGAACGCCATAGCGCTCCAGATACTCATCGGCCACCTGCGTCGAGCGCCAGTTCGAGCTCACCGGCGAAAACTCGCGCGTCACCAGACCTTCAATGTAGGGCTTCTTCGACTCCGCATCGCTCGGAGTCGTTCCATAGTTGCCAATGTGAGGGTTCGTCAGAACGACGATCTGCCCCGCGTAGGAAGGATCGGTAAAGATCTCCTGATAGCCGGTCAGCGATGTATTGAAGACCACCTCGCCAGAGCACTCCGCTCTTGCGCCAAAACTTTTGCCGCGAAATATGCGCCCATCTTCCAGCGCCAGAATTGCTTGCATTGCCTCTCCAAAGGAGTGGATTTAATAGATTCTATCAGTATCTCCGTTACAAAACGGTCTCGCCCCGGCCAATTCTTCACGCAACAAAGAAAGAAGCCCGGCACAATGGCCGGGCTCCCCTTCGACTCGTCTCTAAACTCTAGCGGCGATGGGCATGGTGGCGATGATGATGACGATGACCGTAAGCATGGGCCGGAACCGCAGAACCAGCTAGAACGACCACCGCAACAGCGGCAAGCAACAACGAACGCAGCTTCATAAATGCACTCCTCGGCAGGCAAAAGATGCTTGCGAGCCCATTACCTGAATAGACGCATCCCGCCGCCTCTCGTCTACACGCGAAGCCTACTCCATCTCCACCAGAACGTCTTCGCCCTCAATCTTCAGTGGAAATACCTGCACCTGCTGCCCCACCGGATACTCCGCCATCCCCGTCTTCGCATCGAACGCCCACGAGTGCCACGGACACACCACCCGCCCGTTCTCCACCCATCCCTGCCCCAGCGGCCCCTGCCGGTGCGGACACAGATTATCCAGCGCCGCCAGCTCGCCATTCACATTCGCTAAACAAAGCCACGTCCCGCCGGCATTCGCCTCCGTCGCCTGCCCCGCAGCCGGAGCCTCCGCCACACCGCACAACCGTACCCACTTCGCCACCAGCTACCTCCACTCCATCCATCCTAAGCCACCCACCGCAACCCCGCACCAGTGCTAAAGTTCCAACAGAAGCCTGTCATGCCGCCAAGCAATCCGAAGCCCCACCGCACTCAGCCATCCACCACCCCCGAAGTCGTCGATCCCCTCTGGCTCATCAAGGCCATTGGCCTCGTCCTCGTCTCCGCCTTCGTCTGCGGCTACCTCACCTTCTGCATCTTCTTCTATCTGGGCCAGTGGCAGCTCGTCCTGCACCCCGTCCGCACCAAGGCCGCGCCAGCCTCCATCGCCGGAGCCCCCTACTCCCTCATCCGCTTCGCCACCGACGACTCCGGCACCCCGCAGCTCACCGGCTGGCACATCCCCGCCGCCCCCGGCAGCCGCTACGCCAACACCACCATCCTCTTCCTCCCCCCCGCCGACGGCTCCCTCGCCGACTCCATCCCCACCCTCGCCACCCTCCACGCCCTCGGCATCAACATCTTCGCCTTCGACTACCGCGGCTACGGCCAAAGCGCCGCCGTCCACCCATCCCAGCAGAACCTCCTCCAAGACGCCGAATCCGCTTGGAACTACCTCACCGCAACCCGCTCCATCCCCGCCAGCCAGATCGTTCCCTACGGCACCGGCATCGGAGCCACGCTGGCCACCCACCTCGCCGCCAACCACCCCGGCTCCCCAGCCCTCATCCTCGATGGGCCCCAGTCCGATCTCCTCGACTCCGTCCGCAAAGACAGCCGCACCGCGCTCCTCCCCGTCCGCCTCCTCTTCCGCGAACGCTTCCCTCTGGCCGAGCCCCTCTCCACCCTTCGCACGCCCAAACTCCTCCTCTACAGAACCACCACCCCACCAGCCGCTTTCCACACCGCAGCCGCCCCCAAATTCACCGCAGACCTAACCAACGCCCCCGACGCCCTCTACCAGCAAACCCTGAGCCGCTTCCTCGACCAGAACCTGACTCTCCCTCCATCGCAACGAGTGCCCACTCCAACACCCTGAACATAGTCAAAGGGGAGGAATCTGCTTTTCAGACTGCCTCTATACCTTCAGAAGATTCTCTCTAAAGACAAGGAGTCTCCGCATGTCAAAATGGCTCAACAGCTTACAGCCCTGGGGCGCTCTCATCCTACGCCTCGCCCTCGGACTCTCCATGACGGTCCACGGCTACGAGAAGGTCATCCCTCACGGTGCGCTCAACCACTTCTCCCACTACGTCGTCTCGCTCGGCTTCCCCTATTGGCTGGGCTCCGTAGCCGCCTTCACGGAGCTGGTAGGCGGCGGTCTGCTGATCCTCGGTCTCCTCACCCGCCTCGCCGCTGCTTTCGTCGCCATCAACATGCTGGTAGCGCTCGTCAAGGTAGGAATCGATCAGGGCTTCGGAATCTCCAACTACATCTTCGCCCTCGCCGCCATCGCCCTCATGCTCGTCTTCTACGGGGCGGGGGCCCTCTCGCTCGACCGCAGACTAGGCTTAGCCTGAAGCAATAAGACTTCCCATATCAATAGTTTGCAGTTTCCTTAAGGAGAGAAGGCCCCCGATACTGTGGGGGCCTTACATTGGAGGGGAGTTGTTTTACTGCGGATATTGGAAGCCGGAGCCGAGGGAACTGATAGCCCGGCACTTGCGAACTACACTTACTCAGACGCAAACATGGAAGAAAAGTTGCTCTGCAATTTCCATTATTTGGTATAAAACGATTTTTAACATCCTATAAACAGAATATGGGACATATCTCGCACATACCAAAGGGAGAATATTGCCCGTTGGATGTCGTTAAATGAAGTTCAGGAACTCCTCCGAGGTCACCCGCGATCCCGGAAATACAACTTCCAGATACTGCGATCCAAGGTGATGCAATCCCAGAGATTTATAAGCGGCCTCACCCAGCACCCGGCGAAAGTCCATCGTCACCATCAGGTCGCGCCCCTCATTCAACTGCTCCTCCTCCAGCCCCGGCCACCTGCCGTAGACCCTGCCGCCCTTCACCGTTCCCCCCAGCACGAACATCGCATTCGCATGGCCGTGGTCCGTCCCGCCCGTACCGTTCTGCCGCGCCGTCCGCCCAAACTCCGACATCGTGACCAGCGTGATGTTCCCGGCATCGTCCCCCATGTCCCTCCAGAACGCCGCAATCGTCTCAGAGAACTCCCGCAGCCGGTTAGCAAGCTGGCCATTCACGCTCCCCTGGTTCTGGTGAGTGTCCCATCCTCCAATATCCGAGAAAGCCGCCTCAACTCCAAGGTTTGCTTTAAGTAGTTGCGCTATCTGCTTCAAACTATTTCCAAAAGGAGTATTCGGATAAACCACACCCTCCGCCGGACGATACTGTGCCGGATTCGCCGACCGCAACATCTTCACCGCCTCGAACGTCTCCTGCCCCGTTCCGTGGAGCACGGAATCTGTGCTCTCGTCATACATCGCCTGAAATGCATTGCTGATCGGCGAAGCCTGCGGCCCCCTGCCACCCACCGAGAAGTCCGCTACGTTATTCACCGCAATCGCCGGGATTCTGCCCTGCAAAGTCCGCGGCACCTGGGCTCCCAGAGCCACCGCCCGAAACGCCGACTGCCTCCCCGCAACCGGCTCCGCCTGCAAGGCCCGGTTCAGCCACCCGTCCTGCGTCACCTTTACGCCGGGCGTTCCGCTCTCCATGTAATCCTGCGCGTCAAAGTGCGACCGCGACATATCTGGCGACCCAGCCGCATGGATGACCGCAAGGTGCCCTTGCTCATACAACGGCTTAAAGGCCGCCATAGCCGGATGTAGCCCGAAGAACCCATCCAGATCCAGAACATCCTTAGGCTGAATCGCAATACTCGGCCGCATCGCATAATAATTTTTTTCTTTATAAGGAACGACGATGTTCAGCCCGTCCGCCGCGCCCCGCTGGAACAGAACCACCAGCTTCCTGTGGTTCGAAGCCGCCGTAGTCATCTCCGCCAAAACGGTACGCGACAGAAACGCCGGAATCGCCGAGGTACCGAACAGCGCCAGAGCCCCGTTCTTCATAAATCCGCGCCGCGAGACCGTCCGCCGCACAGCATCGCGCCCACGGATGTCGCATCCCCAGTCGCTGCAATCCACCGCTGCCCCGTTCGCCATATGCGCCCCCCGACGCCCGCCGAGCGTTCCAGTCGCGGACAAATCCTTGCTTCTACAAACGCGGATATTCCCGCGAAGTTGCCGGAAATCGTCCCCCTCCGGCAACCCATTGCATCGACTAGGCTTAGAGCCGCCCTAAAACTCCGCCAGCTCCAGCATCGCCTTATAAAGATGCTCCGGCTGCGGCAGGATCGCATCTTCCAGCACCGGCTGGTACGCCACAAACGTATCCATCGAGGCCACTCGCCGCACCGGGGCATCGAGATCGTGGAAAAGTTCATCCCCGATCCGCGCCGCGATCTCCGCGCCATAACCCCAGCTCAACATGTCCTCATGGGCCACAATCACGCGGTTCGTCTTCTTCACGCTCTCCGCAATCGCCTCCCAGTCATATGGGCTCAGGCTCCGCAGGTCGATAATCTCCGCATCCACGCCCTTCTCTCGATGCAGCTTCTGCGCCGCCTGCAACGCCCGCGGCACCACGGCGCCATAGGTCAGCACGGTCAGGTCCTTGCCCGGACGCACAATCCGGGCCTTGCCAAACGGAATGCAGTACTCCGGCCCCGGATAGGCTGCTCGCCCGAACGTCTCGCGATACAGCCGCTTATGTTCAAGAAACAAAACAGGATCGTCGCACCGGATCGCCGTCCGCAGCAGCCCCAGAGCGTCCAGCCCATTCGACGGCATCACCACCCGCACACCCGGCGTATGCGTAAAGATACTCTCGCCCGACTGCGAATGATACAGCGAGCCGCCCGTAAGATATCCCCCAATCGGCACCCGGATCACCAGCGGGCAACTGAAATCCCCGTTAGACCGCCACCGGATCACAGAAAGCTCGTTCCGCATCTGGTGCATCGCCGGCCAGATGTAGTCGAAGAACTGAATCTCCACCACCGGCTTCAGCCCCCGCACCGCCATGCCGATCGCCCGGCCTACGATGTTCGCCTCCGCCAGCGGCGAATTCCAGCAACGGTCATTGCCGAACTCAAGCTGTAGCCCGGACGTCAGCTTGAAGACGCCTCCCTTGCCCTTCAGCTTCCCTTCCCGCAGCTCCGTGTCCCGAGTCATATCGGCCACGTCCTCGCCAAAGACCACGATCCGGTCATCCCGCCGCATCTCGTCCTTCAGGCAGGTGTTGATCAGGTCGGCCATCGTCCTCTCGGTCGGGTCCGCCGTAGCCACTGGCTCCGTGTCGAACCGCGGGTCACGCACGCTCAGGTCTTCCGAATAAACATGCTTCGTAATCGAGCTCACCGGCGGCAACGCGGCCACCAGCGCACGGTCTGCCGCCCGCTGCACCTCCTCGTCCACCTGGCGCTCCAGCCGGTCGATCCCTTCCTCGTCCAGAATCCCCTCGCGCAGCAGCCACATCTGCATCCGCGAGATCGGGTCCCGCGCCGCATCCGCCTCCAGCTCCGCTGCCGACCGGTAAAGCCTCTCATCGTCGCTCAACGAGTGCGAATAAGGCCGGATCACGTGCCCATGCACCAGCGCCGGGCCTCTCCCCGACCGGCAATACTCCACGGCCTCCACCATCGCCGCATAGCTGGCAATCGGATCGGTCCCATCCACCTCGGCAAAGTGGAAGTTCGGAAAGTTCGCCACCAGCTTCGAGATGTTCCCGCCCGGCGTATTCGCCTCCACCGGCGTCGAGATCGCGTACTCGTTGTCCTCCACCACGTACAGCACCGGCAGTTTTCCATTACTCGCCGTGTTCAGAGACTCCCAGAACTCGCCCTGGCTCGTCGAGCCCTCGCCAATCGAGACGTAAACCACCTCATCGCCATGAAACTTCACGTCCTTGAACTGGCGGTAATCCCCATCATGCTTCGCCGCCGCCTCCGGATGCCGCGTGAAATACCGTCCCGCCTCCGCACATCCAATCGCGTGCAGGCACTGCGTCGCCGTAGCCGAAGAGGGCGTAACTATATTTAATTTTCTGCTCGACCAGTGCGAAGGCATCTGCCGCCCACCGCTGGCCACGTCCGCCGCCGCACCCACCGCCTGCAGCAACTGCTCTTCCACCGTATTGCCCAACGTCAGGCAGATCGCGCGGTCGCGATAATACGGGAAAAACCAGTCATATCCCGGCTTCAAAGCCATCCCCGCCGCCACCAGCAACGCCTCATGCCCCGCGCAAGAGATCTGGAAAAAAATCTTTTGTTGCCGCTTTAAAACAATCTCGCGATCGTCCGTTCTGCGCGACAGATACATCAGCCGGTAAAACTCCACCAACTGCTCACGAGTAAGAGACGTCGCCTCCGCCAAAGCTGCGGAACCCGCCGTCTTCCTGCTCTCTTCCACACGTGTTGCCGACTGTCTTGCCATGCATCCATCCTCGACCCGAAACAGCAACGCAAAACCACGCTACCGAACAAGATTGTACCGGTTTGGAAGCGTCTTTTCCCCTTCCCTCTCTCCAAGAGCTTTCGCCGGGTTCCGCCCGCATTTTGACGCAAAGAAAAATGTGCGGCCCGCAGGCCGCACATCTCGCCTCCATATATAAGTCTCCTCTATACAAACAGCGGAGCCAGCACCAACGTAATCGTAGCCAGCAATTTAATCAGCACATGCAGACTAGGCCCCGCCGTGTCCTTGAACGGATCGCCCACCGTATCTCCCACCACCGCGGCCTTATGGGCGTCCGACCTCTTCCCGCCATACTGCCCGCTTTCGATGAACTTCTTCGCATTGTCCCACGCGCCGCCGCCATTGTTCATCAGCATAGCCAGCAGCACACCGGAGATCGTGCCCACCATCAGCAGCCCCGCGACAGACTCCGCCCCTGCCAGATTCACCGCCACGCCGCCGATCGCAGGCACCGGCAGCACCATGCCCGGCGCGTACATCGTCATTCCCGCCTGGTAGCTTGGGCTGAAGTGCCGGAAGATCAGCCCCACCGCCACCGGCAGACCTACCGCAAGCAGTCCCGGCACCACCATCTCCCGCAGCGCCGCGCCCGTAACGATATTCACGCACCGCGCATAGTCCGGCTTCGAAGTCCCCGCCATAATCCCCGGATTCTCCTTGAACTGCGCGCGAACATCCTGCACCACCATCTGCGCCGTGCGTCCTACCGCCTTGATCGCCAGCGAGCTGAACAGGTACGTCAACATCGCTCCCAGCAGAGCCCCCACAAACACCGGCACCTGCGCCAGATTAATGTTCGTGAAGCTCCACCCCGCAGGCATGTACCCTCCCGCACTTGTAACCTTATCGGTAACAATCGAGCGAATCTCCTCCAGATAGGCCGAAAACAGTAGAAACGCCGCCAGCGAAGCCGAGCCGACAGCATACCCCTTCGTCAGCGCCTTCGTCGTATTCCCCGCCGAATCCAGCTTGTCCGTCCGATCGCGAACCAGAGGAGGCTGATCCGACATCTCAATAATGCCGCCCGCATTGTCCGTAATCGGCCCAAACGTATCCATCGCCAGAATGTACGCCGCGCAGCTCAACATCCCCATCGTGGCAATCGCCGTGCCGTAGATTCCCTTCGCATAGTCACTGATGCCCGCCACGCCCGCCAGCCCCTGCACTCCGCAGTAATAGCTCAGCAGCAGCGCAACCGAGATCACAATCACCGGCATCGCCGGAGTCTCCATACCCACCGCCAGCCCGCTGATAATGTTCGTAGCCGGTCCCGTCAGTGAAGCCTCCGCAATCGACCTCACCGGCCGGAACTGCGACTCCGTGTAATACTCCGTGATCCACACAAACAGGAACGAAGTCGCCAGCCCGATCACGCCGCACGCCAGCAGCCATCCCGGCTGTACCTGCGGCCCATTCAGCATCACATATACCGCGCCCGCAAACCCCAGCAGAGCCAGAACCGAGGTCACATAGAATCCCCTGTTCAACGCCCGCATCGGATCGCCTTCTTCCTTCGTGTTCACCACGAAGACTCCCACAATGCTGGCAATTAAATTAATCGCCAGAATCATCAGAGGAAACAAAATCCCTTTCACTCCGAAGACAGGATAAAGCGCCGCCCCCAGGATCATCGCCCCAACGTTCTCCGCCGCCGTCGACTCAAAGATGTCCGCGCCACGGCCAGCGCAATCGCCCACATTGTCGCCCACAAGATCGGCGATCACCGCCGGATTCCTCGGGTCGTCCTCTGGAATCCCAGCCTCCACCTTGCCGACGAGGTCCGCACCCACATCAGCGGCCTTGGTATAAATTCCTCCGCCCAACTGAGCAAATAAGGCCACCAGCGAAGCTCCAAACCCGAAGCCCACTAGTTGATACGGAACCGTATCCGGGTGCGCCAGTCCGCCAAAGAACAAAAACAGCGACCCTACCCCCAGCAACGAGAGCGCCACGACGACCAGCCCCGTCACCGCCCCGCCGCGCAGCGACATCTGCAACGCCTGATTCAGACTCGTGCGCGCAGCCGAAGCCGTCCGGATGTTCGCCCGTATCGAGCAGTACATTCCCGTAAACCCGGCCAGTCCCGAGCACACCGCGCCTACAAGAAAGCTGACCACCGTCTTCAGCGCATACGGCTGGGTCCGCGGCGAGACCGAATACCCCACAAACACCACCACCGCCAGAACCACTGCGATCGCGCCAATCGTCCTGTACTGCCGCTTCAGAAACGCCTCCGCGCCCTCGCGGATCGCGTCCGAGATCGCCCGCATCTCCGGCGTTCCCGTGTCCGATGCGATCACCGACCGCGCCAGCATCAACGCAGCCGCCAATGCCAGAACCCCAATCCCAAGTGCTACCCACAGATAGGTCCGTCCATCGTTATCCACATGGACGGGCATTCCCGAAACCTGCTCCTGAACGGCCAGTGCTGAAAGCAAAACACCATACATGCAACAGTCTCCTTAGAACGCGAATTTGGAATGAGCCTCACAAAGGTCGCAATTAGAGCATGTAGCAGCAAAAAGGGTCAATCTATCTGTAAACGAGATCGACAACAGGGGCAGACCGGGGAACAACGAGTCAGCGATAACCAAGAGTAATAGCACACAACAGCCCAACTACCATGCCAATTCTTTTTCCGCCACCACCCCACCAAAGCGCAGCCAACAGCGTATCGCCCACCCGGTGAATCCAGCCGGAGACAGTCTCATTCTTACCCCTTCATCCGTTCTTTCACGCTATGGGCCAGCTTTTCGATCTCCTCGGCCTTTTTGATCACATCGATCGACATGATCCCCCGATTCGTCTTGTCCACCTGCGTCTTCAGGTCGGTCGCCAGTTCCAGAAGCTTATTGGTGTCCTCCACCAGCCTCTGCTGCCGCTCCTTGTCGCGGGCAATCGCCTGCTGACGCTGCACTCCCGGCGAAATTCCATCGTACCCGCCGCCTGCCCCGGGAAAAGAAATATGAGGAATCACAGGAGGGAGCTGCGGCTGCTGCGGTGGCGCATTCTGTCCTGCGCCCGGAGCTCCCGAAGTCCCGATCAACAAAGTCATGCCTATCAAAGCATTACGAAGCATCTCTCAACCTCCTGTCCCGCTCTCCGGGATGCGCCTCCGGCCCCTCACCCAAGCTCATTGCATCTTACAAACCGCTCAAGCATTCTTGTCTACAGCAATCTCTTTTCACGAAAGCGAGACGTCGCCATCATGCTCTTTCCCGCCGTCCCTCCGCAAGACGAACGCATCGTTCAGGTGCTCGAACGCGACTGGCACAACGACGTCATCCTCCTCATCATCGACAAGCTCCCCCGCCTCGCCGCCGTCCTTATCTTCTTCTTCGTCCTCCAGCGCATCGTTCTCTTCTTCGTCAAAAAGATGCAGACCCGCGCCGACCGTCAGGTCGGCAACTTCCGCCGCGCCGCCCAGCTCCGAACGATGGCCTCCATCGTCCGGGCCACCTCCTACGGCATCCTCGGCTTTATCACCTTCCTACAGGTCCTTAATATCTTCAACATTCCCTACCAGCCCATCCTGGCCTCCGCCGGAATCGTCGGCGTCGGGATCGGTCTCGGCGCGCAGTCCATCTTCAAGGACATGATCAACGGCTTCCTCATCCTCGTCGAAGACCAGTACAACGTAGGTGAGGTCGTCACCATCGCCGGGCTCAAAGGAACCGTCGAAGACCTCTCCCTCCGCCGCACCACCGTCCGCGACGGCGACGGCACCCTCTACATCGTCCCCAACAGTCAGGTCGCCACCGTCTCCAACCTCTCCCGCGACTACTCCATCGCCACCCTCAACGTCGCCGTCGACGCCAGCGCCAACCCCGACAAAGTCATCGCCATCCTCGGCCAGATAGCCACCGCCGTCCGTAACGACTCCGCCTTCCAGGACATCGCCATCGACGACCCCAACATCCTCGGCGTCGACAAGATCGAAGGCCGCTCCGTCACCTATCCCATCCAGATTCGCGTCCGCGCCAACCAGCGCGACGGCGTCCTCCGCGAGCTTCGCCGCCGCATCATCCTCGCCTTCGAGAAAGACGGCATCCCGCTGGGCAACGACCCCGCCAACATGCTCCTCCTCCGCGTCCCCAATCCGACCGCAACCCCCGCGCAGGAGCCCTTCCTCGGCAGCTAGAAGGTATTGTTGAAAGGGAGGAGCTTCAGAGGCTGCTGAAAAAGTTCTTGTTTTTGGGATTAGCGCAGGGCTTTAGCCCTGCGAAAAATCGGCCAAATTGCAAGGGGCTTTAGCCCCGGGTCTTTTCCTGACCCGCCACGACTACTTTAAAAGCGCTCCATTTCCCACCAGCGAAAGTCGCTCCAAACCATCCATCGCGTATATTTTTACTTCATCTATTCATATAAGGAAGAACCGCCCCCGGCCTCCGCCTCCCCTCATCTCTCGGAGACCATTTACACTAAAGGCTGGGTCGATTGTTCCCACGAAGGAATCTGTCTTGTTCAACACAGTTGCAGCGAAAATCTTCGGCACCAGTAACGAACGCGCCGTTAAGCGCATCACCCCCATCGTCGCGCAGATCAACGCATTGGAACCTGAGATCCAGGCCCTCTCCGACGAAGCCCTCCGCGGCAAGACCGCCGAGTTCCGCGAAAGAATCCGCCAGGCGGTAGAGGCCGCTGGGGGAACATACGGTGGACGCAACAACGGAAACGTCGTATCCTCAGACCCCGCCGACAACAACTCCGGCAAAGAAGATCATGACGCCGTCCACGCTGCCGAAAAGGCCGCACTCGACGCCATCCTTCCCGAAGCCTTCGCTGTCGTCCGCGAAGCCGGCAAGCGCGCCGTCGGGATGCGCCACTTCGACGTCCAGATGATCGGCGGCATCGTCCTGCACTCCGGCAGAATCGCCGAGATGCGGACCGGCGAAGGAAAGACCCTCGTCGCCACGCTTCCCTGTTATCTCAACGCTCTCGCTGGGCGCGGCGTCCACGTCGTCACCGTCAACGACTATCTCGCCAAGCGCGACGCCGAGTGGATGGGCAAGATCTACGGCTTCCTCGGCCTCACCGTCGGCGTCATCGTCCACGATCTCGACGACCAGCAGCGCCGCGAGGCCTACGCCTCCGACATCACCTACGGCACCAACAACGAGTTCGGCTTCGACTATCTCCGCGACAACATGAAGTTCGAGCTCACCGACATGGTGCAGCGCGGCCAGTACTACTGCATCGTCGACGAAGTCGACTCCATCCTCATCGACGAGGCCCGCACCCCGCTCATCATCAGCGGCCCCACCGACCAGACGACCGACAAGTACGCCCGCGTCAACGTCATCATTCCGAAGCTCGAGCTCGGCGAACTGGTCGAAACCCTCGAAACCAAGACCTGGACCGGCGATTTCGTCGTCGATGAGAAGGCCCGCGCCATCACCGTCACCGACGAAGGCTGGGAAAAGATCGAAGAACTCCTCGGCATCGGCAACATCGCCGACCCCGAGAACTGGGA
>JAATEV010000058.1 GCA_015655585.1 Terriglobales bacterium | reverse complement strand
TCGAGGGTGAGGAAGTCGGCGAGGGCCTGGCAGGGATGCTCGAGGTCCGAGAGCGCGTTGACGACGGGGACCTTGGAGCAGGCGGCCATCTCGGTGATGGTCTCGTGGGAGTAGGTGCGGAGGACGATGACGGACATCCAGCGCTCGAGATTGCGGGCCATGTCAGAGAGCGACTCGCGTTCGCCGAGGGGCGATTGGGTCTGATCGACGAAGATGGCGTTGCCGCCGAGGGTGTTGATGGCGGCCTCGAAGGTGACGCGGGTGCGCAGGGAGGCCTTCTCGAAGAAGAGGACCATCTGGCGGGCGTCTAGGGCGTGGCGGAAGTCTTCGGGGTGGCTCTTGACGGTGTGGGCTAGCTCCATGATGGCGGCCATCTCCTGCACGGAGAGGTCGGCGATGGAGCAGAGATCGCGCCCGTTGAGACCTTTGGCGGCCTCGTTGAAGGCGGTGTCGGACTGGATGCCGAGCGAGACGGCAGGCTTCGGCGTGGACTCTTCGTTTCCGCCCATGACTTCGGTTTTGCTACCCATTCGATTTTTCTCCTGCCGGGGATGCGCTGGCAAACGCCGGGGCGTTGATTTTCAGAATGTCGTCGAGTGCGCTGATGGCGGTCTCGACGTGTTTGCGTTCGAGGATGTACGGAGGGAGGAAGCGAAGGACCGTCTCGCTGGTGCGGTTGAGGATGATCCGGCGCTCCATCATCTGGGCGGCGACCTGCGTGGCCAGCTCGGCGGAGCTGAGTTCGAGGCCGAGCATGAGGCCGAGGCCGCGGACTTCGACGATGGAGTCGTGTTCGGCGGCGAGGCGGTCGAGCTCGGAGTGGAAGAAGTTGCCGACCTCGGTGACATGGTCGAGGAGGTTCTGCTGCTTGATGGCGTCGATGACGGCGATGGCCACGGCGCAGGCCAGCGGTCCCCCGCCGAAGGTGGTTCCGTGCATTCCGGGCGAGAAGGCTGCTGCGGCGGCGTTGGTGCAGAGCATTGCGCCCATGGGGTAGCCGTTGGCGATGGGCTTGGCGAGCGTGGTGACGTCGGGCAGGATGCCGTAGTGCTGGTAGGCGAACCACTTGCCGGTGCGTCCGAGGCCGCTCTGGATCTCGTCGGAGAGCAGAAGCGCGCTGGTGGAGTCGCAGAGCTCGCGGGCGGTGGCGAGGAACTCCTGCGAGACGGGGTGGATGCCGCCCTCGCCCTGTACGGTCTCGATGCAGATGGCGCAGACGTCGGTAGAGAATTTAGCCCGCAGATCGGCTACGTCGTTGAACTGGACGAATTCGACGTCGGGCATTACCGGCATGAAGGGCTCGCGGTATTTTTCCTTCGCCGTGGTGGCGACCGAGCCCATGGTGCGGCCGTGGAAGCTGTGGTCGAGCGCGAGGAACTTCGTTCCGATGGTCTTGCCCTGGGCGCGGAGCTGTCCGGCGTGGGCGCGAGCGAGCTTCAGCGCCGCTTCCCATGCCTCGGTGCCGCTGTTGGTGAAGAAGACGCGGTCGAGGCCGCTGATCTCGGTGAGCCGCAGAGCCAGCTCGGCGGTGAACTCGTGATAGAAGAGGTTCGAGATGTGAATGAGGCGCTTGCTCTGGCTGGCGATGGCCTCTTCGACGGCAGGATGGCCGTAGCCGAGGGCGTTGACGCCGATGCCGCTCAACAGGTCGAGGAAGTCGTTGCCGTCGGCGTCGCGCAGGTGGACGCCCTCGCCGGTGACGAAGAGATAGGGATTGCGTTGATAGGTATTGACGAGCAGCTTGCTCTCGGCGGCCTGAATGGATTCCAGATTCATGCGACCAGCACCTCCGTTCCTTCGTTGACCCGCGAGGAGACGAGGTCGGGCAACAACCCGGCGGCCTCCGCGGGGAGAATTCTTACACGTTTAACGCCGTGCATCAGCGCGTTGCGGCAGGCGCTGAGCTTGGGCAGCATTCCGCCGGTGATGACCTGAGCCTTTTCCAGTTCAGAGACCTGCGGCAGAGTAAGCCAGCGCATGACCTGACCGTCGGCGCCCTTGACGCCGGGGACGTCGGTGAGAAAGACGAGCGTATCGGCCTTGGTGGAGATGGCGCAGGCGGAGGCCATCTCGTCGGCGTTGATGTTGTAGTACTGGCCGTCAAAGCCAAGCGCAATGGAGGAGATGACCGGCACCGCGCCCATGGTCCAGATGGCTTCGAGCCAGCGCGGATCGGCGGCGACGATCTCGCCTACGAAGCCGAGGTCGGGGTTGGTCTTCTTCTTCTTGGCGCGGAAGACGTGACCGTCACCGCCGGAGAGACCGACGGCGGACTGTCCATGTGAGCCGATAGCGGCGACGAGGGACTTGTTCACTCGACCGGCGAGAACCATGAGGGCGGCATCGCGGGTCTCCTCATCGGTGACGCGGAGGCCGGAGATGAATTCGCTCTTCTTTCCAAGCTGAGCGAGGGTGCGGGTAAGCTGCACGCCGCCGCCATGAACGACGGCGACCTGGTTGCCGTCGGCGACCAGATCGGCAATGGCCTTGGCGCACAGATGCAACAAATCTTTATTCTCAAGGCCTGCTCCGCCGAGTTTTACGACAAACCTCACAGAAGGCCCTCCTCTTCGTTCCAACCACACATCAGATTCATATTTTGTACGGCCTGGCCAGCCGCTCCCTTGAGTAGATTATCGAGGCAGGAGACCAGAATAAGACGTTTGCTGTCGGGCGCGAGCGCGAAGCCGAGATCGCAGAAGTTGGTGCGGACGATGTTCTGGATGTCGGGAAGCTGCGGCGTGCGGCGCAGACGGACGAGCGGGCTCGTCTTATAGAAGGATTGCAGCACCTCGGTGATCTGGGCGGGCTCGGCGGCCTGCTTCAGGCGAACGTAGATCGTCGAGAGGATGCCACGCGGGATCGGCAGAAGATGCGGCGTGAACTGGATCTGGTTGAAATCGAGGCCAAGCTGCTCGATCAGTTCGCCGGTGTGGCGGTGGCCGAAGATCGAGTAAGTAGAGAGATTGTCCGCCGCGTACATGAAGTGCGTGCGTGCGGTCGCGGCCTTGCCGGCTCCGCTGACGCCGGACTTGGAGTCGCAGATGATGCCGTAATCGAGGTCGAGCAGCCCGGCCTGCGTGAGCGGGGCCAGCGCGAGGAGCAGGGAAGTGGCGTAGCAGCCGGGGTTGGCGACGAGCCGGGCGTGGCGGATGGCGTCGCGATGCAGCTCGGGGCAGCCGTAGACGGCCTCGGCCTGAATTTTGGCGGCGAGTGCGGGGTCGGCGTCGTGCAGCTTGTAGACGGCGCGATTTGCGTCCTCGTGAAGACGCCAGGCTCCGCTGAGATCGACGACGCGGATGTTGCGGGCGAGGGCCTCGGGAACCCACTCGCGGGATTGCTCGTGCGGCGTGGCCATGAAGAGGATCTCGGTGCCGGAGTCGGCGAGGCGGTCCCAGGAGAAGGGAACGATGGGATGCGCGTTCGGTTCGCTGGTGGCGAGGTGCGGGTGGAGATCGTCGAGATAGAGAGCGGAGATGTCGTCAGCGCGGCCAAGGAAGATGGGCGCGGCCTGGGCGAGGCGCGGGTGGTGCAGCAGCAGGCGAGCAAGCTCGCCTCCGGCGTAGCCGCTGACTCCGGCGACGGCGATGCGCGGGGCGTGGGAGTCGGAGTCGGCAGTGGTGGACTGCTGTGTGGAGGTGGTTTGCGCGGGATTAGCGAGCGTTGTATTAGCCAAGATATCCCTCAATTCGTTCTTTCAGTAGTTTGGCCTGCTTGTCGTCGGGGCAGATAATCAGGACGGTGTCGTCACCTGCGATGGTGCCTACGACCTCGGGCCAGTCTTCGTAGTCGATTCCGGCGGCGACGGGTTGCGCTCCGCTGGTGCGGGTGATGATGACGAGCAGGTTGATCGCCTGCCGCACTTCGAGCCCGAAGCTCTCCAGGACATCCTGAATTCCTGGTAAAATGTCCTCATCGACGTCATTTCCACCAGGTAAAGCGTACCCTTGGGGTCCCTTGGAAAGCCGCAGCTCGTGAATGTCCCGCGAGAGCGTTGCCTGGGTAACATGGTATCCGCGTCCAGCGAGTTTTCTCCGCAGCTCGTCCTGATTGGTCACCGATGTTTTGACGAGCAGATCGCGGATTGCAGCGTGACGCTGTTGCTTCATAGGGATGTTTTACCTGTTCTTTAACGTTGCGTCTTCAATATGCGCTGAATTTGAAAAACAAGAGAACGGCAGCGACTGTATAAATATACATTATTTGTGTATATTTATACATGAGTCTGTTGAAGCTCAAGACAGAACATTGAAATTTTGGAAAAAAGGAAGGTGCGCCGGACGCACGTTCATTCCGCGTCCGACGTATAGTGAAGCATGGATCAGTCTCTTGCCCCGTCTTTTGTCCGCACCAGTGAGTCTTCGTCTGCCCAGTTTTCGCCTGCCCGCAAGCCGGTAGCTTCTTCCATTAAACCGCTTAACCTTATAGATGAGCGGTTCGATCATGACTCCTGCGGGGTAGGATTTGTCGCGTCGGTGGACGCGGTGGCGACGCATACGATTCTGGAACAGGCTCTGACGGCTTTGGCGCGTCTGGCGCATCGCGGCGCGACGGCGGCCGACGGCAAGAGCAGCGACGGTGTAGGCGTGATGACGGCGATTCAGCAGGCGCTGCTGGTGGAGGCCGCTGGCCTGACGATCACCGACTCGCAGACGCTGGGCGTGGGAATGCTGCTGCTTCCGGTGGAGGAGACGCGCGCCGAAGCTCTGCTGGAGCGATGTCTCCAGTCGCACGACTTTACGGTTCTTACCTGGCGTGATGTGCCGGTAAGGCCGGAGCTGCTGGGCGAGATTGCCCTGAGCACGATGCCGAAGGTTCGGCAGGTGCTGGTGGTGGATGCGGAGAACGCGGAGCCGGAGACGATGGAGCGCAGGCTGTATCTTGCGCGGAAGCAGTTCGAGCGTGCGCATGAGCAGGGCGAGGTGGAAGGCTTTATTACTTCGCTATCGTCGCAGACGTTGGTTTACAAGTCGATGTGCTCGGGAGCGCTGCTGCCGAGCTTCTACCCGGATCTTTCGTCGGAGAGCTACGTTACGCCGTTCGCGGTTTTCCATCAGCGGTACGCGACGAACACGACTCCGGCATGGCACCGGGCGCAGCCGGGACGCAAGCTGGGACACAACGGCGAGATCAATACTGTTTGGGGCAATCGCGCACGCATGGCCGCTCGCGACTCAACCCTGCCGGTGGAGTGCAAGCCGGTCCTGACCGAAGGCGGTACGGACTCGACGAGTCTGGACGAGGCCGTGGAGTTGCTCTCGCAAAATGGCCGCACGCTGGCCGAGGCGGTGCGTATGCTGCTGCCTCCTGCTTCTGAGGGCCACTCGTCTTCTCTGTTCCTGCGTTATCACGCGGACTGCACGGAGCCGTGGGACGGCCCGGCGGCGCTGGCTTTTAGCGATGGCCGTATTGTCGGAGCGGCGCTGGATAGGAATGGTCTGCGTCCCTCGCGGTTTGCCGTGACGAAGGACGGACTGGTGGTTGCGGGTTCGGAGGCCGGATTGGTCGATCTCGATCCCGAGGTGGTGACGCACAGCGGACGACTGGGGCCGGGACAGATGCTGGTCGTCGACCTGGTGAACCACAAGATTTATGAGGACGAGGCTCTGCTGGAGCTGTTCGACGCGGGCGCGACCTACGCGACGCTGGTTGAGGACACTCCGCTGGAAGAGCTTGAGGTTTCGCCGGTCGAGTCCGCCCTGCTGGCGGCGACGCAGCGCGGCTTCGGCTATACCCGCGAAGACGTAAGGATGATCCTGCAGCCAATGGCAGTGGACGGCAAGGACGCCGTGTGGTCGATGGGCGACGATACTCCGCTGGCGTTTCTGGCGCGGTCGCCGAGGCCGGTGTATGCATACTTCCGTCAGCGGTTCGCGCAGGTGACGAACCCGGCGATCGATCCGTTACGCGAGGCCTGCGTAGTTTCGCTACATACGCGGCTTGGCCCCTGGCCCCACCTGCTGGACAAGAACGCTCCGCTGCCGGGGCTTACGTTGAGCTCGCCGTTCCTCTCGCTGGGGCAGATGGAGTCGCTGCGTCAGGGGGATTATCCGCATAAGGAAGAGTTGCGGCTGGCGGAGCTGGCGTGCGTCTTTGAACCAGAGGTCTCTCTGCTGGAGGCTCTGGACGATATCTGCAACGAAGCGATCAAACTGGTTCGCAACGGTGCGCGGATTCTGGTGCTGACCGACCGTACCGCCAGCGCGAAGTTGCTGCCGGTGCCGATGGCGATGGCTACCGGCGCGGTGCATCAGGCGCTGGTAGCGGCTGGGCTGCGCACGCTGACCGGATTGGCTGTTGAGGCCGGAGACTGCCGCGATATTCATCACGCTGCCGTGCTGATCGGCTACGGCGCGGGCGCGGTATGCCCGTGGCTTGCTCTGGAGACCGGGCGCGGACTGGCTCCGAAGGATTCGAGCGCGGACGAGGCCGAGCACAAGATGCTGAAGGCGCTGGACGCTGGGCTGGCCAAGGTGATGTCGAAGATGGGCATCTCGGTGGTGGACAGCTACCGTGGCACGCACCTGTTCGACATTCTGGGGTTGCATTCGAGCGTGGTGGAGCGGTGTTTTGTGGACACTCCGGCTCCGCTCTCGGGCATTGGCTTTGCCGAGATCGAGCGGCAGTTGCGGCAGAGCTGGACTCCGGTGGCGGAGGGCGCTCCGGCGGACCTTCCGGACTACGGCTGGGTTCGCTTCCGCAAGGCGGACGTCTCCGAGCCCCATGCGTGGCAGCCGCCTACGGTGAAGGCATTGCAGTCGGTGGTGGGAAGCGCGCGCAATGTGCCGCCTCCAACTGATCCGACGGCTGCGTTTGCGATCTTTACGCAGGACGTGATCGGTCGCGATCCGGCCATGCTGCGCGACTTGCTGGAGATTCGTCCGGCAGGGCGGGAGCTGTCGGTGGACGAGGTGGAGCCGGTGCAGAACATCTGCAAGCGGTTTATCGCGAGCGCGATGTCGCTGGGCTCGTTGAGCCCGGAGGCGCACCAGACGATTACGATGGCGATGAATATGCTGGGCGGCCGCTCGAATACGGGCGAGGGTGGGGAAGACTCTGCCGTATACCGCAAGCAGCCGGTGGGACCGGCTCCGGTGGACCTTGAAGACGAGCAGAGCCTGATGGCGAGTTCGCGCGGAGGCGCGGCTGTGGCGGAGCCCCTGGTGCAGGCTCCGGCGGTGCATGTCTCGCTGAATAACAAAATTAAGCAGGTCGCGTCGGGACGGTTCGGCGTGACGGCGGAGTATCTGGCCCACGCCGAAGAGATCGAGATCAAGGTGGCCCAGGGCGCGAAGCCGGGAGAGGGTGGTCAGTTGCCGGGACATAAGGTCAGCGGGTTGATCGCTCGTCTGCGTCACGCGCAGCCGGGAGTGTCGCTGATCTCGCCGCCGCCGCACCACGATATTTATTCGATCGAGGACCTGGCGCAGCTTATCTATGACCTGAAGCGGGTAAATCCGAAGGCTGCGGTGGGTGTAAAGCTGGTCTCGGGATGCGGTGTCGGCACGGTGGCGGCTGGCGTGGCGAAGGCTTACGCGGACTTTATCGTGATCGCCGGAAACACGGGCGGAACGGGCGCTGCGGCCCTGTCGAGCATCAAGTATGCGGGCAATCCGTGGGAGCTTGGACTGGCCGAGGCCCAGCAAGTGTTGATCCAGAACGGGATGCGCGAGCGGGTGCGTCTACGCACGGACGGCGGACTGGCTACGGCGCGGGACATTCTGGTTGCCGCTCTGCTGGGTGCGGAGGAGTACGCTTTCGGTACTGCGGTGCTGGTGGTGCTGGGCTGCGATATGGCTCGGCAGTGCCACCTGAACACCTGCCCGACGGGCATTGCGACGCAGAAGCCGGAGCTTCGGGCGAAGTTCCGGGGCAAGCCGGAGCATGTGGTCCGTTTCTTCGAGGAATTGGCGAACGATCTGCGCCATCTGCTTGCACGGTATGGACTTCCGTCGCTTGAGGCAGCGGTGGGACGCACGGATCTGCTGGATCAGGTGCGGTTCGACGGCAACCTCGATCTGGGGCCGATGCTGGCCAAGGTCGGCGATGGACCGGGACGCTGGATGGGCGGCAGGAACGACCAGCCGCTGCCGGAGGCTCCGGTGGACGAAGCGTGGCTTGCGCCGGTGCTGGATGCGGTTGAGGCCGGTAAGCCATATGTCGTTGAATCGAAGATTGTTAATGCAGACCGCTCGGTTGGTGCGCGGCTGGCTGGCGAACTGGCTCTGCGGCGCGCCCAGAAGGAACTTCCGGCGGACGTTACCTACAAGCTGGCGGGTGTTGCCGGGCAGTCGTTCGGAGCGTTTGCCGTCGAAGGCATGAAGCTGGAGCTGACCGGGCAGGCTAACGACTTCGTAGGCAAGGGTTTATCTGGCGGCGAGGTCGTAATCCGGGCCAGCGGTCTGGCGGCCAAGGACAGCGGGCAGCATGTCATTCTGGGCAACGTGGCCCTGTATGGCGCTACGGCCGGAAAGTTGTTCGCGGCGGGGCGTGCGGGCGAGAGGTTCGCGGTGCGTAATTCGGGCGCGGTTGCGGTTGTCGAAGGTGTTGGCGATCACGGTTGCGAGTACATGACGGGCGGTGTAGTTGTGGTCATGGGCCGTGTCGGCACGAACTTTGGCGCGGGTATGACGGGCGGTTCGGCGTGGGTATATGACGCGGACGGAACCTTCGTGTCGAGCAGCAGGTATCACCCGGAGTTCGTTGTTGCAGAAGGGTTTGACTTCGTAAGCGCGGACTCGCAGGATGCCTTGAAGTGCCTGATCGAGACGCATCTGGAGCGGTCGGAGAGCGGGCTGGCTAAGGCCATGCTGGCTGACTGGCCGAAGGCGGCGAGCGCGTTTGTGCGGTTGACTCCGGTCTCGCAGGGGTAGTTTTACCGCGGAATTTGGTCGGTTTTCTGCTGGTTCGCCGGTGGGAAATTGATGGATGGATGCGTGGTTTTATATGGCTGGAAAACGGCTGGTCTCCTGATGGTTGGAGGCTGGCCGTTTTCTTTGGGCGGTCGATGAGGTGAGATGCATAATTATCCGGCTTGGGTGGGAGTTCAGTTCGGGAGTTGGTTCTTGGCAAAGTTTGATGCGATTGAGTAAAGTGTCGGGGCTGGAGACTTCCGGTGTGAGGCGCGAGGCTGAGAAGTAGAGCGAGGACGCTGGAGGAGGGGGCGGCGGAAAAGAAGTCTCCGGCGAGTGGCCCCGGCAGTGTGAAGTATCGGCGGATTCTGGACGCGGCGGTGGAGGTGATCGCCGAGCGGGGGTATTTTCATTCGCCGGTGAATGCGATTGCCCGGCGGGCGGGTGTGGCGGACGGGACGATCTATCTTTACTTCAAGAGCAAGGATGAGGTGCTGCGGGCGGCGATTGATATGGCGTTCGACCAGTTCTCCCGGCAGATGGAGGAGGCGTTCGAGACGCTGCGGGGGCCTCGGGAGCAGTTGGAATACATTGCGCAGGCGCATATGGATCGCCATGCGAGCATGGCGATCCATATGCAGCGGGAGGTTCGGCCGTTTCTTGGGGAGTCCTCGCAGCGTCATCTGGCGAAATACATCGAGATGGTGCGGGAGGTGATTCGGCGGGGGCAGCAGGAGGGGGTGTTTCGGCGGGATATGTCGGATGAGGTGGTGGCGCATTTCATGTTCGGGGTGATGGATGAGTTGTTGAGCTCGGCGGTGTTTGCGGGGTTGGAGGGGGAGGATATGGCGGGGCAGGTTGTGGATGTTTTGTTTCGGGGGATTGGGGCTTAGGGCACAGGTTTTAGGGCACAGCAAAAGCAGCGACAAAAGCAAAAACAAAGGTAATAGATCAGTCGCTTCGCCCTTCGGGCTTTGCTCCGGCCTTCGGCAGAGCGGTAGTCGCTTCGCGACGGCTTTTACGCCGGGCTGAAGCCCGGCTCTAATCCCAACGGGAAGAACAGACAATGGCGAGGGCAACAGCAAAAGCAACGGCAAGAACAGACAACGGCAAGAACAAGAACAAAAGCAACAGCAAACGCAGATTCCCTTCGGGAATGACAAATCAAAAAACAGGCAACGGCAAGTACAACGACAAAAGCACGGGCTTATGGGCAGGGGTAAGTCATGGGTAGAGAAGCGGGTTTCTCCGCTTCGCAGCGCGATGAGGCTGCGCTGCTTCGGTCGAAATGACGAGTGTTGGTGGCGATTGGGGGAAAGCAACTGCAAAACAAAACAACGGTGACTGCAGATTCTTCGATTCAAAATGACGGGGTTTTTAGAGGTGGGGGGCCTGATGAAGTAGTGGGTTGGGTGAGAGAAAACGGTTCGCGCTTTGCGCGAATGCCCACCTTAGTCGCGATAAAGCCGCGACGAAGATGGGGCACCCTTTTGTGGTTGGTTGAGGGTGGAATATAGAGGTGCAGCCTGTCGTGCGTTGATGACAGGCTGCGGGGTTCTTCAGAGGTGCAGAGACGGGTGCGGGGTTGTTCAGGCGCAGATGGTCAGGACCGGGCAGCGGGCTTCGGCTAAGACGGCTGGGTTTACGCCGGTCTCGAAGTAGTCGAGCCAGAAGGAGGCTTTGCGGGCACCGAGGACGATGAGGTCGGCGTTTACGCGTTCGGCGAGGCCGAGGATCGCTTCGGCGGTGTCGCCGTGCTCGATGACGCACTCGGGGCTGCACCAGTCGTAGGCCGAGGGCGGGACGATCTCCTTGAGCGAGCGCTCGAACGAGGATTGGAGAACCAGCTTCTCTCCCTTGGGCTCATGAGTTCCCAAGACGTGGCAGAGATAGAGATGCGCTCCGCTGTCCTGCGCGAAGGAGAGGGCGTAGATGGCGGCGTGGGCGGCCTGCGTGCTGAAGTCCGTGGCGTAGACGATATTGCGGAAGGCGAGCGGGTCCTGCGGTGGCGGCGGCACGTGTGGGCCGACGGTGAGGACGGGGCAGGTGGCGCGGCGGAGCACCGACTCGGCGGTGGAGCCGAGGATCATCTTGCGCAGTCCGTGCTTGGAGGCCGTGCCCATGACGATGAGGTCGGCCTCGGTGTTCCGAGCCACGGAGAGGATGGCGGAGGGAAGGGAGAACGCCTCCTGCTCCAAAATGTGCAGGTTGGTGCCGGGGAACTCGTGGGCCAGACGGTTGAGGTTCCGGGTGCTCTCGCGGTGCATCTGGTCGATAGAGATGCCGATCATCGAGCTGTCCGAAGGGATGGCGACCGAGAGGTCGAGGATGTGGGTGAGCTCGATGGAGGAGCCGAAACGGCGGGCGATGGCCCGGGCGTAGGCGACGGCCTTTTCGGAGGCAGGAGTGAAGTCGGTGGAGAGAACGATGGACTTGATGGCGATCTCTGTGCGCTGATCGATGACTGGCATGGGGGAATCCTCCGGGAGGTCCGCTCGATCGTTTGCCCTGAGGAGCAACCTCGTTGATAGAAGAGTATCGCCGTCGGGAAGAGAGGTCTGTGACTGCTGTCACACGTTTTGCGCCGGGAAGAAATATGCTGAATGGGACGGCTGTGCCGGCTGTTTCGGGTTGATCCACCCGGCGAGGCACTATGATGGGGAGGCTTGGAGTGCGGGGTTTCAAGGCGCTCCGGTATTTGTTCCTTGTTGTGATGCAAATTCTGGCGGGAGAGCGAACGAGATGCTTCCTTATACGCGGTACTGGATTGCGATGATGGTGCGCGGAGGGCTGGCGGTGCTGGCGGCGACGGCGGGGCTGTTCGTCTCGGGGCTTGCGAAGACGATTCTGCTGCTGCCGCTGGCCATCGTGATCTCGATTCTGTGCCTTGCGGCGTATGGCATTCTGGACAGCGCGATCGTGATTGCGAGCAGCTTTATGATTCCGGCGGGAAGGCCGGGGAGCGTGGCGCTGCGGCTGCAAGGGGCGATTGGCGTGGTGCTGGGCGTGCTGATGTTCTCCGGCGTGTATGACAAGGTTGCGCTGTCGTGGTTTCTTTATCTTGCGGCGATGCAGGCGGCCACGGTGGCGGTGGCGGAGCTGGTGGCGGCTCGGGGCACTGCGGCGCAGCATGGGACGCGGTGGTGCTTTGGCTCGGCTGCGATTGCGGCGGTGTCGGCGGTGGCACTGCTGGCGGTGAGGAACCTGGATCATCGCAGGATGGCTTACGTGATCTATGCGTATCTTTGCCTGTTCGGGCTGAACCTGCTGGCGGTTTCGGCGGAGATGCTGTTTGGCAGGGATGGTTTGCGTCAAGAAGGAGGAGTATGAAAGCCGCGGTTCTTACGAAGCCTCAGCCGATTGCGGACAGTCCGCTGGTGATTGAAGATGTTGCACGGCCTGTGGTGAGGCCGGGATATGTGCTGCTGCGCGTGCGGGCTTGCGGGGTGTGCCGGACAGACCTGCATATTGTCGAAGGCGAGCTGCCGCAGAGGAACGGCCGGTTGATTCCCGGTCACCAGATCGTGGGCGACGTGGTGGACGGCGCGACGGCGGAGCTTCCGCTGGGGACGCGGGTGGGGGTGTCGTGGATCGGCGGGGTGGATGGGAGCTGCCCTTACTGCGAGCGCGGGCTGGAGAATCTTTGCGACGATCCTGTGTTTACGGGGTACTCGGTGGATGGGGGCTATGCGGAGTATGCGCTGGCGCGGGCGGACTTCGTGTTTCCGTTGCCGGAGGGGCTGGACGATCTGCACGCGGCTCCGCTGCTGTGCGCGGGGATCATCGGCTTTCGCGCGGTGCGGGTGGCGGGAGTGCAGCCGGGCGAGCGCGTGGGGCTGTTCGGCTTCGGGGCTTCGGCGCACTTGATCGTTCCGGTACTACAGGCGTGGAAGTGCGAGGTGTATGTTTCTACGCGCGGAGAGTCGCACCGGAAATTCGCCGCGTCGCTGGGAGTGAACTGGGTAGGCGGCGAGGACGAGAGGCCGCCGGTGGGGCTGGATCGTGCGGTGACGTTTGCTCCGAGCGGCGATGTGGTGGTGTTGGCGCTCTCCAGCTTGCGTAAGGGCGGCGTGGTGGCGATCAATGCGATCCATCTGGACCGTATGCCGGAGTTCGACTACGACAGCTTGCTGTGGGGCGAGCGACAGATTCGCAGCGTGGCGAACATGACGCGGGAGGACGCTCGGGACTTTCTGAAGATTGCGGACAGCATCGGGCTGAAGCCGCGGGTGACGGTGTTTCCGCTGGAGAAGGCGAACGAGGCGCTACAGGCGATCCATAACGACGGGATTGATGGCGCGGCGGTGATTACGATTTAGCTGTCTCGATAAATCGCTTTGAAAGGGCGGCGTTTTACGGCGGGGCTGAAGCCCCGCCCCTTCAAAACAAAGACTGAGGCCTTTCAAAACGAGGCCATACCGATACGTGGATACAACTTAGACCGGGGTCACGTTGTCGGAGAGGACGACGATGGAGCGCGGCTGTACGACGTAGCAGGAGCCGATGACGGGACGGGGCTGGCCTTCGAGGAAGTCCTCGGGGGGCTCCTGAAATGTGTCGATGACGCGATGCCAGGCGTCGCTGCCTACGGGGACGGGCGGCAAGGCGAAGGAGAGCGGCTCCCAGTAGGAGTTCAGCATCAGGTGGAAGCCGCCCTCGTCCTCGTGGAAGATGGTGGCGGCGAGGCTGTGCGATTCGGCGGAGAGATCCGGCGTGTAGAGATGGACGCCGTGCCACTGGATATTGGCGTTGGCGATGAACTCGACCAGGTTCTCCTTCTTGCGGTTCTTCCCGGCGGAGAAGCGATGGCGCACGTGGATGAGCCGTTGCACGAAGCGGAGCAGCCCGGCGTTCTTTTCGCAGAGGCTCCAGTCGAACCAGTTTAGCTCGCTGTTCTGGCAGTAGGCGTTGTTGTTGCCCTGCTGGGTGCGGCGCACCTCGTCGCCCATGAGCAGGAGCGGAGTGCCGATGGAGAAGAGGTTGAGCGTGAAGGCATTACGGATTTGGCGGCAGCGCAGCCGCTCGATCTCGGGATTGTCGGTGGGACCTTCGACGCCGCAGTTCCAGGAGAAGTTCTCGGAGGAACCGTCGCGGTCTTCCTCCATATTGGCCGCGTTGTGCTTCTGGTTGTAGGTGACGAGGTCGTTGAGGGTGAAGCCGTCGTGGCAGGTGATGAAATTGATGCTCTGCTCGGGCTGGTGATTTTTTTGAAAGTAGATGTCGGGGCTGCCGAGGAGCCGCTGCCGCAGGTGGAGCACGGTGTCGCGGTCGGCCTTGAGGAAGCGGCGAACGTCGTCGCGGAACCTGCCGTTCCAGTCCTTCCAGCGGTCTCCGCCGAAGGAGCCGACCTGATAGAGCCCGGCGGCGTCCCAGGCCTCGGCCATCAGCTTGCGACCGGCGAGGACGGGGTCGGAGTCGATGTCCCAGAGGACGGGTGCGTTGCTGATGGAGCGGCCGTGCTCGTCGCGGGTGAGGACGGCGGCGAGGTCGAAGCGGAAGCCATCGACGTGCATCTCCTCGGCCCAGTAGCGGAGGCTGTCGCCGATCATGCGGCGCACGGTGGCGAAGTTGGTGTTGAGCGTGTTGCCGGTGCCGGTGTAGTCGGCGTAGGTGGAGCGGTCGTCGGAGAGGAGATAGTAGAAGCTGTTATCGTACCCCTTGAACGAGAAGGTGGGGCCGGAGACGCCGCCCTCGGCGGTGTGGTTGTAGACGACGTCGAGGATGACTTCGATGCCGGCCTTGTGGAGCGCTTTGACCATGTCGCGGAACTCGTCGAGACAGCCGAGAGGATCGGGGCGGGAGCTGTAGGCTCCGTGCGGCGCAAAGAACGACATGGGGCTGTAGCCCCAGTAGTTTTCGAGGCCCTCGGGCGCGTCCTGCGCGTCGAACTGGAAGACAGGCATCAGCTCGACGGCGTTGATGCCGAGATCCTTCAGGTAGGGAATCTTCTCGATGATGCCCGCGTAGGTGCCGCGCTTGACGGCGGTGATGCCGGAGTTGGTATGGCTGGTGAAGCCGCCGACGTGCAGCTCGTAGAGAACGATCTCGGCGAAGGGAATGTGCAGCGGCTTGTCGCCCTCCCAGTCGTAGGCGCTGAGGTCGGCGACGACGCTCCTGGCGCAGGCGGCCTGATTATCGCCGGAGATGGACGCGGCCTTGCGGTCGTAGCGCTTCGACGAGACTGCTCGTCCGTAGGGGTCGAGAAGAACCTTCTCGGGATTGAAGCGATACCCCTGGTTGGGCGAGAACGGGCCACTTATGCGATAGCCGTAGACCTGTCCGGGCCTGATGCCGGGAACGTGCGTGTGCCAGTAGTGCGAGGTGCGGTTGATATGGGGATCGAGGTCGATGACGCGGCTGGGGGCAACGGCGTCTTCGCTGTCGAAGAGCAGAAGCTGCGCCATGGAGGAATGGTAGGAGAATACGCTGAAGTTGACGCCGGTGGCGGTAACAGTTGCGCCGAGCGGGTACGGGCTGCCGATCTTCATGCTTCACCTCTGAGGGGCTCTGCTCTCCACTGTAACTGCGTTAGAGAGCGAGTGGGGCGAGATGTGCAGATTTCATGCTGCTGTTTTGAAAGGGCAGGGCTGAAGTCCCGCCGTTTCAAAACGAGTTCAGCGCTGTCAGTGCGTTGATTCCGTCACGCGAGCGGTGCTCTCGCGCACGATCAGCTCGGCAGGAACGCAGTAGCGCAGGCCGAGCCGCTCGACGTTCTCCCGCGTGTGGTTCAACGCCTTCAGGCAGGCCTCTGCCATCTGCCTGCGCGGAATTCGGATCGTGGTCAGCGGAGGCTGCAATACATCGGCGAGCAGCACGTCATCGAGGCCGACGAGCGAGACGTCGCCGGGCACGCTGAGTCCCATGTTGTGCAGACCGCGAATCGCTCCGAAGGCGGTGAGGTCGTTCGCGGTCAGGATCGCCGTTGGCCGCGGCGTCTCCTGAAACAGGGAGACGATGGCGCGCTCACCGCCCACCACGCGGTAGTCGCCCTCGCGAACGAGGTTGGGATAGTAGCAAAGGCCGCTGTTGACGACGGCCATGCGGAACGCCTCCGCGCGGACCCGCGAGGTGTAGAGCGCCTCCGTGCCGCCGATGTAGCCCAGCCGTTTGTGGCCGAGCTCGCGCAGATGCTGCACTGCCTGCTGGTATCCGCCCTCGAAGTCGATGGCGACATCGCTGCACCCGGCCTGCACGGAGCGCCGGTCGATCGTGACGAGGGGAATCTTATGCAGGAAGAGCGGCTCGACATCGTGGGTATCGTACTCCGACGCCATGAAGACGGCCCCATCCACCTGCCGCATCAACATGCGCCGCACGGACTTTACCAGCTTGGAGCTCGATTGCACATTCGTCAGCAGAACCTCGTAATCGGTCTCCGCCAGCAGGTCTTCGAACTCGACCAGGAACTCGGAGAAGAAGGGATTGCTGATGTCGGGAACGATGAGTCCGTAGGTCTTGCTGCGGCCATACTTCAGCGTGGTCGCGACCGGGTTGGGAATGAAGTTGACCCGCTCCAGAATCTCGCGAACGCGTTGCGCGGTTTCTTCCTTTACCAGCGGCGAGCCATTGATGACACGCGATACTGTGGCGCTGGAGACCCCGGCCTGCTGGGCAATGGCACGCATATTCATAGGATTCAGCCTAATACACCGAGCGAGCTGCATCGCCATGCGCTGTACACTTTTACACGACCATGTTCCCGCCGCTTCCGATCCACAGAGCTGTCTGCACAAGAAACATCCTGCTCGTCTGCGCTGTACTCTTTGCCGCGACGTTTGTTCATGGCTCGTCTCAAGAGCCTGTACCTGCGGCCTCTACGGGCGATGCAAAATCCGGCGCGATGTTATTTCATGAGAGCGGATGCGAGCACTGCCATGGTGCGAATGCTCGGGGAACCCAGCGAGGGCCAGACCTCAGCTCCGTTGGCCGACGCCTGAGCAAAGAGCAGATCGAACATCAGATCCACGAGGGCGGCAAGCAGATGCCCGCCTTTGGGGACGCGCTCGAACCCGCCCAGATTGACGATCTCGCCGCTTTCCTGCAAACGAAACGAGCGGCCGTCAGCAAGACCGGCCGCTCCACACGCTAAGGCTGTCTTACTTCAATCGTGAACCAAGCTCGATCTCTTCGCCGAACGTGGCCAGAACGGGCTTGCCGCCCTCGCCGTGGCTCGCCGCCAGCAACATGCCGTGCGACTCCAGCCCGCGCATCTTGCGTGGAGCGAGATTCGCAATCACCACGATCTTGCGGCCAATCAGCTCCTCCGGCGTGTACCACTCGGCGATGCCGGAGAGAATCTGCCGCTTCTCGTAGCCCAGGTCGACCTCCAGCCGCAGCAGCTTGTCGGCCTTCGGAATCCGCTCGGCCACGATGATCTTCGCCACGCGCAGATCGATCTTGACGAAGTCGTCGATGGTGATCTGTGGCGTCTCGGGCACGGCTTCTTCGGTGGCTGCTGGAGCTTCAGGAGTCGCTGCGGCCGTTGGTTCGGCTGTGGGCTTCGTCTCTTCAGCGGGCGTTGCGGGCTTCTGGTTGTTCGCTTCCATATCGGTCATCGTCTGAATCAGTCCTTTGTCGGCTCGGGGAAAGATGGGGGCAAGTGCGCCGGGTTTGGTTCCGGGCTTCAGACCGCCCCATTGGAGGTTATGCAGATCGCCGTTCTTCGCGGCCTCTTCGATATCGCCCAGCCCAAGCTGCTCCCAGACCTTCGCCGTGGAGTAGGGTAGCACCGGGTAGGCGAGCGCGGTAATCATGCGGATCAGCTCGGCGGCGGTGTAGAGGACCTCCTGCAGCTTGATCCGATCCGCGGACTCTGCGCTGTTGGCGAGCTTCCACGGCGCGTACTGAGTTATGTAACCGTCGAGGATACGAATCAGGTTCCAGATGTGGTCGAGGGCGCGGGTGAAGTTCAGCGCGTCCTCCTGCGTGGTCTCGAAGCAGCCTTGAACCGCCAGCTCGATGCCGTGGACGAAGGTGTCGCGGGGCACGAGGTGTTGCCCGTCCATCATCTCGGTCTCAAAGACCGTGGGCGGCTGGGGGACTCCGTCGAAGTTCTTCGTGATCAGCGTCAGCGTGCGGCTCACAAGGTTGCCATAGCCGTTGGCCAGATCGCTGTTGTACCGCTGCACCAGTGCGTCGAAGCTGAAGCTGCCGTCCTGCCCGAAGGGAATCTCGCGCAGCAGGAAGTAGCGCAGCACGTCGGCGGCGAAGAGGTCCTGCTCGGCCTTGGGAGCGTCCGGCTTCAGGGTGCCGAAGGCGTCGAGGATCGTCTCTGTGCGGACGATGTTGCCGCGCGACTTCGACATCTTCGATTCTTCGAAGAGCAGCCAGCCGTGCGCCATTACGGCCTTCGGCAGCATCTGCGCGATCCACTCGTCTTCGCTCACCTCGGCGGGGCGCAGGGCGAGCAGAAAGGCTGGCCAGTAGACGCAGTGGAAGCGGATGATCTCCTTGCCGACGAGGTGCAGATCGGCAGGCCAATACTTTTTGAACCGCTCCTGCAAGGCCGGGTCGTCCGAGCCGTAGCCGATGGCCGTCATGTAGTTGGCCAGCGCGTCCAGCCACACGTAGATGACGTGCTTTTCATCGCCCGGAACCGGAATGCCCCACTTGAAGCTGGAGCGCGAGATGGAGAGGTCTTTGAGAGCGCCGGGAACGAACTGCGTGCCTGCGTTCGACGTTGCCGTCATGGTGGCTTCGGCGACGTTGCCGCGCAGGAAGCTCAGCACCTCGTTGCGCCGGACCTCGGGCTGGATAGTCAGCGTGCCGCTCTCGATCAGGTCGATGAGCTTGGCCTGATAGTCGCCGAGGCGGAAGAAGTAGTTCTCCTCGGTCACGGTCTCGGTGGGCTTGCCGTCGGGGCCGATGGTGCCGGGAGGGCCTTCGACGAACATCTCCTCGCCCACGGAATACTGCCCGGTGTAGGTGCTCAGGTAGATCGCGTTACGGTCGCAGAGCTCGCTCCACAGCCGCTGGACGGCCTGCGTGTGCCGCGGATCGGTGGTGCGGATGTAGTCATCGTTGGTGATGCCCATCCGCTTCCACAACTCCCGGAACGAGGCCGAGACCTGATCGGCGAACTGGAGCGGCGGAATACCGGCTGCTGCGGCGGAGCGTTCGATCTTCTGGCCGTGCTCGTCGGTGCCGGTCAGGAAGTAGGTATCGTGCCCGAGCAGGCGATGACGCCGCGCAATCACGTCGGCGGCGATGGTGGTGTAAGCGTGGCCGATGTGGGGGCGCGCGTTGACGTAGTAGATCGGGGTTGTGAGGTAGAACTTTTGCTTGGACATGCGTGACTTAGGCCCAGTTTATCAGGCGGGGCCTTGCCTCATAACAAGAGCGGTTTGCCGTTGAGGGAATCTTCCCGTAGGTGATCCTGCGGAAAATAAATTTGCTAAAAGTGGCGTATTTTTCGCGACACAGAAGATGGTCTCCGAAAACCATCTTCGAGCCGTCCGGAACCATGATCCCACCCAGCAAAAACCACGTTTCGGGAGCTGGTATTTCACGAAACCCCCTGCAAAAACGTAGGTTCCTCCACGTTCCGCCGTACAGAGAAAAATCATCCGGAATTATGCTGGAAAATCAGTCTGCGGAGTCGGCCCCATTCAGCAATCCAGCCTCCGGAACCGCACCCTCGGTCTCGTCGGCCTCCGAGGCCTGGGCCACGCGGGCGAGGTTCAGGTGCCGCTCCATGGTAAGCCGCGCCTGCATGGGGTTGTGCGAGCGGATGGCCCGGTAGATCTCGCGATGCATCTCCGCCGACTCCTTCAAATCCTGCGCTTTTACTACGGTTTTGGAGCGGTGCTCGTACAGGTTCGCCGTGATGGTTTCCATCAGCGCGCCGAGGATCGGATTGCCCGCCGCCCGCGCAATGGTGCGATGAAACCGCACATCATGAATGAGATACTCCTGCGGATCGTTCAGCGCGGCATACATCTCGGCGACCTCTTCGGCCAGTTCGGCGATGTGCTCGTCGGTGGCCCGCTCTGCGGCTAGCGCGGCTACCGAAGACTCCAGCACAAGGCGCGCCTCGAACATCTGCCACGGCAGGAATCCGTGCAGCACGCCCAGAACCGTAAGCGAGCTGGAATCAAGCGCCGGAGGCCCGGAGGAGACGAAGGTTCCCGCGCCGTGGCGGCTCTTGAGCACGCCCATCGCGGAGAGAAACCCGATGCCCGCACGCAGGCTCGACCTGCTGATCTTCAGCCTGCGCGCCAGCTCCCGCTCCGGCGGCAGACGGTCACCGGACTTGACCTCCCCGGAGCTGATGAGCGACCGGACGTGCTCGACTACCTGCATGGTGAGCTGGCTGTGGGCGGTGGCCTCGCTTACCTGGTTGGCCGGTCTCTTCACGGGGAATCACGCTCCTTTTGCTCAAGTTGGAAAAGGGTAACACGGCGTTAGACGCATTGGCAGGATTGAAGTTAGGTCAGGCCTTCCGCTCTACTCCCAGCCTTGGAATGATGACCTGGAAGATCACCAGCGAGGTGATGTACGAGAGCCCGGCCAGGGTGAAGATGAGCATGGGGTGAAGCGAGAAGTAGGTCTTCACGATCCACGTAAACGTGGCTCCGCCAAGGGCTCCGACGGCTCCGCCTATGCCGACGACGGTCGAGACGGAGGTGGAGGGGAACATGTCGGTGGGGGTGGAGAAGAGGTTGGCCGACCACCCCTGATGGGCGGCGGCGGCGAGGGCGATCAGGGCCACGGCCGGCCACGCATTGTTGGAGAACATGTGTCCCATGGTGGGGACGAGCATGATGGGAAGCACGCAGAGGGCGCAGACGAGCAGAGCGATCTTGCGCCCGGCGTTGACGGAGAAACCGCGCTTCATCAGGAAGCCGGAGAGGCCTCCGCCAGCGATGGAACCGACGCTGGAGACCGCGTAGACAGCGACAATTTGCCAGTAGGCGTGGGCGAGGTCGAGCCCGTAGTTCTCATGCAGGAACTTGGGCAGATAGAAGAGATAGAACCACCAGATGGGGTCGGTGAGGCCCTTGGCGATGGAGAAGGCGTAGAGGCCGGGGTGATGCGAGAGCTCGGCGAAGAGCGAGAAGAAGCCTGCGCGAGCCGATGCAGGAACGACGGGATCGAGGTCCTGCTGGGTCTGGGAGTTGGCGCGGCGGAGGCGGTTGTAAGGGAAGATGTTCCAGACGATGAGCCAGAGGACTCCCATGGAGCCGGTGGTGACGAAGGCGGCCTTCCAGCCGAAGCGGGCGGTGACGAAGGCCACCAGCGCGGGCGCGACGAAGGCCGAGGCGTTGGAGCCGGAGTTGAAGAGACCGGTGGCGAGGGCGCGCTCATCGGAGGGGAACCACTCGGTGACGGCCTTGATGGCGGCAGGGAAGTTGCCGGACTCGCCTAAGCCCAGAAGAACGCGGCAGATGCAAAAGCCGAGGACGGAGACGACGAGGGCGTGGGACATCGAGGAGAGCGCCCAGATGCCGATGGCGAAGGTGTAGCCGAGCTTAGTGCCGAGTTTGTCGACGATGCGCCCGGCGGAGAGGTAGCCAATGCCGTAGGCGATCTGGAAGCAGATGATGATGTTGCCGTAGTTGTTGTTGAAGACGACCTGATGGACAGAGTCTTTGGTGAAGTCCCAGCCCATGAAGGGGAGGTTGTGCAGCAGCGGCTCGATGAGGGAGAAGACCGAGCGGTCCATGTAGTTGATGGTGGTTGCGGCGAACAGGAGCGCGCAGACGAACCAGCGGATGGAGGACTTGTCTTCGGCAGTAGTGAAGCCGGATGAGGGGGCGCTGGCGGTTTGTAGGGGCATCGAGCGGGACTTCTCCGGCTTCAGGTTGGTTGGACCAATGGTTACGCGACCGGCTGGTGCGAGAAAATGGGCGTGAGTGCGTCGTTGATGAGGATAGTCTTTGCCGGGTGATGTATGTCAAGAGGAGGATGCATAGAGGTGGAACGGTGCGTGGTCTGTCCACTTTGGCGGCGCGGCGGGCGCGATATGATCGCTGGATGGATGAAGGGCGGAAGGGAGAATCGCCGGTGTTGGATCACCTTGGCGTGGCGGTGCGGAGTATAGCCGAGGCGCGGAGGTTCTACGAGACGCTGGGGATACGGGTGGGCGGCGAAGAGACAGTGGAGTATGAGAAGGTGAAGACGGCGATGCTTCTGCTGGGAGAGAGCAGGATCGAGCTGCTGGAGGCGACCGAGGAAGATTCGGTGATTGGAAGGTTTCTGGCTCGGCGTGGCGAGGGGCTGCACCATGTTGCCTTGCGGATGGAGGACGTGGATACGGTGTTCCGGCGACTGAAGGAACAGGGCGTGCGGTTGGCGAGTGAGGAAGTGCGCGAAGGGGCTGGAGGGCACAGATATTTTTTTGTTCATCCGACGAGTACGGGAGGGGTTTTGGTGGAGATTGTGGGGCGCTGATGCGGATTTTGCTGCTGAATACGGCGGGAGGCGAGGGAAGCGTGGCTCTGGCGGACACCGAGGTTTCTCCGGTGGTGGTGGCTGTGGAGAAGCTGCCGGGCAGGAGTGCGTCGGAACGGCTGGTGCCCGCGGTGCGGAAGATGCTGGAGACGGCTGGATGGCGACTGGAGGAATTGGCCGCGTTGGTGGTGGTGCATGGGCCGGGGTCGTTTACGGGTGTGCGGGTGGGGTTGAGTGCGGCCAAGGGGTTGAGCGAAGCGGCGGGGGTTCCGCTGATTGCGGTCTCGCGGCTGGCCTTGCTGGCGAGGGCGGCGCAGGCCGAGAAGGCGCTGGCGGTGCTGGATGCGGGCAGGGGGGAGTATTATCTGGGCGAATACGACGGGGGGCGGTGCGTGCGCGAGGAACTGTTACCCGGAGATGCGGTGCTGGCCGCTTGTGCGGGGCGTGTTGCCGTAGTCTGCGAGGCTAAGGTGGCGGATGCGTTGGCGGCGGTGCAGCCGGTGGTAGTGCCGGAACCTCTGGCGGAAGACGCTCTTCCTATGGCGCTGGAGCGGATTGCGGCAGGGGCGTTTGACGATGCGGGAGCTGTGGATGCGAACTATTTGCGGCGAACGGATTTAGAGATCTTTGCACAATCCCAGGCAAAGTCCCAGCCGAGGGAGCCGAGGTAAGGGTTCTTGGAGTTTCGCGTTCGACGTGCAATGACGCAGGATTTGTCCGCGGTTGTTGCCCTGGAGAGGGCGATTGCGGAGGCTCCACACTGGGCTGAGGAGGAGTATGCCGCAAGCATCGGGGGGCAGGTGGGGGTGCTCCGGGTGTTGCTGGTTGCGGAGGCGATGGATGGAGAGAGGCTGGTGGGGTTTGCGGTAGGCAAGGTGATTCCCGCGGCGGAGCTTGCCGAACTGGAGAGCGTTGCCGTGGAGAGCGGGGCCCGGCGGTTTGGGGTGGGGCGTCGTCTGTGCGAGGCTGTGGCGGAGTGGTGCCGCGAGAAGGGCGCTAAGGATTTGGAGCTGGAGGTCCGGGAGTCGAACGCGGGGGCGATCCTACTCTATGAACGGCTGGGATTTGCGGTGGCGGGGCGGCGGGCAGGTTACTATCGTGGGCCGGATGAGGACGCCTTGTTGATGCAGATGAGTTTGTGAGCTCCAATTATCCACAATTGCAGGAACGGCGAGGGCTGTGATAATTTTCGCGTGTTGGTGATGTTGTCTGCTGCTGGAGGTAACCTCGAGTGCAAGCCACCAAGTCCATGGAACTGCCAAAGCCAGCCCCGTTCCCCTCGATCCATCAACTTGCCCAGGAACACAGCCTGTATGAACGCAGATTGAGCGCTCTACGGGCGAAGCCGTTTCCCAGCGAGGAAGAGCAGATCGAAGAGGTGCGGTTGAAAAAACTGAAGTTGAGCCTGAAGGACGAGATGGAGCGTCTGAGGCGGCTCGTTTCCGTAGAGTCGCACGTCTAGCGCAACGGTAACGCCGGAGGGCTGGTTCGCCTGCCCGGAAGAGTGCCGTACTGCCTTATAATCGAGACCTTATGGTACGTGATGGTTTCTTGTATGCCTTTGGGCTCGGGTTAGTTGCGGCGGTGCTCACGTTTCTGGGGATGCCGATCTGGCTGGTGGCGCTGCCGTTGCTGCTGGCGGCGTTTTTTCTGTGGTTCTTCCGCGACCCGAACAGGACGATTCCGCAGGGAGCGGGCCAGATTGTGTCTCCCGCGGACGGGGTGGTGACGGATGCCGAATGGATTGAGACCCTGAGCGGAAGCCGCCTGCGGTTGAGCATCTTTCTGAACGTCTTCGACGTGCATGTGAACCGCTCGCCTATTTCCGGCGTGGTGAAGGTGTGCGAGTTCCGCAAGGGCGGGTTCTTGAACGCGATGAATCCGGAGTCGGTTCTGTATAACGAGCAGACCTTGATTACGATTGATGCGGGCGACTACGAGGTTGGCTTTAAACAGATCGCTGGATTGCTGGCGCGGCGCATTGTCTGCAACGTAAAGGTTGGAGACCGTGTGGAGCGCGGGCAGCGGGTGGGCCTAATCAAGTTCGGCTCGCGGGTGGATGTTCTGATGCCCGCGGCGGCGGACCTGAAGGTGAAGATGGGCTCCCGCGTAAAGGGTGGATCGACGGTGCTGGCGGTGCTGCCGGTGGCGGATGCCGATGCCAATAGCAATGCGACGGCTGTGGGGGCTTGATGGGGGGCACCGAGTCGGGAGTGCGACCGGGACGACGGCGGCCCAGCCGCGGAATGTATCTGCTGCCGTCGCTGTTTACCGCGGGAAACATGGCGGCCGGGTACTACGCGATTACGCAGAGTATTCAGGGAACGGCGACGGACTATGGATACTTTGACCGCGCGGCGATTGCGCTGGGGATAGCTGTTTTGTTCGACGGGCTGGACGGCATGATCGCCCGGATGACGAATACGACGAGCGACTTCGGCAAGGAGCTGGATTCTCTGGCGGACGTGGTGACGTTTGGCGTGGCCCCCAGTCTGCTTGCGTACATGTGGGGATTCCGAATGCTGCCTTCTCTGTCGCATCCGGAGCTTCAGCACCAGTTGGTGCATATTGGCATCTTTGCCTGTTTTATCTTTTTGATCTGTGGGGCGAGCAGGCTGGCGCGGTTCAACATCAGCGTAAATCCGCAGCCGCGGAATCCGGGAAGACCGGGTAAAAAATATTTTGTGGGAATGCCGATTCCGGCAGGCGCGGGCGTGATCAGCTCGGTGATTCATTTTCAGAAGGGCTCGCCGATCGATAATCCCTGGATCGCGCTGGTGTGGCTGGCGCTGCTGCTGTTTACCAGCTTTTTGATGGTGAGCACATGGCGGTTCTGGAGCGCGAAGGAGATTACGACCGGGGGGCGGCATCCATTTCAACTGGTGGCGGTGATCGGGGTGATTGGCGCGATGATTATTCTGTTTCACCAGTACGTGCTGATTACCCTGGCAATGGCCTACCTGGTCTCGGGTCTGGTGGCGCGGCTGGCTTACTCGTGGAGCAGGGAGCGGCGGCAGCACTCGATTGGCGCAGGGCCGGCGTAAAAGGATCGGAAGATGACAGAGAAGACGTACCGGATTGGGATTGCGGGGGCCTCCTCGCTGGTGGGCAGAGAGCTGAGCGATGAGCTGGGTGAGTCGCTGCTGGCGGCGGCGGACGTGGTGCTGCTGGATGAAGAGGACGCCGCGGGACAGGTGACTTCTGCAGGGGACGAGGTGTCGTTTATTCAGCGGCTGGAGGCCTCCTCGTTTGAGAATATGGACTTCGTTTTCTTTGCCGGAGACAGGCTGGGAACGAAGAAGCATTGGATGGAGGCGAGGCGGGCGGGCGCGAGCATTGTAGACCTGACGTATGCTCTGGATGGCGAGAAGGACGTGCTGGTGCGGTCGCCTTGGGTGGCGGAGTTGACTGGGGTCGTCGCGAAGGCGCCGGACCTGAAGACCCCGGCGGTGACTTCGGCGCATCCTGCGGCGGTGATGCTGGCACTGACGGCGGGGCGGTTGAAGAACAAGCTGTCGCTGACCGGCACTTCTGCCACGGTGATGGAACCGGCGTCGGAGGCGGGGCGGGCGGCGATGGATGAGATGCATCAGCAGACGGTGAATCTGCTGTCGTTTCAAACGCTGCCACGTGAGGAGTTCGATGCGCAGGTTGCGTTCAACCTGCTACCGGCGTTGGGGCCGTCGTCGAAGGTGAGCCTGGCGACGTCGGGCGAGAGGATTCGCAGACATTATGCGGCGCTGGCGGATGGGATGCTGCCGGAGCTGGCGTTGCAGATGGTGCAGGCTCCGGTGTTCCATGGGTATGTGATCTCGGCGCTGGTGGAGTTTGCCGAGCCGGTGCGCGTGGAGCAGGTGGAGGCAGCGCTGGCGGGCGATCATGTGGATATCGTCAGTGAGGACTCCGACCCGCCGAGCAACCTGAGCGCCGCGGGGCAGGAAGACATCATGGTTCGGGTGAGTGCCGCTGTGGGCGAGCATGAGGGAACGAGGTTCTGGCTGTGGCTTGCGGCGGATAATCTGAAGCTGGCGGCGATGAATGCGATTGCGTGCGCCGTGGAGCTGCGCAGGTTGCGGCCGCAGGGTAAGGTTCAGTAGCTTCGCTGCGGCGATGAGGGACTATGCGGATCGGGATTGACCTGGGTGGCACGAAGATCGAGGCTCTGGCCATCGATAGTGCAGGGCTGGAAGTGGCGCGGTATCGCATGGACACGCCTCGCGAGGACTATGAGGGGACGGTGCGGGCGATTGCCGGTCTGGTGAAGAGGATCGAAGAGGAGACCGGGCAGAAGGGAAGTGTCGGCGCGGGGGTGCCGGGGAGCGTCTCCAGCGTGACGGGGTTGATTAAGAATTCGAATTCGACGTGGCTGAATGGACGGCCGCTGCATCGGGATTTAGCCCGTTCGCTTGACCGGGAAGTGCGGGTGGCGAACGATGCGAATTGCCTGGCGGTCTCGGAGGCTACGGACGGAGCTGCGGCAGGGAAGCATGTGGTGTTTGGGGTGATTCTGGGGACGGGATGCGGCGGCGGAATTGCGGTGGATGGCAAGGTCCATGCCGGGCCGAATGGAGTCGCGGGAGAGTGGGGGCATAATCCGCTGCCTTGGGCCAGGCTGGAGGAGTATCCGGGGGCGGATTGCTACTGCGGCAAGCGAGGTTGCATGGAGACGTGGGTCTCGGGGACTGGGTTGGCGCGGGATTATCGCGAGGCGACAGGTGACGCGAGGACGGCGAGGGAGATCGTTGCGGCTTTTGAAGGTGGGGATCGGGATGCGGGAGCTGCGGTGGAGAGGTATGTTGACAGGTTGGCGCGTGGGCTGGCTCATGTGGTGAATGTGCTTGATCCGGATGCGATTGTTCTGGGTGGGGGAGTTTCGCGGGTGACGTATTTGTATGGAGAACTGCCGAGGAGGCTGGCGGCGTATGTGTTTGGCAGAGAGGCGCAGACTCCGATTTTGCAGGCAGTGCATGGTGATGCGAGCGGTGTGCGGGGAGCGGCGTGGCTCTGGCCAGAGAGTCCCGGATAGCTATTGATCAGATGCCCGGTGGCTGTGCGATACTGGATGGGAAGAGGTTCTCGCGTTAGAGCGAGGACGGCATTTGTGTAAGGCGTGAACCGGGGGGATCGGGTGAACTTCCGGGTTCAGGAAACTTACGCCGGGATGGCGGAACTGGCAGACGCAGCGGACTCAAAATCCGCCGAGGGCAACCTCGTGGGGGTTCGACCCCCCCTCCCGGCACCACTACAACACGTTGATAATGAATAGGTTATGAAGGCCAAAGCCTCTCACCCGGAGAGGCTTTTTCATGTCCAAATTGTGCTGGTGATACTTCTGGTGATACTTTGCTACCTTGTTGTCTGAGGGCTCGTTTATGCCGAGAAGAGACGAGAAGAAGGTACGAGGCGTTTGGGAACGTGAACCTGGAAGCAAGATCTACTGGATTCGTTATCGGGTCGATGGAGTTCTGAAGCGCGAGAAGGTTGGAACCAAGAAAGCCGCTGGCGATCTCCTTATCAAACGTAAGAACGAAATCCGAGAAGGAATCAAGATGCCGGAGAACATGCGGCATACTTCGATCCGTTTCAAGACGCTCTGTGACGACATCCTCGTCTTCAGTAAAAAGCATCATCGCGACTTCCGAAGCGTTGAGATCAGAGTCAAGAAGATTGTGGGGGCCTTCGGCGAAACACCAGTCGACAAGATTAAACCTGCCGACATCGATGCTTGGCTCACCCGCGCCACCAAAACACCGGCGACCTCAAACCGCTACCGCGCATTGTTCTCGCTCATCTTTCGGGAGGCACTCCGGAATGGCAAAGTAGCCAGTAATCCGGCCCGACTTGTTCGTCAGCGCGCCGAGAATAATGGGCGCATTCGCTTCCTGACCGAGGTAGAGGAAACCAGTCTTCGTGGGGCCATCCGAGAACGGTTCCCTGAACACGAGGCGGAACTCAGTATCTCGCTCGGCACTGGGATGCGGCTCTCGGAGCAATACACCCTCGCATGGAAGAACATCGACTTTGAGCGTCGCGAGATCAATCTAGATCGAACGAAGAACGGCTCCCCGCGCATGATTCCCATGAACGATGCGGTCATGAAGGCGATGGAGGAGTTCGCTCGCCGATCGAAGTCCACGAGCCGCGATGCTCTCGTGTTCCCGATCAAGAATCCGAAGGACTGGTTTAAGCCCGCGATGGAGGATGCCAAGATCGTGAACTACCGATGGCACGACAACCGGCACACGTTCTGCTCCCGCTTAGCGATGCGCGGCGAGAACCTGAAGGTAATTCAGCAACTCGCAGGACACAAAACAATCCAGATGAGCGCGAGATACGCGCATCTGGGGGAGAAGTCTCTTCATGCGGCCGTTATTGGCTTGTGACGGCGGGTTCTGGCGTATCAAATTCCGACCGCGGCCCGCCGTGTAACGAGCAATAAAAAGCATGATGCCAGGCGTCTAGGTCCGCGATAATGCTTGTTATGGGAAGAACGACACCATCACTCCTTCCGAGAGTCTCCCGCTTGCTCGGCGATTTCGGAGTTCGTCTAAAGCTTGCACGCCTTCGACGTAAATACTCAGCGGAGATTGTTGCGCAACGCGCAGGAATCAGTCTGCGCACTTTTTCTAAAGCTGAGCGGGGAGACCCCGCCGTTGCGTTGGGAGTCTATGTTCGGATCATGCAAGCATTGCGATTGGAATGGGATTTCACACTTCTGGCAAAGGACGACGAACTTGGTCGAAAGCTACAGGACGCGGGAATCGTCGCCAAACTGAGGGCACCCAAACGATCTCAGTAGAAAACGCTGCGGTCTATTCTTTGGCGTCTCATAGACGTGCTTCTCATTGCCGAGGAGACTACTGACGATAAGCTGACTTCCCGGTACTAATGTTGGGCAATGAGTCAATTGGCGATCGTCACGCTCTGCTCTTGACGCTCAGGATAGGGTAATCATTAGCAGGAGAAGACCACATGCACCTCGATCCCGACACAATCAAAGATGCACTCGGCTTCCTAAATAATGACCAGGTCAAGAACATCGTTTCCCCCACGACTAAAGCCATTGGAGAAAGCCTCAAAGACCTTTATGACGCGACCATCGGCGAAAACATGCGCAATGTGGCCGACAAATTCAGGGAGCGCCGCAGTGGGAAGCGCCCGACTACCCACGAAGACTTTAAGGTTATTATCCCGCTTCTCCAAGGCGCGTCTGTGCAGTCAGACCCCACTTTGCAAGACCGGTGGGCGAACCTCATGGACAGCGCGATCGACCAGAGCGAAGGATATTTGCCATCGTTTGCGCAGACGCTTTCAGAAATGAGTGCCGATGAAGCACATTATCTTGACCGACTCTGGGCGTTCTTTTCGCAGCCACTCGACATCAATACCGGCCTTCCATTTGCTATGTGGCCGGTCGAACATTGGAAGCTAGTAGATGTCTACGATCCAAAGTTCCGCATCAATTTCGGGCACGCCGAATACTGGCTTCATAAGGACAAGATGGGAGACGATGATAGAGCTACATACGCCAAGCTCAACCACATCGAACTCGTAATTCAGGACCTTATCAGGCTCGGCGTCATCTCGCGTACAGAGAAGGCCGAGGCAAAAGACCACTATCTATTGGGCGAAACTCCCATGCCGATGAGGGGCAGCGAGACAGTCTTGAAGACTGAATATGCGCTGACGCATTATGGGGTGAGCTTCATCCGCGCCGTCTCAGGAAACGCAGGCACAACGGATAAGGGCGACCCCGAGACCGCCCGCCCGAGTGATCAGAGGCCCTCATAAACGCACCTCGCGTCCCTTACGGATCGATGACTGTAAGCCGACTTCACGTTACTAAGCTATCTTGATAAACTCGGTCCATGAAATTGTCTATCCTCGCGACTGCATTCATCCTCGGAGGTGTGTTCACTCACGCTCAGGATGTGACGGTGACCGCGAAAGACACGACGCCTGACGACAGCGTCACGCAGCAGTTTATGGCCCTCGATCAGGAATGTAGGAACTACGTCAGCAAGCACGACGCTGCAAATGCTGTCATAGCCTGCAAAAAGGTCTCCGACGAAGCGGACAAGTACGACCCAAAAACTCATCCGATCACTCGACGCGGAGCCTACGTCTTCTACGCAACTGCTTTGATACAAGCCGAAAAATACCAAGATGCTGTAAAGGCCGGTGACAAGGCAGTTGCAGTGGTATTGATGGGTTTCGATGACGGCTCTGGTTCGAACGCAGCGTATTTCGTAAGAGTTCAAGCTAGAGCAGACGCCGGCGATTTGAATGGAGCAGATCAAGACTTAGAGAAAGCTGAAAAGTTCGAGCATGCTGCACTGAATGGCCCTGCTGGGCAGGACCTGCATGGACCATATTCGAAAACTTTGAAGTGGGAACTCATGTTCCACGCTCAGGTGCTTGCCGCAATGGGAAATAAGGACGCGGCGGCGAAAAAATCTGACGAAGCATCGAAGCTGTGAGCTGCTAAATCGATGGGGCGACTTCCAGTCGCATAAACGCCAGACAAATCATGGACGACAGAACTGAGAATCAGTCACCGCGTAGAGTCATATTAGACATCGGCTGCATTGCAGCCCTGATTGCGCTCGCATCCACTGTTTGTTCCTGGACGGGACCCTTCCCCTTAGTCTCTGATGGTCAAGGCGGTTTCTCACTCAATCCGCTTGAAGATCGAGTGCTTCTTGCCGGGCTTCTGTCAGCTCTTGCAACGAGCATTTTGGGAGCCTTTGGCAAGGGGAAGCTCCGCGTGGCGCTCGTTCTGTCCGGTCCCTTACTGGCTATTTGTAGTCTATTGGGGTGGTTAGGAAACCACAGGTGATTCATTACTCCTGAGAAACGCTCTTTTCGTCAGTATTGCGGAACCGGATGCATGCAGCCCAATGCGCGTGTTTGGTGGGTCCCTTCGCCTCACGGCACAAAGAACCCACCAAGCAAAGAAGAATGACTAGCTCGCGAGTCGCTCAGGATGATCCGACCTCGTAAAACGACGCAAATCTGCTGTAGGGATCAAGACGCGGCTGCCTATTCGCCGCGTAGTCAGTTGCTTGTGAGCGACGAGGTAATCAAGCGCACGCTCGCTAATGGACAACATCTGCGCTGCTTCACCTCTTCCGACGAGCAGTTTCTCGTCAGTGTTGACGTGTGCGCGTTGCGGTTTCTTTTTGGGGGGCAAGGACTCGAAACTCACGGGCATTCTCCTTTGGCGGATGACCGCAGGCGCGTGGCGACTGGGTTGCACCAGATTGAATCGAAGCGCATGTCGCGTCCAATACTTCTTAGGCATCAGGTGATGCCTCCCAACTATCACTTGCCCTCCCACCCCCGCCGTTTGCGGAGAATCAAGATAGGCAACATCAAAATGCCAGTCGAACATCCAACCATTTCTGTACTTGGTTCGGCCATCTTCGCCAGTGGAGATTCAGGGCATGGACGACTTCGCAGAATTCCGGCATTTCAAGTATCTCCTCGCGGTCGCTGAGCATAAGGGCTTTCGCGCTGCCGCAGAAGCTCTAAATACCACTCAGCCCTCTCTCAGTCGCCAGATCAAGGAATTCCAAGAGCACTACAACCTCCGACTGTTTCGACCCACGAAGGGCCGGAATGTAGAATTGACGCCAGCCGGCGAGGCTCTCTTGGTGATTGCGAAAGATGTCCTTGAAGTTCGCGACCAAGCTCTGGCGGCGCTGGAAGCGATTCAAAGCGGTGAAGCCCAGGTCTTGAGGATAGGCTGCGCTCCCTTTGTCGACAAAGAAGTTTGCAAGAAGGCTACCGACCTTCAAAAGGCGCTGATTCCGGCCGCCTCTATTCATGTTTCGACGGGTGATACCAGTACGCTGCTGTCCGACCTAAAGAACGATGTTCTGGACGCCGTCGTTGTGAGTCTTCCCGTCGAGGATGAGGACTTGAGAGTGGAGATCATCAAGCAAGAACGGCTTGTTGTGTGTCTCCCTGTCGATCACCCGCTCAGTAGAAAGCCCGCGCTATCAGCTGAAGACTTGACCTCCAACCTCACGGTTTTTCGTCATCCACTTCAGCATCCAGCGGCCCACGCCAGGTTAGTCGAATTGCTCTCAGAACTTGGAGTGCAGTTCGACGAGCATTCGCACACGTCTCACCCGCACGAGATGCAAGAGGTGGTAAAAAGCGGCTCAGGCTTTGCACTGATCCGAGAAGGAACAGTGATGCTGGAAGGGTTGAGGCCATTGCGAAGGAATACGTTGCGAGACCCGAGGGCACGCTTATCGTATCGCCCGACAACGCGAGCCGCCGGGATATCAATGATGCCGTCCGAGTCGAGTTGCAACACACCGGAGTTTTACCAACGGAGAATCACCAGATGACAGTTCTGACCCAGAGGTCAGAACTGACAAGCGCCGACCGAAATTGGGCAGCGCTTTACCAACCGGGCGATATTCTGTTCTACACCCGCGGCAGTAGAGAACTTGGACTCGAACGTGGCAGTTACGCGACTGTTGTGTCCACCGACCCCAAGGAGAACCACCTCACTGTCGAACGGCAGGATGGTCAGCAAGTCGCGTATAACCCCGAACGACTCCACGGCATTGCCGCCTACCGCGAGATTAGTCGGGAGTTCGCAGAAGGGGACCGCTTGCAGTTTACGGTTAGCAAACCCGAGATGGACGTCAAGAACCGGGACTTGGGAACTATCGAGCGCATCGACGGGAAAAGCATGACCGTCAGAATGGACGGCGAAAAAAGTCGGAACGTGACGTTCGACACTTCCCAAATGAGGCACTTTGACCACGGATACGCAGTCACGTCACACAGTTCCCAAGGCCTCACTACGGATCGGGTCCTCATCAATATGGACACCACAGCGCATCCTGAACTCATCAACACTCGCTTTGCTTATGTCTCAGTATCCCGCGCTGCTTCAGACGCTCGTATCTATACCAATGACGCAACGACTCTGGCCGAGCGAATCAACACGAACATCAGCAAGACTTCCGCTGTGCCTCTCAAAGAGGCAAACGGCGAGACCCACAAGCACCCAGACCCCTCAATTCAACCCAAGGAGAACACCATGACAAATACACGCGAGCAGAGCCCTGAAGAACAAAGCAGGCAGTCCCATAACGAACCCACTCCGATAGCCACTACCTTGCAGGCGATCACGGAAACCGACCAACGACACTATGCACCTATCCAGGTTGCGTTACCGAACGAGAACGCTGGCTACGAATGGCGGCGGGAAACAGGTGACATCCAGAGCTATCAGCACAACGAAACCGCCGGTTGGCTACACATTGACCCTCAAAGCAATTTCTATGACCGACAGGCACAAGGGATTTCACGCGACCATGCGCTTGAACGCGCTAATCACAGTGAGGCTCACTCTGTGGGCGGTAACGGTTCCGGGCAAGCTCTCAGTAAGGCCGCAGACACCATCGATCACGGAATAAGCCTTTGAAGTTCCCAGCGGGCATCGAAGCGCTAACCAGAGATACTACTCATCAGCCTCAAAATCAAACGATTTGAATTTGAGAGTGCGACAGTTCTCCCGCACTGTGCGCTCAAGTCCCGCGTCGAAACCTTTCGCTGTCTGCGCGTGTAATTCCACTGAAATCTGTACTTGATCTCCAACGCGTGTCGTAAATTGCTGAACAATCTCGTCAACGATATCCGCAAACTGCTTTTTGGCTAACAGTGGGTCTAGGGTTACGGTAGCGTAGAAACGTCTATTCACTGTCTTCGATGATTGCGCTGTTTGTGATGTCGGTTGGGACGGCGAAAGGGAGCCTTCGGGAGATGTGGAGATTCCGGCGGGCTGCGGTTTCGGTCGCGTCGCTTCTTCCGCAGCCCGGATTTCGGCTTCATACTCGCTGGCAACACTCGGCTTTAGGATCCAAGTCTCTTCGAGATGGACTAGAGGTCGTCTGCCAAAGGTAAACGAAAGGTATTTGCCATCGCGTTTGCCCAGAGCTAGACCAAAATAGTCTCGTGTTTCGGAACCCTCCGCTAAGGTGGCCTGAAACACGTTGCTGTCTTTCAAACGAGGCATGTAGAGGTATTGGCAGGTCTTCTGCCAAATTTCCTTCGCCTCTATGTCTTTCACGCCATCCTTCCAAAACCATGTGCGTAGCAAGCTATCGAGATGGACTGGCGCCCATGTCTCGATGACCAGCTCATGCTCCCGCAACACCCTCTCAATTTCCTTCGTAAAGGAGTCGCTACCCGTATTCAAGGAGAAGCTCTCCCAGCGCATCTGAGAAATCCCCTTGCCCTCGGCCTCTTCAGTAGGTGCAAGGAGCCAACGGTATGTCTCGCGGATAGTGCGATTTACCGCCTCCGCAGCACTATCTCTATTTTTGCTGGCTTGCCGACTCTGTAACTGGTCGAGGTTCAAATCCCCAAGGTCGATGTCCTTGACGATGGACTCCCAGGCCTTGAAGGAACAGACCAGATCATCAAGCCGTGCCGTTGATTCTGCATCTGCAGCTAAAAAGAGAAGCCGGTTCCGCTTCATGCGAGGCTGGTCACCTCTGCTGTTCAGAATTTCTAGCGCAGCCTTCGTCGCTAAAGGGCCAGCTCCTCGGCTATACGGAGCAGTCGGAGGAAGAATGACCAAATGCATTCTCCAGTCGTCCGGTACGTCTGCACTCGACGTAAAAATATGGATTCCAGCGAATGTAGTCCCATGAATCAGGCTGCGAAGCCGATTCTGTACTTCAGGAAGGAGATGCTCTTTGGCCGTGAATCGGCGCTTGCGGTCCTCCATCTCTCGCCGAAGGTTTGGCCTCACATCAAACCAAAAGCGACTGTCTCCTGTGTTCAGGTAGTGCAAGCGGTCCGAAAGACGGCGAAGTGCATCTTTGTAAATACTGATCTGCTGACCCGGCTGGAGAACGCCGAGCAGAACGCGTTGCCCGTCAATACCTCGCACGGACTGACTTGCAGTTGTGGGCGCACTTCCAAGGAAGATCGTTCTTGCCAGCCTTCGGCACGCTTGGAGACTGCCGAATCGGGCATCGTGAGACTCAATCTCAACTGCCTCAGAACGATCACCGTCGATATCCCCTTCAACCACGGGGTCCCAGCCTTGCGGCAGGTAATAGATCATCTTGTTGCGTGTTTGTGCGTCGCTGAGCGGCAAGTTTCCCGGCATAATGAAGGGATCTTTGTTGTCGTCATTCCAAAGTCTATGAATGACACTCGCCATCAGGGACAGAACGCCTCGTGTCCGTTGGAAGTTGTCGAGAGAAGACCAATCCTCGTAAAGCCGGTCGAATACCTCCGGGTGAATTGGATACGCCCGAACCATTCGATCGTAGTAACGGCTTTCCAATGTCTCTTTAGGCAAGTCTTGCCGATTCTCAGAGTAGCTGTCTGCGAAGGCGCGGCAAACTTCGCTTGCTTGTGCTGTATCCGTAATGGTGGTGAATAGGCGACGACGAACAATCTCAAAGGCTTCTTCTGTCCCTACCGGCTTCCAAAGAGCGTGTACGCGTCCAACAGTTTTCTCCAGACTCGCAAGGGACAAGGCACCCTCGATTGATTCCATCGCACGACGGCCTCGTGCGCTTCCCGCCTCAGAGAGCTTCGATGCAGGGAGAGAGATGAGCAGCATCGCCTTTGGCACGGCCTTGAAAGCCTGCGTCAGGTTTTGAATGAAGGTGAGGTTCGAGTCAAAGGTTCCACCAGGGTAGCTGCGCCCATCTTCAAATTGACGGAGATACGCGACCAACTCATCAACCAAAACGACAACTGGTTGGTAAGGCTTTAACAGTTCTTCGATCAGCGAAGAGTCAGGTGCAGTTCCGTTTGCATCGCTTTCGGCAATTTTCGTGAAGGCATCCATCCCGCCGAGTTGCCAAGCCAACTCTCCCCATAGCGTCCGTACACTTTGGTCTCCATACTTCTTTGGTTGGCTAGGAGAAAATCGAGTGCCGTCCAGCACAACTGTCTTGGCCTTTGGAAGCTCCGTGAGCCCTGCGGCGTCAAGAATCGAAGACACACCTGACAGTTTGCTGGCCGGGACCTTGCTGTTCGCAAGGTGGTATACGGCGAGCATCGTATGCGTCTTGCCGCCGCCGAATGCGGTTTGGAGCTGTACGACTGGATCGCCGCCTTGACCTGAAAGCCGTCGGATTACGGAATCGAGAAGCAGGCGCATTCCCTCGGTGATGAAAGTACGGTCGAAGAAGGCGACGGGGTCAAGGTAGCCTTCTGGCGCGGTGCCGTCCTGCACTTTGGCTAAATCAGCTGCGAACTCAGATTGCTGAAAGGTGCCTTCTCGAGGTCTTCGATGCGGAAGTCTTCCACCTGCCGTTCCACTGCATCAAGCGCATCGGCAAGTTCCTTGAGCCACTCATCCCTCCGTCTTGCGACCGCTGGCGCAAGCACCATCGAGAGAACTTCGGTGATCGAACCTCCGACAACGGGGATTGCCGCGAGGATGGCTCGGCTCGTGCCCAAAGCGGTGTCAGCTGCGGTTAGTTCGGGATATCGCTCAGCGCGTGTACTGAAGATTTTCGTAAGGTCGTCTGACACAGCAGTCCCCCATTGACTTTTATTACAGCGGCAACATCCTCAATTCAGCCGCATGCTCCGCCTGCGCCAACAATTTAGGCCCGTTGTTACAGCGTGATGTTCCTATTCTCACATATTCGCCTATTGTTCGCCTATACTCGCCAGATGAAAGTAGTCGGAACTGACCGCCGCCCGGACTGGCCGAAGCTCGGCCCGTCGATCATCATTGCGACTGCCTTGATCGTTGCCATCCGAACAGCCAAGTGGGCGGCGAAAGCCTCGGGAGATGCGCAGTTCTCAGACGTGGACGTGGAACTGGACAAGGAAGTCAACTTTGCCGTTCGCCTCAGTGTCCGCGTGATGCACGAACTGCTCCGAAGGCACGAGTCCCTCTTCCCGCAGAAGGACATACCTATCTATGAGGCAGGATCTGATGAAGACAGCCCAAAATAGACATCCCTTCGGCATCGGTGCGGTCGCATCCTACGGGGTGCGCCTGGCGACCGATCACATGCAAGAGAAAACTACCGGGCCCTATTAAGCCGCTTCGGGGAGTTCGATGTATCTTTATTGAACTACTTCAAAACACGATGGCTTCAACTCCGACACCGAAGAGCACAACGTTGAGCAGCCCCGCCTCCTCCCCGATGACTTTCCCATCTGTGGAGGATGTCGCACCTGTTGAAGAGGGTGGTCCCATCGCTCGCACAGGTTTCAACTACCAAGATGAGATCGCCGTGGGATTTCTGTTAGAGATGCTTGAAGATCCCGCCGTTCTCAAGGTTCACTGCGAGACACACGATGACATCGTAATTTTAAGGAAGACTGACTCGTCTGAGACGATTGCGGAGTATGTGCAAGTTAAGGGCAGTGAAGAAGACAAATTCTGGTCGGTGGCCGATTTATGCGTTAGAACGAAAGCAAAGGTAGGCACATCTATCTATGAAACATCGCTAGCCCGCGATAGATACAGTGAGAAGTCCCACTTTCGATTAGTCACACTACGCCCGGTGGTCCAAGAACTTAGAATTCTCACTTATTCGCGAGACGCTTCAAACCGAAAACCTAACGACCCAAAATTGATCGCTCTGGTAACCGCCATCGAGCAAAGATGCCCTGGCGTGAAATCAGCGAAGGCGCAGACTGCAACTTATTGGATCGAAAATTGCGTTTGGGAAGAGCGGCAGACAGAGAGCATAAATAAGCAGGGTAATCTCCTCCGGGTCATCAAACTGAGCGTGAAGGATGGTCGAACCCTCCTTCCTGAACAGGCAGAGACAGTCCTGGGTGAGCTGCAAAGCAAAGCAAAAACGGCCGGGGATGCGAAATGGTCGTCCGGTAAAGAAAACAAAATTTTGGAACGCGCAGCGCTGTTTCTTTGGTGGGAAAAAAGGCTACAAGAGCTAACGGACGGCGCCGGGAGCGCGTCTGGTGGGAAACTCGCTGGCAAAATGAATAGCGCTCAACTTCCGTCCCAGCTCATCGGCCTCGCTAAAGAATTGAGGAGGGACTATTCGTCAGTTTCACGGATCTCTCGATACAGTCCTCCGGAAGATGAGGACGAACTTCGCTCCAAGGTAAAGGCGAAAGTGCAGTCCCTGCAATCATCCTTGATTTGTGGAGAGCTTAGCGCTGACGGTGTCCAGTTCCACGACTTATGCCTGAAGGCTATGGATGAAATCAACAGTGAACGGGTTGCGGGAGCTCCTGATCGAGCCGCCTTCCTCAAGGGTTGCATGTATGACATTGCAGATAGATGTCTGCTGCGATTTGAGAAAGGGACCGTATGAGATCACTCAATCGCATTGGAACTCGATCGATGATGTTGCCTCTTTCGGCAGATGATGTCGTGGAGTTTCACGCGGCGCGTCTGCTGCTGCTCATCAAATTCAGCGGCACTGCAGGCCGTATTGACAGTCTCACCAAGATGGCGAAAATGGATTTCTTCGCTCGATATCCGGACTTTTTTGCTGCGGCGAAGGCTGCTTCCGGCGATGGATCAGACAGCACGGAAGCGATGAACATCACTTCTCGGCACAGCGTTGAGTCGGCTATGGTCCGTCATCACTATGGACCATGGGATAAACGCTATTACCAAGTGCTTGCGGTTCTGGAGGCGAAAGGTTTAGTCGCGATCACCAAAGAGGGGAAATCTTACCGCATCGCTCTAACGCCTTTAGGAAACGAACGAGCCCAAGTTTTGGGTTCTCGTCCTTCATTCGTGGAACTTGTTAGTCGAATGAAGGACATAAAGAAGGTGTTCGGATCGAAGAGTGGTAACAGCATCAAGAATTTGATTTACGAGTTGTTCGATGCGGAAGTTGGCCAACGTCCGCGAGGCGAGGTGATAGAAGCGTGAAACCCGTGCTAATGCGAATTGAATCCATTGATCGACTTCGAGCTGGGGGCGAAACGGAATCCCTCAAGTTTGAATTGGGAGTAAACGTGCTGGTCGGTGTTCCTAACACTGGCAAGACCAAGTGGCTCCAACTCCTCGATTACTTGTTTGGTGATCCGGGCAATCAACCATTTGAGGGTGCTGAAGAGACCGGCCTAGCTGAGAAATACGTTGCGGCTGGCGTCAACCTAGTACTCGGGGATGAGGCATTTCGTATCGAAAGGCGTTGGTCGGAGCCTGGTGCCAAGACAAAGGTGTTCGTGGATGCAAAGGGACTGAGCACGAGCGAATTCCAAGACTGGTTGCTAAACGCTCTGAACATACCGGTCCTTCACTTTCCCCGGGGTAATCCGATGTCGGGTCAGACATGGCCCGAACTCAGTTTTCGTATGTTGCTTCGCCACGTCTATCGTCAACAACGTTTCTGGGGTGAATTGGCTGATAGACAGCCGGAGCCCGAACAGCTTGCCTGTCTTCTGCAATTCTTGGGGATTGCGGAGAAGCTATACACGGACGATTACGGATTGCTGGTTAGCAAGAAGATGGAAGTCGAACGCCTTAAGCTCAAGCGCGATCAGTACAACGAGACGCTCGGTGATGTGGCACGGGACGTCGTGGCCCAGCCCGGGCTCTCGGTCTCACTCACCTTGAATGGTGTCCAGAAAGCAAAACGTCAGGTGACCGCTGACATTGAACATCTGCGGGAGTCACGGACAGCCGTGTTGGAACGGGGGAGGGATAACGCACTGCCGGCAGCAGATCGCAGTCGGGTCTCACGGCTGACGCAGAGACGCACCGAAATAATTGGAGTCCTGGAGCTTACTAGGAAGAAAACTGAGGAAAGCAACATCCGACTTTCGGAACTCAGTGTTTACCGAGGCGACCTTTCCGAAGAGTTGAGCCGAATTGATCGAGCCACTGATGCTGGCTTCATACTCGCGGACCTGAAGATCACACACTGTCCCGCCTGCGATCAGACTGTCGCTCCGGATGGCACTGACCCGACCCACTGCTTTCTATGCCACCAGTCTGTCCAATCTGAACCGTTGCTCGAAGAGTTGGGGGTAGTTCGACTGAAATTTGAAAGGGACCGTCTCTCAGGGGAACTTGAAGAAGCGCAGGATCTCGCCAAGGTGATTGAAAGGGAAATCGCATCCCTATCGTTGCAAACAAAACAGGCCGAGGAAGAATTGCAGAAGCTTGAAGAGGAATTGACCCCCGCACGAACCAGCATCGGTGGTTTAGTCCAGGCAGAGATCAGTGCGATTGATATGTCGCTTGGGCAGGCGGGCGAACGCCTACGTCAGATCGATAGGGTTCTCGACGCACTAGATCTTGGTCGAGCGCTTACAGAGAAGATTCTTGCGCTTGAAGGTGAGATTGGCCCTCTTCAAGAACGGGTGGTAGCGCTGTCGGATGCGATCGACTATGAGGCGATGGCATCTCAACTGGAAGATGGGATGAATGAGTACTTGAATGCCATCAACGGTCTTCGGCCCGGAAGTTGGAAGCACAGCCCAATCGCAATCTCTATTTCTCGTTCAAGATTGGAAATCAGAGTCGGAGCGAGGCGATGGACTTCTGCACTTGGTGGGACCGATACACTGTATTTCCTGATGGCTTACCAGTTCGGCCTCCTGACACTTTCAAATAAGGAAGGTAGTCATTATCCAGGTCTTTCAATCGTTGACGTTCCCGGTGAGTTCTCCGGCGAGGCCATCGAAGACAAAGAAAACTTTATCATTCAACCGTTCATTGACCTGATGCATGACCCTGAATTCCTGGGCACGCAGGTCATCGTAACGGGCGCTTCTTTCAAGGGCCTCGCTGATGTAAACCGTATTACTTTGACGGATGTTCACGTCGCTTAATCTGCATGACCTGACAGTACCCCTCCTCGCCAACCTTCACCGGCTTTAGAAAGGCAGTCTCAGGCCAGTCTTTCGCGGTTAGCCGAGAATTACCCAGAACTCCTCAAGCAATAGATTCCAAACTCAACTTCTCATGCCCAAAATCCCGTCAAAGAATCCGCGATATCGGACAAAAAGCGAACTCTGTCGCGACGTCGCAGATGTCCTAAGCTCAACTCTTCATTACGGCACCAAACACGCTGTGCTGAGCGAGGCGACTTGGGTTTGGACTGAGTTTGAAGGAAAGTATCACGGCTGTGAGTACTGGTCAGAAGCTGCTTGGAAACTTCAAGACCAGCAAAAGATGTTGGTTCACGAACACGCTGTCCCGAAGAGCATCGTGATTCAACGATTGCTGGAGCTTCCCAGTCCGACGACAGACTCTGTCAACCAACTGCTTACGTCGTATTGCCGAGGTGCCGTTCTGACGAGAGAGGAAGACGCACACCTTAGCAGTCTTGGACTCCGCTCAAGGATGCCAGATGGTTGGGATGAAAAAGATGCTTGGGCGCGGTATGCAGTTGCAGGAATACGGCTCCGCACACGGGCTGCTTAGGCCGTGGAAAGATCCTCTTGGAGAACAAATCTAGTGGCTGTTTCGTTGTGTGCTTTTGTGCGCAGATATGCGTACGAATGCCAAACAGTCATGCAGCGCAAGTCCAATAAAGTGAATGGCTTGTGGGCATATGTGCGCTCATATGCGCACATATGCAAAAGTGCTATATGGGACTTAAAATCATCAATAAATGCTATGCCGTCTTTCGCTTCGAAACGCTCTTCTGAGATTTCTTGAGGCGTTCGCCTTCAAAATCTACTTGACGCTTTCGCAGTTGGTCTGCGGCCCACTGAGCCAATGCAATGGCGTGAGCCACTGCATTGTTTAATTCCAGCTCTGAAACGTCGATTTGGGCGTTGTGTCCTTTTCCGTCCACGAGATATCCATATTTCGTCGCGAATGCGACATCATAGAGGGCAGTTGATCGGTCTGTTCTATCGTTCGTACTGTTGGGGAGATGGACCTCACCGCTGTTGTGGACGATCAGATTCCTAGCCTGGCGCAAGGGCTTGATCCATTGAATTTGCTTTGCCCCGAAAGTGATATCGAATCTCTCGGCATACTCACGATAGATCCGCTGGAAATCATCTTCGCCTTGATAGACAACCTTGTTTCTGGGGGCGAAGTAATCTCCAGACTTGGCCATTGTAGACAAGGTGTGCAGAAGACGATCAAGTAGCGCAACTAGCGACATGTTGCGCAGGAAGCGCATTTGGTCCGACACCTCCATAACAAACTCACCATAGCTTTCCTCGTACCATCCGCGGGAATCCGGACCAGCCTTATCAACGGACTTTTCGAACTTCGTTTCTTCTCTCCTCAACTGGCGCTTCAGATACTTAGTTCCCGCTTCAAGTGATCCCAACACTATGATCTGCACGTCACGTTCGAAGGTTCGCGCAGTGAATGCAAAGAAATTATGTCCGAGACGCCAGTCACTCCGTTCTAACCTTTCCATTAAGTTCATTAGGATCATTCCATTTCTGCATGAATTTGCCCTCACTTTATTGAGCGTGTGGGCGTCACGGTAACGCGACAAGTTGCGCCAGGTCTAACGACGTTGTTTACGGTAAAGGTATGACACGAATCCCTTACCGCGTCAGTGAGAGCCTTGAGAGCGAGAACGCTGATTTGTAATAAACCTTCGCATCGGCAAAGCCCCAAGCCTACATCAGAAGATCAACTATATCGGGAGCGTCTGGCGCTCCTACCGTAGCCAATCGAACGTTTGCGCGAGCCGCGATTTGAACCGGTTCAAGCCCCTCAACAAACCAGGCGTGCGCGATACGGTCCATACCCGCGCCGACCAGTGGGGCAGCGTTCCTGAGGCTAGACCGCAGTCCGACCGCACCAGTCTTGCCGCCATGGAGAACAATGTTGCGATTACGGTAGAACCCACGAAAGACCGTCGACAGGTACGTACTGACGTCGCCCAGCTTTTTGTTAGGATCAGCGGCCATCTCACGCATTCGTTCTACCGCCGCGAGATCGGCTGGCTTCGTGAATGGAAGCGCCTGTCCAGAGCGGATAGCTGCCAGCACCTCCACCGCGCGATCTCGATTGGTGTTGCAGGCTGTCAAAGAGATGGCAAGCGGCCCACCGAGTTCTTGGAGTTTGTAAGCAAGGGAGGTTAGTTCAGCACGCGGGAACGAGGCGGCTACCAGATTGGCCATGCGATAACCAGCTTGCAGACGATCTTCATCTCCGGGGGCGGTCAGAATAGCTTCGATCGCAGCCCAGCCTCCTGCTACGGCGGTGCTGTGTGTGCTGTCGTCCAAAGGACTGAGAAGCTCGATCGCAGAATCGACGCGGCTTACTACGTTCCCGAACGAATACAGCTGGTTCTCCCTGTAAAGAGCGTCTACCTCTACCCGGCGTCTCTTCTGGCGCAAAGGGTGCCGCTTGAGAGGATTCTTTACGTACACGTCGGCAAGCGGCACAAGACGATCCCGCGTTGCGAGTCGAACACGGGAAGAGAAGCGCTCGATGATCTCGGCAACCGACTCGACAGCACTCCTCGCGTCGCGGGCGCTAACCGTGATCCAAATTCCGCCCATCTGGCGAATCCCATCCGTTGGAAAGCCACTGTCTTTTACGAACTTCGTCACTTCGGAGGCTCCCACCCATCCTTCGGGTGTACCGGACTGGTTCGCGGGAAACTCTCGGAAGGGTACCAAGATCTCAAACTCTTTTGGCGCACTTTGAGTGACGGTGTGCGCGTCTGCGATGATCTCGGAAAGGCTTTGTGGCAGGGGATTGGTTTGGATGGCATAGCGGAACCAACCGAACAAGAACTCTGCAGAAAATCCGGTATCGAAAAGATGGGAAGCTATAGCTCGCGCGGTTCGCTCTGCCTTGAGGGTCACCGTTCCCAAAGCATTGGCCTGCAAGGCCGCGCTCCAGTTGCGAAGATACCTACTGTCGAGATCGGAGATAACTTGAGCAAGTTCGAGATACTGGATTGAACCGGTCAACAAGTCGCTCAATAGAAGTTTGTGAAGTTTCTTCTTGTACACCGGCGTCCCTATTCCGGGGTCGCCTGATGTGACGGCCGGATCGGTTCCGGCTAGGACGATTGCGGTATCGTTCAACGCTCTTACTGAGTTTTGATACAGAACCTTGGCCGCAACCATGTCGCTGGCCTCCAAAGTCTCACGCAGGGTCAGGATCAGACCAGTCGCCCAAAGACGTCTGTGCCACGGGGTGCGGATGTCAAAAAACTCAAGTAAACGGGCGGCGACAAGTGATTCGAAGGGATTGACAGTAAGCATCGCTCGGTCTATTGTAATGACAGGGACGTTTCCCGACTTCTTGACGGAGGGTGTCTCTTCGAAGCCAGGCTTTCAGCCACGGCGGACAAGATTTCACCCTCCAAAAGCCTTTAGACCCGCTTCCGAGCGGGTCTTTTCATTTTCATGGCGCCTTATGCGCCCTAATCGCGTGGGCAAAAGTCCACAGGGCAGAGAGGTCGCGGGTTAGCGATGGGGGGACGCGTTCGAAACTTTGCAATCAGCTAATGCCTCCAAGCAGAAGGACACCACCCACGATGCGCCCAGCGTTCAAGGGATGAAGCTGCGTTCTGAACCTATCGACGATGACAGGCTGCTTGCTGAGCCAAGCGCCTCTCTGGAGAGGATTAGAGTGCGAGAGGCGGGGTCAGATGAAGATACCCCACCAAAGGCCACACCACAAGGCGTGTCACGAACTGTTGAGGTAGATTCCGATGCGAGGAAATTCTTGGGTTTCAAAGCTAAGTTTGGTCGATCTTGAACCTGCACCGGTCCCAAAGGCATTGTCTTCTCCCCATCGTCTGACGCTTCAGCTTCAGAAGAGCTTCTCCCTGCGCAGATCTGATTCCTATGGAAGGGTCGGTTCTTCGAGAGATGACATAGACGTGAAGGTGGCGCCCGCTTCGGTGCCGAGAGCACTTCTTTTCGTGGACACGTTTGTCAAGACGGCTGAAGAACGTGGATTTGCTTTCGCGCTTCCCGAATCGGAGTACGAGCCTGGGCTGTCGATCGTTATCAAACGGCAGAAGGTGAAGTTTTCTGTTTTCGAAGAATCAAATCGAGTCATGTCGACCCGTTCGAAGGGCAGCTTACGCTCTCCGTCTGCCCAAGCCCACATTGAATTCCGTCCGTCGGGGCGTTTCGCATTCAAAATTCGGGAATACTTATCCGCAAGACAAGAGCCGACGTTCTTCGATAGGCTCGGACGACCGCTCGAAGGTCAGCTGAACGTTATTCTGCACGGTTTGAGTACAGCTGCACTCGATTTGAGAGAGAAAGCCGAGAGGCAAGCCAAGGAGCGAGAAGCCGAGGAGAAGCTTGCTGACCAGCATCGACTAGCCGAGGTCCAGCTTAGGAAGCTAGATGAAAACTTGGAGAACTGGACGAAGGCCGAAATGCTTCATCGATTGATTGCACACATCGAGCGCAAGCTGGAATCGGAGACACCTGCCGACCCTTCCTATGCATATAGATGGCTAGATTGGGCAAGAACGGTAGTGACCAGCCTCGATCCGACATCCGGGAGCTTGGACGACTTCTTTCTGCACTATCGCAAGCTTGGGCCACCAAAATCGCCAGGCGATCTGGAGTGAGCGCTAACGCTTGTCCCACGATCTTTTCTCGGGGACGTCGTCTTCGTGATTGCTACTGATCGATAGCCGACTTCCATATCGATCAAGCTATTACAAAGAGTGTAATATTGATGAGGAGGCGGTTCCATGACCGGGCTCGCATTAGAAACCGTCCGTAAGCGTCAGGGCGTCTCGCAGGTCCAAGCAGCGAAGCTCCTCGGGCTTTCGCAACCCATGCTCTCCCACATGGAGACGGGGAAGAGGAACGTCAGTCTGGAAGTGGCGCAGCGTGCTGCGGAGCTTTTTGGTGGAGACCCGACGGCCCTGCCATTGGATCCGCTGCCAAGGCACAGCGACGAGACGCTCGCCTCGGAACTCGGAAGGCTAGGCTATCCCGGGTACGCTCATCTATCTGGCCGTCTTCGCAATCCAGCCGAGTTCTTACTTGATGCATTGGATCATTCTGACCTCGATGTGCGGACGACGGAAGGCCTTCCATGGGTTGTATTGAAATATCCCCATCTCGACTGGTCTTGGCTCCTCAGAGAAGTAAAGCTAAGGAACCGGCAGAACCGGCTCGGATTCGTCACATCGCTGGCGAACAAGATGGCGCTTCAGAACGGTCCACTTGTTGTGTTGAATGTCTTAGAGCCTGTGTTGCGGGAACTAGAGGATGCACGGCTCGCGAAGGAAGACACACTGTGCCAAGAGTCATGGCCTCCATCTCGGAAGCAACATGTTCGAGCGTTGAGGTCAAAGCTTGCTGCGCATTGGAACCTGGATACCCGACTCTCGGAGGTGGACCTTGCGCACTACGCTACCTGAGCCTTGGTTGTCATTCCTGAGAGAACTTGATCCAGTCGCCGGCGAGCCGACGAAGATTCCTTGTATCGGCGGCTTCGCTGTCACGCAGCACTACGGTTCCGCACGGACGACGGTTGACCTGGATGTTATCGATGTAGCGCCCATCGCTTCGCGCAATCGACTTCTTGAAGCGGGTGGGAAAGGTTCTTCTTCAGCGAGGAAGCATCGTGTCTACCTGGACTTCGTCGGCATTGCCCAAGTGCCGTACGAATACGAGGAGCGTCTTGTCCCGATCTACGAAGGTCTCTTCGAGAACATCCATCTCTTCGTAATGGACCCATACGATATCGCCCTCTGCAAGCTAAAGCGGGACAATGATCGCGACTTTCAAGACATGCTCTTTCTTGCGCGGACTACGCCATTTGATCTTGAAGTGTTCGAGCAGCGCTATCGCGAAGAGCTCAGGCCCTACCTGTTTGGCAGTATCAGCGAAGCCGATTTCACTTTTGCTCGTTGGATGGAAGCGATCAAGGAAGACCGCGGGAAGACGAAAGACTAGAACCGAGAAGAACGCCGCACCTCCGCATCTTCGCGCTCATTCTCGAGCATCAACTCATCAAGAGTGGGTCGGATGCTCACTGCCGCCTGAAGTTTGAACTCCAGGCCAAGAGCAGTGAGCAGATTGTTTACTTTCGCGTATCCAAGCTCCCCCATCCGGCCATTCTCAAGAGCGTCCAAGGTTGACCGGCTAACGCGCGCCATCTTCGCAAGTTCGGCTTGGGTCAAGCCATTGGCCTTGCGCCGTTTCGCAATCTGCTCCGCCACGTCAATCAGAAGCATCATGTCGGCCAGTATATCGAGAGAAATCGCAACAACCACTTTGCCGCGTATATGAGTCACCCTACGCTGGCATATGCGTCGGCTGGGACACTAGAGGGCGCGCCTGCCAAAGGCAATGCTCAAGGTGTAGTTCGGTAGGTACGAAAATGATTCAAGACTGACGTTCTCTGCCACCGGCGGATCATAAATCCTCCGCGTCGCTGAACGAAAATGACCGTTGATTTCTATTAGCGGATTTACGATCCGCTGAGGATCAACTGATTTGTGGCACTTTTCTGGTGATACTTTTGGTGATACTTTGTACCGGAATTCCGTGCCGCCAGCTGCGACGCAATGCGATCCGTGGTTATCTTGCAAGCAACTCATTTGTAACGCTTTATGCAACGGGAGTGCGAGGGCTTGCGAGGCCCTGCAACTGTGGAAAAACTGGACTCAAAATCCGCCGACCCTTGCGGTCGTGGGGGTTCGCCCCCCCCTCCCGGCACCATAGTTACAATAACTTACAGCAGCGTTGGTTCCAAGCCTGGAGCCGACTTTATCCATTCTTTGCCCAAACTTCCGAACAAAATCGAACGATCGGCTTAGCCGCGCATCGTTGCCCCTTCTTCCTCCAAAGAAAAATCATCAGCTTCGTCTTCGCTCCCATTAGGAGAAAGAGAGTCGACTGAGGACCCTGCAAACTCAACAGCCCAACTTCTCCTAAGTGGGCGCCTCGAGTTCGGCGGAACGTGGCCCTCCTCCGGCTCGCGCGGAGCGGGTCTGGGCGAGCCGGAGGAGGGCAGGAGCCCTACACCAGACATTTGACCGAAATCAGAAACAGCTCCATGATCCCCCCTCGACCGGCTCGTTGGCCAAGGCTGACATGTGGGTGTGGAACTGCCTGCATGCGAGAGGACCCCGCTATGACGCGGACTTCGGGTTCGCGAGCGAGCGGACGGTGGCGCGCACGCTGTATCCGGTGCGCATGAGTTGATCGATGCAATGGATGGCTACGAAGCCAGAGCCGCCGGTGACGAGAACGAGGTCTTCACTCATGACATCGAGTGTGCGCGATAGACAGAACGTTCATTCTATTTTATTTTGCTTTCACCATCTGCCACATGCTCTCGGCTATCTCGCGCAGTAGGGACTCGGGTAGCTTGCGCCGTTGGCCGGCGAGGCGGACGACTAGGTTGATGGTGAGTTCATTCAAAACTTCAGAGGGCCATTCGTTTAAAACGCCGCCCTTGGACTGGCTGGAAAAGCGGTGAAAGAAGGCTGCCGCGCGCTCGTCCATCGGTGTGGTCTCGGGGGCGCAGGTAAAGCCGGCATGGGTGTACTGCTCGTAGAAACGCATCTCCCGTTTGTGTTTGCGGTAGAAGGTGTACGCGTTGAGGAAGCCCCGGATGAAGGTATCGCGGGGATCCTGTTCGAGGGAAAAGCCTTCCAGGAGGCTGACACGCTTGAGGGCGCTGATGCGCTCGTAGAGAGCCTGGATGATGGCTTCCTTGCTTGGAAAGTAGTGGTAGATGACGCCTGCGCTGGCGCCGGAGCGTTGCGCGACGAGCGACATGGGCGCATCGTGGAAGCCGCGCTCGACCACGATGTCGAGCATGGCATCGTGGATAGCATCACGCTTGGACGGCTTGGTTTTGGCTGCCATATCTTGATTGTTCCACGACCGGGGTTTGGGACGCTCGCTCTAACAATAGTAGGGAGATTCTTTGATCGACCTTTATCCCATTGCCGATCACACGCTCTCAACAAATACGTAATTGGTGATGATAGGTCGGCTTCTAGAAAGTGATTGATTCAACTGATAAAATGCGCGTTTCTGAGGAGCGATGACAAGTACTCAGCGAATGCTGAGCCGCACATTTCTTTCCTGTAGTGCCTTTTCCGATCTGGGCAGAAACATCTCTAGGCCGAACTCGACTGCCTGTGTCTGAATCGCTTCCACGGTGGGTCGGAAACTTTCGTCATATACTTGGAACGCTGCTCTGAGATCACCCGGGTGTTTCCCAAGCGCATCGGCCAAGGCTGCAGCACCAAGGATTGCCACGGAGCCACCCATCCCTGCAGCCGGTGACGGGCAGTAGCAGGCATCGCCTACCAAAGCGACTCGACCCTTCGTCCACGATCGCATCCGAACCTGGCAAAGCTTATCGAAGTAGAAGTTTTCACAACGGCTCAGCTCATCGAGCAGTTCGCATATTCTCCAGCCCTCGTCTTCGAAGTTCTCGCGGATCATGCGCTTTTGCTCCTCCGTATTTCGGCGGTCGTAGTCGATTTCCTTTTCCGAGGAGAAGCAGAATGCGATATCCGTCTTACCGTTGTAGGCGTTGAGCATGACAGCCTTGCCGGCAACGTTGAGCATCTGCGACGTGTCTTCTTCGATCAGCAGCTTATGGACGATGGTGAGGGAGAAGTAGCACTGGAGAAATACCAGGAAAGAAGACTCTTCGCCGAAGCACATCCTCCTCACAGCGGAGTGGGTCCCATCGCAACCGAGCACAAGTGAAAAGGAACGCTGTC
>JAATEV010000048.1 GCA_015655585.1 Terriglobales bacterium | reverse complement strand
TGAAGAAGTGCTTGGGCAGGTTGGAGCAGTGGAAGCATACCGCCTTGTTCGGATCCTCGCCGTAGTTGTTGTTCCAGTCGAGCAGCGCGGAAGGCGTCTCGCTGGCCAGCGTCAGCGCGTACATCGAGAGCGTACCCAGCACGTCGACTTCACAGGCCGACGGAATGAGGTTTTCGCTCATCATCGACATTACGGTGCAGGGAACGATGCCAAGGAACTCCTCGATCGACGTCCAGCACTGTACGGCGGAGACGTTAAGTTCGCTCGCCTTCATCCAGTGATCGATCACCGCGCCCAGCTTCGCCATCTTCAGTAGCGATGTCTCCGGAGTCTGACCGACAGGAATGTACTTCTTGATGGCCGCCAGCTTCTCCTGGGCCGCGTCGTCGTTGTCCGCCATGCGCCCGATACGGCCCATCACCTCGGATAGATCGAGCGTTTCGACGGTGATGCCAGAGCGCTCCAACAGCTTCTCGGAATAGCGCACCGTGTTGAATGCCGTCGGCCGCGCGCCGATTGCGCCGAAGCGCACATTCTTCAATCCGCGCACCGTGCGACAGACCGCCGCGAACCATGCGAGATCCTTCTTGAACTCCTCGGAGTCTGGAGCCTCCGTGTGCAACGTGGTCAGCGAGTAGGGAATCCCGTACTGCTTCAGGTTGTTGCAGATCGACATCTTGCCGCAGAAGCTATCGCGCCGATAGGCAATCGACATCTTGCCCGGTGAGTCTGGCGTCGCCTGGATCAGCACCGGCACCCGCAGATCGGCCAGCCGCAACGCGTCGGCCAGACCGCGTTCCTCGCCGAAGTTCGGCAGCGTGATGATGATGCCGTCAATCTCCGCTGCGTGCTTTTTGAAGAGGGCCGCGCACTTCTTGGCGTCCTCGTAGCTCTCGACTGCGCCATGCGCCGTCTCCTCCGGGGTCAGCACAATCGGCTTGATTCCCGAGGACTCCAGCGCCGCTATCATCTCCAGCCGCCCGCTCGTGGCCAGATGGCTAGGGAAGAACCCACGGTTTCCGACGATCACGCCCAGCGTCATCTGCTTCACCATACGCACATCCTCCTAAGCCCTGCAATTCTGCAATCAATCTCCCGGCAATCAACGCCCCGGCCGAAACCGCACGGAATAGACCCCTCCGAATGCCGTCAGCAGCACACCCCACCACAGCGTCGGGTGCAGCGATTCCAGCCACGGCAGCAGCACCTCGTTCGCCGGAGGATGGTTATACTCCGCAATCCCCGTCACCACAAGCACCACCCCATACGCCAACATCAGGATGCCGCAGAAGAACCAGATCGACAGCTCCGCCGACTCTACCTCGCGCTCTTGTTCCTTCATCTCGCCCATCCTTACCAGAAGATCAGATTCAACACAAAGAAGATGACAATCACAACAATCGCCCAGAAGATCGGCTTCTGCCAGATCGTCTTCGCGCCATCATCGGGAATCGGAGTTACGCCCATCACCAGCCCGGCCAACTGCTCATCCGGCACCGGCTTCGTCACCAGGCTCACCAGTACGGTCACGACCATGCAGATCAGCCAGCTCCACAGAGCGCGATACAGGTTCTCCGCCATCGGCTTCGCATCCGGGCTCATCGCGATGTACCGCAGCGCATTCGCATTCGTATGGACCCAGATGAACATCCCGACCGAGGCCACCGTACCCGCCAGCAGCCCGGTGAATCCGCCCCAGTGCGTGGCCCGCTTCCAGAGCATTCCCAGCACCACCGTGCCGAACAGCGGCGCGATGAAGAAGCTGAACAGCGCCTGCACATAGTCCATGATGCTCGCCGCGTTCATCACCAGGTAAGCCGTGCCGATCGACACCAGCATCCCGATCACCGTGGACCACCGGCCCATCGCAACATAATGCTTGTCGCTGGCCTTCTTGTTCAGGAACGCGCCGTAGATGTCATACGTCCACACCGTGGAGAACGCGCTGACGTTGCCCGCCATGCCGCTCATAAACCCGGCCACCAGAGCCGTAATCCCCAGCCCCAGAAGACCCGGTCCACAGTATCGAATCAGCATCAACGGAAGCACGTCATCATAACTATGCTGTCCCGTCACCTTCGCCACGCTGGCCGGAACCAGGTGCATCAGCGTGCCATCGGGATTTTTCAGCACCGCCAGAGCCAGCAGACCCGGCAGGATCACGATAAACGGCACCGCCATCTTGAACACAGACCCGATCACCGGAGCCATCTTTGCCGCCCGCAGATTATTCGCGCTCAACACCCGCTGGACTACAAGGAAGTCGGTGGTCCAATATCCGAAGCTGATGACGAACCCAAGCCCGAACACGATTCCGGTCCAGTGCACGCCCATCGGGTTGTCCTTGAACCCGCCCAGCGTCGACCACATGTGCGTGTAGTCGCTGCTGCCGACATTCACCGCGATCTGCGCCTTCAGCTTCGTCCATCCGCCCGCTTCGATCAGGCCCAGAATCGGCACAATCGCCGCTCCCGCCCAGATCAGTACAAACTGAAGCACTTCGTTGATGATCGCCGACCGCAGCCCGCCCAGCATCACATACAGCGCCACCGTGCCCGCGCCCACCCAGATGCTGAACGTGATGTTCCAGCCCAGAACCGTCTGCATCACCACGGCCATGGCGTACATGTTCACGCCGCTCATCAGGATCGTCATGAAGGCGAACGAGATCGCGCTCACCGCCCTTGCGCCCTCGCCGAACCGCAGTTGCAGGTATCCCGGCACCGAGTGCGTCTTCGAGATGTAGTAGAACGGCATCATCACGATGCCCAGGAACAGCATCGCCGGAATCGCGCCGATCCAGTACCAGTGCGCCGCCAGGATGCCGTACTGGTACGCCGACCCGGCCCACCCCATCAGCTCCAGCGAACCCAGGTTCGCCGAGACGAAGCTCAATCCGGCGATCCACGCTGTCATCTCGCGTCCGGCCAGGAAGAAGTCCTCGCTGGTGTTCGCCTTGCCCTTCGCATAGAAGCCGATGAACACCACCAGCGCGAAGTACAGCAGCAGAATCAGAATATCGACAGAAGACAGCTTGGTGAGCTGATGTCCCACGAGGAAAAACGCGGCGAAAGCCTGCATCGAGTCAGTTCCAAAAGTAAACGTTGTCTGGGCCTCACTGCCCGTCAACGTTTACACCTCTCCATCGAATCTACAGTTCCAGCGCCTCTCTTGCTGTCCCGGACACACAACGCCACACGTCCAGAAACGCAAAAAGCGGGAACAAAACAACTTTGCCAATATACAACAATGGGTTAACGACAATACAGCCGCAAATCCAGCCGGTGCCGCTCCTGTTCGGAGTCCACGCGACGAAGCGGGTTGTCTCCCCCTTTCTTCAGGAGCTATCTTGTCTTTGTAGAATATTTTCGATGTTCCAAAAGGAGATTCCATGTCGCTGCGTAAAACTGGCTCTATCGTTCTCGCCTCCGTCTTCGCTCTCTCGCTCTCTGCCTCTTCTGTTCTCGCGCAGGACGTCTCCCACGATGTAAAGAAGGCCGGAACCGCCACCAAGGACGCCGCCAAAGACACCGGCCACGACGTCTCCAGCGGAACGAAGAAGGCCTACCACAAGACCGCATCCACCACCGACACCGCGGCGCACAAGACCTCGGAAGGCACGAAGACCGCCTACCGCAAGACCGTAAACGGGACCAAAACCGGTGCCGATAAGACGGTAGAGGGAACCAAAAAGCTGGGAACCGACATCGGCCACGGAACCAAGTCTGCCGCCGACGACACCGCCAACGGAGCGAAGAAGCTCGGCGACAAGCTCACCGGCAAATAACCGGATCGCAAAAGCTCCGGATGTCCCTGCCCGAATCTATAGGCAGGGGCATCCGCGCATAGTGACAAATTGCAGCCTCTTTCCATTGTGGAAAGCAAACCAAAGCTATTGCTTTTGTCTTTCATCCCATCCCACCCCAAAAACGTCATTTCGACTGAAGCGGCGCGGCTTCATCGCGCTGCGGAGCGGAGAAACCCGCTTCTCTACCCATACCTTTGCAAAGCCCATAAGCCGTTGTCGTTGCTTTTGCCTGTTTTTTGGCTTGTCATTCCCGAAGGGAATCTGCGTTTGCTCTTGTCTTTGTTCTTGCTTTTGCAGTTCCCGTCTTCAGCCTCTGGAGGACGCTAGCCCGGCAGGAGTCTCCACCGGCCAGACCACCCCCGCCGCCAGCGTCACCAACGCCACCCAATACAAATCCGCCCCCAGCAGATGCACCACCTGCATCCAGACGGGAGCCAGCAGCAGCAGGTCGGCCACTCCCAGCAGAAACTGGAACCCGAGCAGACCCAGCACCCATCCGGCGATCCTTCCCGCGCCCGCCTGCCGGGCCTCCATCACCAGCCAGATCACAAACATCGCCGCAATCACCGCGCTCACCGGATGCACCCCGCGCAGCCGCAGCAGCCAGGGCGACCCAGCCGTAAAATCCTGCACAAACGCGTCCCGCAGCGACGAGGCAGGGAACAGCGTATCCCCCAGCGCCGCCAGCGACCCGCTCACCCCGACCACCAGCGTAGCCGCCAGCCCAACAAAGGCCCACAGCTTCCGCCCGCCATTTACCCCTAATTCGCGCCACATCTGGCCGGTCCCCAGCAGATGCGCCGTCAGGGTCAGCGCTCCTGCCAGCAGCAAGGTATTGCTCAGGTGAACCGCCAGCATCACCACGCGACCCACCGACTGGTTTCCTGTCACGTACCCTAATTTCACCAGCAGCGCACCCAGAAACGCCTCATTCACCAGCAGCACAGTCGAGATCACGACCATCGTCCGCGCCGCCTGTCCCTTCACCGTTCCACGAAACACCCACACCAGCAGCCCAATCATCAGGAAGGCCGCTCCGCCCGTCATGCAGCGATGCGTGAACTCGATGATGGTATCCACACGCGGCGCAAGCGGAATCACCTCTCCGTTGCACAGCGGCCAGTGGTTCCCGCAGCCTGCTCCCGAACCCGTGGCGCGAACCACCGCTCCCCATAGGATCACCAGAACATTCCATGCAACCACGCCCCACGCAAATCCAACCAGCGAAAGCGGAGCACGTCTCAACGGGACAGCAGCAGCGGTAGCCATATCCACCATTCTATCCATCTTGCTGCCAGTCGCGCGGCCCAGCAGCAAAACCTGTCAAGCCCCAAAACCAAGAAACCCCGCGCCCAGAGCGGAGAATCGAGTGGCGTACCAGTTACGCCAAACAATTAAAATAGAAGCAGGGAAGATGGATGACGCAGGAAGGTACAGAGACGGCTTTTCAAGCCGGAGCACGATAACGGGTGCCCCATGTCCCGCTTCTGGGACATGGGCATTCGCGCAAAGCGCGAACCGCTTTTGCAGTTATTTTTTTCTTTCTTACAAACTCGTTTCAGAAACCGTCATTTCGACCGAAGCAGCTCACGATTTCATAGTGAGCTGCAAAGCGGAGAAATCCGGTTCTCTACCCATGCCTGACCCCGGCCCATAAGCCGTTGCTCTTGTAGTTGCCTGTTCTTGCCGTTGCACTTGTTTTTTGGGATTAGAGCCGGGCTTTAGCCCGGCGTCAAAAACCGTCGCGAAGCGACCACCGCTCTGCCGAAGGCCGTCGCGAAGCCCGAAGGGCGAAGCGACTTGATCTATTGCCGTTGCTTTCACCAGCCGCAAAAACAACCGAAGTCCAGACCTAACCCATCTGAATCGAAGACTTTGCGCAATATAAGCCGGGGGGGGAGGGGGGATCAACGCAAAGGCCAGAGATGGTTCATAGGCCCGCGCCCATGCCCAATGGGAACAGCCGAGCGAAGCGCCTCAGCAACATACCGCTTGGCCGCCGCAGCCGCTGGAGCCGCATCATCCCCCAACACCAACCGGCAGAGCAGCGCGCTCGAAAGAGCGCACCCAGTCCCATGAGTCGAGGTCGTCTCCACCCGCTCGCCCGGCAGCCAGAGCGTCTCGGCGGCGGTAACGACCAGATCATCAGGCTGCTCCAAATGCCCACCCTTGGCCAACACATTCAACCGAGGAAAAGACCGTTGCAGCGCAACAGCAGCCGAAGCAAGCCCCTCCCGGTCGGCCACAACCTGCCCGGTAAGCGCCGCAAGCTCATCCAGATTGGGAGTAACCCAGTCAACCTGCGGCAGCAGCCGCTCCCGCAGCAAACGCACCCCCTCCGGCTCCAGCAGCTCTCTGCCGGAGCTGGAATGCAGCACCGGATCAAGCACCACGGGCACCCGTCCGCCGAGCCCAGCTAGAAACTCCGCCACCACGGCAACGTTCGCCGCGGTCGAGAGCATTCCGATCTTGACCCCAGCCGGGGGCAGGTCGCCCGCCAGGCACGCCAGCGTCTCCCGGACGATCTCCGGGGCAACCGGATGCGTCCCCGCCACCCCCACCGTGGACTGCACCGTCAAATTGGTAATGCATGAAGTTCCAAACAGCCCATGCGCCGCAAAGACCATCAGGTCCGCAGTTACGCCCGCCCCGGAGGAGGGGTCGAACCCGGCGATAGTAAGGACGGTCTTCATGGACAAGGAGATCAGGGAATCAACTTCGGCACGGCTCAACATATTTTACCGGCACAACTCGGTTCCAGAATCAGGGTCAGAGCATCTAGATTCTTATGGCGAAGCCTCCCCTCCGCTCCTCGGTAACTTTTTTGATCATTCTTGGCGTCCTCTTTCTGGGGATGCAGTTCTTGCGTCCGGAGCTGACCAACCCGCCCGTCAAGGCCGACCTTCAGGCTCCGCCCGAGGTCAAGCAGATCCTGCGGAACTCCTGCTATAACTGCCACTCCAACGAGACCCGGCTCCCCTGGTACGACAAGGTCGTCCCCGCCTACTGGATCGTCACCAGCGACGTGACCACGGCCCGGCAGCACCTGAACTTCTCCGAGTTGGGCAGTCTCCCGCCCGCTGCCCAGAAGGCGAAACTCTACGAGGCCGTCAACCAGATTCAACTCGGAGCCATGCCTCTGCCCGCCTACACCAAGGTCCACCCCGAGGCCACCGTAACCGAGGCCCAGCTCAAGGTGCTCCGCGACTACCTCGCGCCCGCCTCGCTTACCACCCCCGCTGAAACCGCCACCGCCAACGAGCAGTACGGCAAGTGGCTCCCCAACGGCACCAACCTTACCCAAACCCACCTCTCTCCCAACGGCGTCCCCTTCCTGCCGGACTATAAAAATTGGAAGGCGATCAGCAGTACCGACCGCTTCGATAACCACACCATGCGCGAGATCCTCGGCAACGACATTGCCATCAAGGCCATCGCGGAAAACCACATCAACCCCTGGCCCGACGGCACGGTTCTGGCCAAAGTGACCTGGTTCCAGCAGCCGGACGACAAAGGCTTCGTACACGCCGGAGCCTTCCAACAGGTGGAACTGATGGAGCGCGACAGCCGAAAGTACGCAGCCACGGGTAACTGGGGATACGGCCGTTGGCGCGGCACCGAGCTGAAACCCTACGGCAACGACGCGAAGTTCGACGCCGAGTGCGTGGGGTGCCACACCCCGGTCAAAAAGAACGATTACGTCTATACCATGCCAATCGCAGGGCAGGGAAAGGGGCAATCGCAATGAGCTTGATGAATAAGTCGAAGAGAAGCAGAACGAACAGAGCCGCTCTTCTAAGCGCGGTGTTTACTTTGCTCCTCGCTGGCTGCGCGTCGGATGTGAATCCGCGAGTGGCAACGCGGCCCAATAACGATGCGGCGCTGACGGGAGATCTGCCCGTCAACCCGCTGCAATGGAAGGTCATCACCTCGGCGATCGACAAGCAGAATTCGACGATGTATACGCTCTTCGGCAATGATGTCGCGGTGCAGTACGCAAGGACACACGCGCAGCACGACTACCCGGCAGGCTCAACGCTCTCGCTGGTGACCTGGAGCCAACAGGAAGACCCGCGCTGGTTCGGCGGAAATATCCCGTCGGCCCCAAAATCGGTGGAGTTTGTAGCGGTCGCGCTAGGCCCCGACAAGAAGCCGACCTACGTGTATCAGGAGTTCGAAGGCTCTCCACTGAAGAAGACCTCATCGCAGGAGAGCACGGCTCCAGATGGCAGGAGCGCGTATCTGGTAAACCAGCGCGCCGCCGTCATGCCGTAGCTGAAGCCTCAGAATTTAATGGCAGAGATAAGGAAGATCAAGATTCTTCTCTAGCCAAACGTCCGAAACCTCTTAGGTGGATTCTCTAACCTCAAAGGTTATCAGCCTGCCATCTTCCGCTGTTACCGCAAGCCGCGCCGTTCCGGGGGACCAGGCGACATCAGTGATTGGCGATGGTAGATGGGCTATCAGGTCCGGTTTGTCCCGTTTGCTCGGTCTCCATATCGCCACTCGCCCTTCCGCGCATCCTGATGCGAGTAATGGTCCATCTGTTTGATAACGCATCGCCGTAATTGGAAGACGATGATACTTGAGAGTCTCAGGTCTCCGTCCCGCAGGGCCTTTCCCCGAGCAATCCCAAACCGTAATCTGCGGGCTGCCTGCTGTTGCGAGATACTTCGATCTTCTCTCCCAGCAGATATGTGCCACCTTTAGCGGATAACCTGACATCTGCAACTCTTTACCTGTGGCTACGATCCAGAAGTGGACCGTCGAGTCCTGGTTCCCATGGCAGAGATAACGAGCATCCGGGCTCCACGCGATGCAGAGCATGGAGCCTTTCCACTGGAAGCTCCGTGCCGGTGAGCTGTTCGATGGTTTCCAAAAGACGATCTGTCCGTAACAGGCCGATACCAACTCTTCCGAATCGTAACGCCAGTCAATCCCGGCAATTGTATTTGGCTGTTCGTCAAAGCTCTGAAGCAACTCTCCTTTATCTGACCAGATCCGCAGAGTGCGTCCGCAGGCCGTCGCCAGATACTTTCCCGAGGGAGACCATGCGATGTGCTCCACCCATGCGGTTCCACAATCGAGCACAGCAAAGGGAGTATCGCTCTCGGGAGTAAACAGGTTGACCTTGCCGTCCTGTCCAGCACTGGCTAGAAGATTCTGTTTGGGGTGCCATGCTACTGCGATTGCCCCGAAGCGATGGCCGCTCCATCTCTTTACTTCTTCACCAGTGCCTGATGCAAAGAGATAGATCGCGCCGCTGGCGGAGGCCGCAGCCAGCCATTCTCCGCTGGCTGCCCATGAAGCAGAGACCGCAGCTTCATCCAACTCCGCCTCCCACATCTTTGGAAGGGTACCTTCTTCTATCTTCTCCGCTATACCAGGCATTGCGTGAACCCCTCGTTCAGTAAAGCTCTATCAAGGTTTCGCCCAATGAAGATGAGCTGATTGCGACGTGGATTGTTTCCCCAGGGTCGATCCGGTTTTCCGTCGAAGAGCATATGCACACCCTGGAAAACAAAACGCTCCTTTTCCCCCGCCAGGCTGATGACTCCCTTCATCCGAAAGATGTCCGTGCCTTGAGTCTGAAGGAGGAAGCCTAACCACTGATTGAACTTCCGTTTGTCGAGATCGCCTACAACGTCGATCCCAACAGAGGAGACTTCTTCATCATGTTCGTGATCGGGCTTGAAGACTTTTTCGATACGCGGAGTCGCTGCTCCATCAGCATTCAAGAGCTTCGCCTGAAACTCTTCGGGATGGTGTTCCGTGAAGAGAGCATAATCGCCATCTGTCTTAATCTCGATCCTGTAAGTCAGGTCGCTCCCTTCAAGAGACAGCTCTGTGGGTTGACCGATCACGATGGAATCTCCCGGCTTCTTTGACGCAGCAGGAGCGGAAAACCCGAGGACCGCCTCCATGAGAACTGGTTCAAGACTCTCAAGAGGCTTGCCCTCCGGAGCAGGGAGCAACACCATCGTCATTGCAGGATCAGGCCCTAGTTGAAGCTGGAGAGAGTGTATTCCAGCCTTCAAGGAATACACACCGCCCCACTCGAACGGATATTCTGGCTCCATAAAAAGCGGATCGACTTCCATTGCACGATCGAGATTGAAACCACCTACGTTGAGGACACTGTCCATGTCGATCGCGGCGTCCTTCGTGCGGTAGATCTTCGCCGCGGCATTCATTGAATGGATGCGGCGTTCGAGCTTATTGAGCTCTTCCGAAGAGACAAGGTCGGTCTTATTCAGGAGGATGACATCGGCGAACGCGATCTGTTCTTTGACCTCATCGGAGTCATCGATGTGCTGCCAGACGTGCTTGGCATCGACAAGGGTGACGATTCCATCGAGCTTGAGACGAGCCTGCATTTCATCGTCAACAAAGAAGGTTTGAGCGACCGGCCCTGGGTCGGCCATGCCCGTCGTCTCGACCAGAATGTAGTCGAACTTCTCACGCCGCTTCATCAGGTTGCCAAGGATGCGAATCAAATCGCCGCGAACGGTGCAGCAGATGCAGCCGTTATTCATCTCGAAGATCTCTTCTTCGGCGCCGATCACAAGTTCTTGATCTACACCGACCTCGCCGAACTCGTTTTCGATCACGGCGATACGCTTGCCATGTTCTTCCGTCAGGATGCGATTGAGCAGTGTGGTTTTGCCTGATCCGAGAAATCCGGTCAGGACTGTGACTGGAACACGATTGTCTTCACTTAATCCTGCTGTCGCCATATATGCAGTTCTCCTTAGCTGGTTGGATTGCTTTCTACTGAAGCGCCTGCGACTACTTCATCCATTTGCGGTTTGCTCTGCGCGTTCTTACAGAAGTGTTCGATCTCGTCTTTAGTGATCTCGTCGATTGGCGAATGAAGAGTGACCTGTATCTTTGGCTGCCCCGGCTCAAAGACTGCAATGATGGTCTCGACCTCCGGACAGTCTTCGTCCTGGCAGTTCAGCTCCGTTACCATCACGGTTGCCTCCCCGTTGAGATGGAGGAGGCTTGCGACTTGAGCCTTGATCTCCTGCGTGCGTTGACTCTTACCCGGATTTCTTTTTGCGAACAGGTCCATCTCGCCACCTCATAATGTATAACGATAACACGATATCGTTAGCGGAAAGTATAGGGAAATATATGCCACAAGATGGAACCATCACCCCCAAGCGCCTTATGCTCGGCCAGATCAGTATTTGCGATGGCTGCTGTTGCGGGAAGACAGAAAAGGGGCACCCCGCAGTGCCGGTGCAGTGGCTCAAGCAGGAGTGGAAGATCCGAGGACTGCTCAAACGTGTACATCTTTCGATCAGCGGTTGCCTCGGTCCCTGCGATGTGCCGAATGTCGTGATGATCACAAGCTCAGAGGGAACGCAATGGCTGGCGCTTCTCAATACGCAGCGTCATTACGCCATGCTCGCCGATTGGGCGGAGCAGTCCAAAGACGCCGATAAGCTTCTTCCGCTCCCAAAGGAACTGCGCGAGCTGGCATTGATGCCCTATCGCTCACAGCCACAGCTTGCGTTTGAGGGACATAGATGAAAGGCGCAGCTCTCATCAGTGTTGTGGCCGCGCTCGGCATGAGGCATGGTGTCGATCCGGACCATCTTTCGATCATCGATGGCCTTGCGCGGTTTCATCCATCGCGTTGGAATGGGGTCTTCTTCGCGATCGGACATGGAATCATCGTGACTATCCTTGCCGTTGGATTTGGTAAGTTACTGGCTGGATATGTCGCGCCGTACACGGCCTGGATACTCTTCTTGCTTGGCGTGGCGAACCTCTGGAGGCTGTGGCGTCCGAGGCAGCATCAGCATCCCAAACCTCCGCGCATCTTTCAGGCCAGCCCTATTCTTCTCGGAGTTCTCTTTGGCATGGGGTTCGAGACTGCAAGTCAATTGTCCGCCATTCTATTGGCGGTTCAGCTTAACCCGTGGATATTAGGGTTGGTATTTTCCATCGGCATGATGCTGGTCGATGGAATGGACGGCCTGCTTGCAGCGAGAACGCAGCAGCTTGCACTCACTGGCAATACGCGATCGGTGCAGTCTTCACGTGCGCTTGGCGTACTGGTGGTTGTCGTTTCGTTTGGACTTGCGGGCGGGGAGTTCGCCGGGGTCGATCTCAACCGCTTTGCACTTCCGATGGGGCTGGTGCTCTTCGCAGTGGTCGTTGGTCTCCGCCTGTGGAGTGGAAAGGCGCGGAGTGTCGATCATCTCGCTGTCCCCGAGGGGATAGAAGGACGTCGAATCTGACCCTCTGCGTTGTGCGGCTTTTGCAGACGACTAACTAAATGACAATGGGGCGCGGTACCCAAGAGGTAAGGGAAGAGCCGCCAAAGCTTTTATGCGCCGGTTCGAGTCCGGCCCGCGCCACTAAATTTCGGATTGTCACTGATTCGACCTTCCGACGCAATCTGCTATGGGTAATGAAATCGCCAGTCAACCAATGACTTGAAGAAACAGTTGGCCAGATCGCCGTATCAAAGGACGGGTTGAAACGCTTGGTGGCGCGTCTGGCACAGGGAGAAGTCTGTGTCACAGGGTTGGCAGGACTCAGCGGCGGAAGGAAGCAGAGAGAAGTGTTTCTCGCTCCTTGAATTGTGCCAAAAGTGTGCCGAGAGTATTGAAGGGGATGGAGAATTATTGAACAGACAAGAAGACAGCCTCATGCAGAGGTTGCTTGGTGTGATTCCGCTATCTTGTTTTGAATGATATATATGGCGGAGAGGGAGGGATTCGCAGCTATGCCTTGTTTTTATTGGGAAAATTGATGGTTTCTTGGGCTTAGTACGGAGGTAGTACGTTTTTGCTATCGTTTCGCTATGGCTAATAGATCGGTGGCGCTCTATCGATATGTGAAAACGAAGTCTGGGGCTTGGAAGCGGCTTCCGGTGGTGATGTCGGCGAATGGACGGCTCAAGGCAGATGTAGTGCTTGAGGACGGAGTTGAGGTCGCTTATCCGGTGGGCCATTATGTCCTGCGGCGTTATGAGGGCAGCAAGACAGTCTGGGTAACGATTGAAGGCGGCTCGAACGTTGCTATGGCCGAGCTTCGCGCTGCACAGAAGAAGCAGCAGGCGATTGCGCAGGCTAAAACGGTGGGCGTGCAGGTGGTTGAGGACTTCAGCCGCAAGACGCTGCGGCAGCTTTTCGATGTCTTTGTTCAGGCGGCGGAGGATCGAGGATCGGATGAAGCCGCGGAGCTTTATCGGTACACCGCTGATGAATTTCTTATGGGTTGTACGAAAACATACCTGGAGGAGTTGGAGCACGCGGATGTTGCTCGATTTCATGGGGCCATGCGCAAGGCTGGCCGTTCGGACAGAACGATCTCGAATCGCCATTCTCACCTGCGTTCGTTCCTCGTGTTTGCTGGCCTTGATCGCGACAAGCTGAAGGCCATTGCTGGGCCTACGCCTCGCTATGAAAAGGCTCTGCCCGAGGTTTACTCGCAAGAAGAGTTAGATATGTTCTTCCAGTCTCTCGAAGAGGAGTACGACCAGCTTGTCTTTGATGTATTTCTTCAGACCGGATTTCGAGAGCGCGAGCTTACGCATCTGATGTGGCCGCGAGTCTCGGAGAAAAATCTTACCTTGATGGTCCGGTCGAATACGATCTGGAAGTTCAAGCCCAAGGATTCTGAGCAGCGGGAGGTGCCAGTTACGCGGGGCCTGATGGATAGGCTGATGGCCTACAAGGAGAGGCATCCAAAAGCGAAGCTGGTCTTTGGGAAGCGCGGCGGCGAGGTAGATGAACCGGAGGGGCATCTCCTGCGGCGTTTGAAGATCAAGGCTAAATATGCAGGGCTGAACTGTGGGGTTTGCGCCGGGTGTTGTGCAGAGCGGAAAGAGTGTGAGCATTGGTATCTGCACAAGTTCCGGGCCACCTACATTACGACCCTGCTCCGCAATGGGATGGACGTGCGGACGGTGATGAAGCTCTCCGGCCATTCTGATCTGGAGTCGGTGCTGCGGTACATTCGACCAGCCGAAGACCATGAGATCCGTGCGAAGATCGCGGAGATCAAGTGGAGGTAGATTATGCTGCGGCTCGAACCTTGATTGGGCGAACTTTAGCGCGCCTGGTGTGCTTCGCGTGCCAGAAGTCATACTTGTTCTGCATCCGGAACCAGATATCGAGCGTGGGCTGCGAGAAAGCTTCGGCCAGCCGGATCGACATCTCAGGCGTAATGGCGGCACGCTCGTTGATGATTCGCGATATCGTGTTGCGAGAGACTCCGACGTGAGCGGCGAACTCGCCAACGGTCATAGGGATTCCGTCCAGTGCGTCCTTGAGGACCGCGCCGGGATGGGCGGGGCTGTACTGTTCCATCGTCTCCATGCCTGTCTCCTGACTAATGGTAGTCCTGATAATCGACTAAAATTGCATCCTGCTCTTCAAAGCAGAAGGTGATTCTCCAGTTGCCGTTCACTTTTACGGACCAGTGTCCGGCCAGATTGCCCTTCAGTTCATGCAGGTCCCAGCCGGGAAATCCCATATCCTGCGGCTTCTCTGAGACGTCAAGAGTGGTGAGCAGGATATTCAGCTTCTTGGCTTGGGCGGGTTGGATTCCAGCCTTGGAGCCACTCCGGAAGAACTTTTCAAGGCCCGCATGTTTGAATGACCGGATCATGTATTTACTGTAATGTGTAACGTTTCACTTGTCAATATAAATCATGAAAAACAGCGGCATCGCTACAATATATTTCTATGCGCAAACTGCTCGTCCTGCTTTTATTCTTTGCTGCCTCTGCTTTGGCTCAGTCCAATGATGATTTCGGCATGGTTGATCTATATAAGATGGGAAGTCGAGCCAGCGGGCCAATTGGCGGCGGCATCACCATGAAGATAGACAATCAGATAAGTTTTAAGGTGAAAGATTCTGAGCATGTTGTCCTCAAGCTGCGTGCTGGCGAGCATCAGATTGAGGGCAGACTCGGATCATCGCTCAATGCTGTAGCGATTGTCTTTGTAAAGCCTGGCGAAACTGAATATGTGATTCTTGACTATAAGAGGCCGTCCATTGCTTCCCTTTATGCGATGAAAGATCCGCGACTAACTATGAATTTGACGCTAGAGCATACGAATGCTCCCCCGGACGGTAATTTCAAACTGCATGAACTAAAGACAGAGGAAGTTGTAGGGCTATCAGCATTGCCGCCATTTCATGAAGAAGCTCCAGCCTCTGCCGAAGCGGAGATCGTGCCGCTTTCAGATGCGGATATCGCTGAAGCTATAGTGCAGGGTAGACATATTCCATCGCCGATGACGATCGGACTAATGATGGAGGACCTGCAAACACAATATCTCTCCGGAGTGGGTACAAATCAGGGGGTCAGCGGATTTACGATTTGGGTCTATACGGCCAAGCAGTGGGTAGAATTGCAAGCGGCGCTTGCCCAGCGCGATATGAGGCCATTCACCGAGGCAGATGTAACGCCTGAGATGAAGCAGCAACTGCTGCACGTCTCCGCTATCCCATCTACTCCAGATCGGCTGACGGGAGCCAATATGGCGGCGGCGGACAATGCAAATAGAATCGTCCTAGAACTCGGGCCGTCAAAGACTGTTCTTCAGCCGTTATTGCTAGCGCCAGTGAATTACAGCGTGGATAGTGCATTGAGATCAGCCAATTATCAGGGAGTTATGGCCACATTCCCGCAGCCAGATATAAAGAAGCCGTTCTCGATAGTTGTAATTGGCGGAAATACAAAAAAGGAATTCGAGGTAAAGGATAAACATCTAGCGCGCTTGAAATAGTTCATGGGCATATTAGTCGGCGTGCGCTTCGAGCCAGTCGGATACTCGCTTGGGGTCAAAGCGGATGGGGCCGACGAGATTCGCAGAGGGGATGATTCCGGCCTTTGCTTTGGCGTAGAGTGCCTTCTCGGAGATTCCGAGCAGATCGCTAATCTGATGAACAGTGGCCAGGCGCTTGTACGATCTGAGGGCTTGAATAATTGTTTGACCGTCGCCAACTGGTATCGGGGAGATTTTTCTCGCTTTCACTGGTTCGGTTCCCTCTGGGGCATGAAGCGCTCCGGGTAGAGAATCTGGAGTTCTGTAATGGCTCCGCCGAAATAGCGAGATATTTTTTCAGCTAATTCAGGGCTTGCGGTTGAGGTGCCCTTTTCAATTCCATAGTAATGGCTTGCATCGATACCGATCGCCAACGCGATCGACGTACCGGCAAGTCCTTTTTTTTGCTTTCTGAGTTTGCGTAATGGTGTCATAAGCCAAAACTATAGTTATGAGTTATAACACAATCTAGTAATTCGGATAGAAGTTTTTTGCGTTTAAAGACCAAAACTGGGGGGTTTCTATGAAAATAAAGAAATGGCAATGCATAAAAATAATCTACGGGGGCTTCTGGAGGCTTCGAATATCAGCCTCACCCAGCTCGCCGAGTTCACTGGAATCGCTATTTCCAGCCTTAGCAAAATTCAGAATGGACAGATCGACGCACGGCAGAGCACAGTCAAAAAGATCACTGATGCTCTTGGCGTCACGCCCGGAGCTTTTTATTCGGAGAGTACAGTGATGATACCCGAACGTGGCTCACGGATGGTTCCCGTAGTGACTCCCGAACTCACAATTGCCTGGTCGAATGGCTCTCTGGATCACACTCAATTGAGGCGTATACCCGTTGAATTCTCGCGGTCGCCTAATACTTTTGCTTTTCAAGTAAAGGGATCGGAGATGGAACCTCATCTCTTCGACGGGGACATACTTATTGTCGATCCGAAGCAAAATCCGCGGCCCAAAGACATTGTTGTCTTCCATGATGGCAATATGGGCTATGCGCGATTCTTCGCGCTGACGTCGTCGCCCACCGCCAAGCTGTTGACCTACGATATGGTTCCGGCTGACAAATATTCGCCGGTCCATCATTCGACTGAATCTTCCCTAGAAATTCTGGGAACGGTAGTGGCATTTCAAAGTCAGCGGATGTTCCGGGGTAGATAATTTGTTTCAAACATCAAAAAACATCTTGACGTGACGTTTTGTTTTGACTTATAAACCAAATTAAAAGATTTGGTTATAGGTCAAAATGACAATGTCCAAAATAAGCATATCAGCACCTTCAATCAGCCAGCCTACCTCTAAACAGAAGGGGCTGGCTTCTTTTGTTTCTGGATCACGCAAGCGCGAATGGATCATTCAGCGTTTTACCGGCAAGAGCAGTATTCGGCCTGAATTGCCCGGTGTTGCCTTTTGGGTACTTGAATATGAGGACCTTCCGACGCCCGAAGGCGTGATGACTCGCGCCCGCATGTTGCGAGTGCTGGATCGAGTGTGCCGGAAGAATCCGGATAGCGAGTTTCGCGGTCACTGCATTGCGGAGCGCAAGGTGGAGGTGGTCAATGGCTGACCTCCATACTCCCTGGCGGATTGGCACTGCGGCGGATCGTGAACTTGAGGGCTTGGCTCTCACGGTTTATGGCGAGGTCGTTGCCGACCCATCGGCCAGCAGCATCCACTCCGAAGTCGCTCCGCTCTGCATTGAGCGCGCTGTCCTGTGTGTGAACGCGTGCGTCGGCATGAGCGACCGCGAGCTGCGCGAGATGGAGTGCGGGGAACTCGACCATCGCAACCGGGTCTACCTGTCGATTATGGGCCGGGGCTTCCGGCAATACGGCTTTGACCGGCGCAATGAGCGGCAGAGTTTCTTCGAGGAGCTCTTTGGGTATCTGCACTCCAATGCGGCCACGATAGGTCTTGACCTGTTGGTGCTTCTGATTATGGCGAGCCTTATCTGGATCGCGATCCTCGCTCCGAGCATGTTGGAGCAGGTGTGGGGAGGTATCCAGTAATGCGCAAGTGCCTGACCAATGAGCAGCGCAAGGGCGGCATCGGGCAGGGCGAGCTCCGTCGCGCGAAGAGCGAGTTTGCGCATGTGTATGGGAGCGGCCTGGCGGCGCGGCGGGAGTTGGCCGGGATATCGCAAACCGAGTTGGCGGATCGGATTGGCGTGAGACAGACACAGGTATCGCGCTGGGAGATCGGCGAGGCCATTCCGAGCCTGTTCTTTGCGCGGCGCATCAAGGCTGTGCTGGCGGAGGCCACGAAGAGTTTATGACCTGGACATGCATGTATTGCCGCTGCACACCCGATAACCCTTGCTCGCTGCCAGCGGGTGAGGGGTGTGGTCGGCTCCATGCATACATCAATTGCTGCACCAATCCACGGTGCATTACCGCGTACTACGGAATGCGGTTAACGGGTAAGCGGGCGACGGAACGGACGCGGGAAGATGCACGGCTATCCGTGGTCGATAGACTGCGGCGCGATCGAGAGCAGGGACGAAAGCTCCGATCGCGCCACAGAAAAGTAAAGGGGAGGGCTGCATGACATTGAAGGACTACAGGAAAGGGATAGCCAGATTGGCTCTCCTTGAGGAATTGTACAGCAGAATCACCGGGTACTTTGCGGCGGAGCAGTATCGCTTTTGCCGTATCTGCTCGGCGCGTGTCTCCGCCACTAAGGCGGCGACGGAGATGGATCACCTTGGCGGCTGCATTGGCGCGGACATCGTACGCAGCATCGACCAGACCGAAGCCGACCTGGTGGCGCTGGCGAATCGCGGAGGGATGACGGCGTGACGCGGCGACGCGAGTTGTTTGGCGGGCTTCCCCGCGTCTTTGTGGGCCTTGTGCGCCATGAGGCGCGGGAGGTTTCGCCGGAGATGACGGTCTGGAGTTTGCTTTGGGTTGGCGCGGCTATCGGTGTAGCGGCCTCGCTGGAGATGGTTGGAGTATGGCACGCGTGCAGATCGCTGATCGGTTTGCTGCTGGATGTATCGAAGTAGATTTCGTTTTTAGAGGGGAAAAGGATTGTATGAGGGATGGGCAGAAGCCGGAGACGGCGATTATCAAAATGCGGAGTGGCCGGCATGTCGATCTGATGAGGCCGGAGGATTGTGTCCACCTGATCGATATCGACGACATCGCCTACTCGCTTTCGCGGACGAATCGTTTTGGCGGGCACACTTCGCGTAGTTACTCGGTGGCGGAGCATTGCATTCTTGGGGTTGGGCAAAGTCTGCCGGAGAATCAGCTCGCGTTTCTGCTGCATGACGCCTCTGAGGCATACCTGGGCGATATCGCCGGGCCGCTGAAGAGATCGGCTGTATTTGCTGAGTACCGTGCTCTGGAAGAGCGCTGGCAGGCCGCGATCTGCAATCGATACGGCCTACGCGGCGATGCGAAGAAGGTGCATGAGACCGACAAGAGAATGCTTGTCACCGAGCAGCGCGATCTGACGGGACGCGCTCCGGCGAGCTCTGATCCATACCTTCCTTTTGCCATGCAGATTCCACAGACGATGCCTGATCCGAATTGGCTTGCGGAATGTTTCGTCGCCAAGTTCTACGCGCTCACGAAGGTGACGGTAGGAGCGAAGCGGTGAGGAGCCGGGCCTGCAATCCAAGCAATCGTGCGGGAACGTGCGTTTGGTGCGGCAAGGTCTTGTTTTACAACGCGCAGCTCATGAATCCGCGCGTGCCGGAGGTCTTGGCCTGCAAGCGGAGCGAGAAGGGCGGGGCGAAGGAAGATGATCTGTTTTCGATGAGCGTTGCGGTTATTTATTCGGGCTTGTCTATGCGCGATCCGGGATGCGCCTGCACACGAAAAACGTAAAGAGGCATAGATAGCAATGAAAGAGATAACGCTTGAAATCCTCTGCGATCTGGACGAAGTAGAGCTTGCGCAGAGATCGCAGCAGTTGAGCCTGACGACACTGAAGATTGTCGAGGTTGAGCAGGCGAAGAAGGCGGCGATGGCGGAGTTCAGGGAAGAGCTGGTTGAACTGCATAAGCGGCAATGGAGCTTATCGAACACGGTCCGCAATCGTTCCGAGATGCGTGCTGTTCCTTGCCGGGTTCAGTTCCATACGCCGGTGCAGGGGAATAAGCGCATCTCGATCAAGGACACCGGCGAACACTATCGCGATGAGCCGATGACCGCCGACGAGCTGTATGCCAATGAATTTCAGGGAGGCGAACAGTGAACAGAAAGATGATCGAAGACCTCATCACGAAGCACGAGGGTTACAAGTCGAGAGTTTATTTCGATAGCAAGGGCAATCCGTCAATTGGGATCGGCTGGAATCTCAACTCGGCGGGGAGCGACGTGCTTTGTCATCTGCTTGGGGTGTCGCTTGACGATCTCAAGAGTGGAAGGGTTTACCTCTCGGACGGCTTGATTGATAAAGCCTTCGATTACCAGTTGGGGGCTGCGCTGCTCTCTGCCGCTCATCTCTTTCCCGGGTTTATGTCGATGCCGGATGTGGTCCAGGCAGTCATCGCGGACATGATCTTCAACATGGGCTATCCAAGGTTTGCAACCTTCCGTGACATGATCGCCGCGCTGAATTCGGGTGACTGGAAGAGGGCTGCGGTGGCTGCGGGAGATTCGCTTTGGGCCGAGCAGGTGCCCAGTCGGGCAAAGGATGACATTCACATCTTAAATGCGGCCTGAAGCGGCGCATTGTTTCACGTGACACATTTCGTTCCACGCGAGGATGACGGTGCACTATAAGGATAAAAAATCGATCTGCGGCTATAAGGGATGCCAGAATCCGCGCCGCCCGAATCAGCGGCGTTGCCGCGAATGCCATGCCGCTGAAATGCGGAAGCATCGTGCAGAGCGCGTCTCGGTGAAGCGTCGCACAAATGCGGGTCTGCCGAAGTTTCTGTCGGCGGCGATGGCGCAATCGGACAGCTTCGGGTCATTGGTAGAGCGGGTGAAGCGTCATTTGATTGTCGGGGCCGTGCAGGCTGAAGGCGGGGATTGCAAGGCAGCCGCGGCCAAGCTGGGGATTCATCGCAACACGGTAACGCGGGCTCTTCAGGGTTTCGGCGTCAAGGGTAAGGATATTCGCCAGAGCGTGCGAGGTGCCGCATGAGGCCGAAGAAGCGTTGCGTGCTTTATTGTGCTGACCCGCTCATCGGTAGCGAGATCGGGTTTCTGCTGGCTCTGCGATGCCATATCTATGTTTCTGTCGTGGGCTGTGCGGCTGAAATGGAAGAGCTGCTTGGTGATGGAGTGCGGCAGGATGTTGTTGTGGCCTATCGCTCCATCCTTGGCCAGCATCCACATTCCCGCCGCAACATGGGAGCCGACGAAGAGGTGTTCGAGTTGCTCCGCCGCGCCAAACCTGCGGATGTGCCTCTGGTTGAAGTGGCGGGAGTGAGTCACGCGAGACCTCACTCTGTTGCCGAGATTCACGTATGCGGATCGATGCCGCCGAGTTCTGCGGAGGTTATTGAGGGTGTGAGGCGTGGTTTGGCACGCAAGCGCGGGCCGAAGAAGGTGGGGATGGCTATTTTTGCAGATAGGGCGATGGTGAGTGCGTGAAGGTGTCAACCATCGAAGCCGCTGATCTGTTTTGTGGCGCGGGCGGAACCTCGCAAGGCTTGCTCATGGCGTCAAATCGCCTAAAGCGCAAGTTGAAATTGATTGCCATCAATCATTGGCAGGTGGCTATCGATACGCACTCGCTGAATCATGCAGAGGCGCAAAACCTCTGCACCGGCCTGAACGAGGTCGATCCTCATAAGCTTGTGCCCAGTGGTAAGCTCGATCTGCTTTGCGCCAGCCCGGAATGCACGCATCACTCTGTAGCGCGTGGCGGGAAGCCGATGGACGATCAGAGCCGCAGTTCTGCATGGCTCATCCTGCGGTGGGCGCAGCAGCTCTACATCAAGGCGATGATCTTCGAGAACGTTCCGGAGTGGGAGTCGTGGGGTCCGTTAGGGCCACCGAATGCGAAAGGTGAGCGCAGACCGCTGAAATCAAAGCGTGGCGAACTCTTCCAGCAGTTCGTGGCCACGTTGAAGGCTTTGAATTACAAGGTCGAATGGCGAGTATTGGTGTGCGCGGATTATGGATCGCCGACGACGCGCCGCCGCTTGTTCATGATTGCCCGGCGCGATGGCAAGCCGATCACCTGGCCACAGCCGACGCATGTGCGTCCGTCCATAAAGAATGCGCCGCTGGAGATGTTCCCCGATTCGCGTCCAAAGTGGCGGACAGCCCGCGAGATCATCGATTGGTCGTCGCCGACGCGAAGCATCTTTGGACGCAAGAAGCCGCTGGCCGACAATACACTTCTGCGGCAGGAAGCAGGGATGCTGAAGTTCAACGGCATCCGGATCAACTTGCGAAAGTGTGTGAAGGAGAATCTGCGACCTTACCTGATCGTTCCGCCCGGCGCAACGCTGTCCCAAGCTCAGGCGTTCCTGTTGCCTCATCGCACGTTCGAAAACATGAACGCGGATAGCCTCGATGTGCCGCTACGAACGGTAACGGCGAATAGCTCCGATTTCTGCCTGGTGCAGCCGTTTCTCATGCAGATCGATCATGCCAGCGGTAATGGTGGGGTCCGAGGGGTTGATTCGCCGGTCGCGACGTTGGTGACAAAAGAGAATACCGGCATCGTCGAACCATTCCTTACGGTGCTTCGCGGCGCCAGCACTGTGACATCAGTCGATAAGCCGTTGCCGACTGTGACGAATTCAGGAGCACACTATGGGCTTACCGAGGCGTTCCTGGTCAATCCGAATTTCGGTGAGCGCAAGGGGCAAGCGCCGCGGGTGCGATCTATCGATGCTCCTGTCCCAGCGGTAACATCCGCAGGTGCAGGTGGTGTCGTCCAGCCGTTCATCGTAACGGTCAACCATGGCGATAGCGGAGGAACGCGAGTGCGCTCCATAGACGATCCTATGGCGACTGTGACGGGGAGTATGGGCGAAGGAATTGCACAGCCGTCACTCATCAAGTTTTATGGCACGGCGGACGCCAGCGGCATTGATGAGCCGGTTCCGTCCGTGACGACAAAAGATCGCTTTGGCCTGATGATTCTGGATTGGATTGAACAGGGCTATGGCGTCTATCTGCTGGATATCCGCTTCCGGATGCTACAGCCGCGTGAACTCGCCCGCGCACAGGGATTCCCTGACGAATACCAGTTCACCGGAAACCGAGAAGACGTGGTGAAGCAGATCGGCAATGCGGTGCCGCCAGATGTCGCCAACGCACTCTGCTATGAGGTGCTGAGTTCGATGGAGCGCAGGCCTGCGGATGCGGCTAGGGGTGAGGTGGCAGCATGAGCTACCAAAATCTATACCCTGTGATCGCTCAGTATGTCCTTCAGACGCTGAAATTCTTCGGGTTTAAGCGAGATACTTTTACCCGATCTGTAATTTATGCTCGCGCCACCTGGGCCAAATTCAATGTCGTCAATGGCGTCTATATTGATGATTCTGTTTCCTATTTCAATTGCTCTCATGACTTAGGTTCCTCGCTATCTATCTCTTTTGCTTCCTCTTCTGGGTTGGCTTCTAGTTCCACGCTCATATGGCACGGGCTTTGGCTTTGGAACTTTTTTCGATATTTTTCTCATAGTTTTCGGCTCTGCGGCTATGGTCTCCAATTGGGATCGAAAGCGCCACCAATATACAAGAATTTTCTTATAAATATTTTGCGGAGGGCGGCATGAGATTTTTTGTCGGCCTCCACCAGCCTAGTGATTGTCGCCATTTTGCTGCGGCGTTTGTCTCGGTAAATAGACTGCGGGATAGGAAGGGCTCTTTTGAGGTTGGAGATTGGATCATGGATTCGGGTGCGTTTACCGAGATATCCACCCATGGAAAATATCGGCATTCGGTCTCGGAGTATGCATCGCAAATAAGGCGATGGAAAGATAACGGGAATCTGCTCGCCGCCGTTAGTCAGGACTATATGTGTGAGCCATGGATTCTTGAGATCACTGGCCTGACCGTGTGGGATCATCAACGACTTACTATTGAGCGCTACGATGCACTGCTCGATGAGAACTGTGGCGTCTACATTTTGCCAGTGTTGCAGGGCTATGATCCTGCGGACTATCAACGTCACCTGGCTATGTATGGCGAGCGACTTGCGCATGGGATGTGGGTGGGGGTCGGATCTGTCTGCAAGCGCAATGGCGATCCACGAGCTATCGAAGATGTCTTGCTTGTCATCAAGTCAATACGGCCAGACCTTCGGCTTCACGGGTTCGGGCTGAAGTCTACAGCTCTGTCCTCTGGTCTCGTCAATCAGCTATTGGAGACTGCCGATTCAATGGCCTGGAGCTTCCACGCACGACGAAATGGGCGGAATGCTAATAATTGGCGCGAGGCCAAGACATGGAGTGATCGCATTACGTCGTGGCCTTTGCAATGGCCACTTTTTAGAACGGCGGTGGCAGCATGAGGCTCTCTAGATTGGCATCGATAGCAAATCGACTAAGGACGTGTAATGAATTCCGTCGAATATTCAATTTCTACGAATCGCTCATCAGGTTTTTGCGAAGGGTGAAAGGTATAAATCTTTTCTTTGAGCTTCCACAATTGACCGGCCCATCGAACGATTTCACCTATATGAGGGACGAGATTGCTTTCCGCTTCAGTAAGATCCTGCTGAAAACCATAGCTACTTCCGGTATAGGCGGGAGGGTTAAATACAAGTCTGATTCTCACAATGCCGACAGACTAGCACCGCATTTTTTGCGCCGCCATAAGAAAATTATGTGGCTCCGGAGGGTGGCAGCATGATGGATTCGATATGGAATGCGATTAGGGAGCGCAATCGTGTGTTGACCGCATATAGATCAAATTGTGAAACCGAGATTTCTCAATTCTGCAATGGTGAGCTGGTGTTGAAATTCTGGATATGGAAATCCTCCAGCGGAAAGATTACCAATTTCGGCAGCAGTCAAAGCCCTGCCCATATCTGTACTATTCGCATATCTAATAAACATGCGTTGATGCTGAATGGCCGGTGTCACAAGGATAAGTTCGAGGATTTGTGCTCCATCGGGTTGGGGAAGCACCATAAACCTAACGGTCAGAACAGTTTCTTCGTCTTTCATGCCAACAGCCTACCACTCCGGATGGTGGCATGAAAGCGAGATCAACCCTATTCGCAAACCAGACTTTCTCCGGTTCTTCGGAGTTCGCAGCGCGTCTGACGAATCTCCTCTTCCGAGTAATTTGCATCTCGGAGTATTGTCTCGATGGATTTCCAGTTGGTGAATACTGCAATTCGATTTCCTCTTCTATCCGAAAGTTGATAGCCACCGATAGTTCTGTTGAGTATGGAAATGTCTTTTATCAGGCCCAAAAACTGTGTTCTCCGAAATCTTGGATGCGAAAACATGCATTTTTACTGCTTCATTCGATACAGCATGTGGAGATGTGTCTGGAAGGTGCGCGATGAGCAGGATGGTCGATTTATATATGAGATATCAAATTCAGGAAGGTGCAGAGATGAGCGGTTTACTTCACCTGGCGGACGTTCTTGCGGAAGAAATGCAGGAGCGTGGATGGTCGCATCTTGAACTGGCTAAACGCATGGACCCTGAGGCGGATGCTCAGCAGTGGGGAATCAATGCAATGGCTTTGGAATTATTCCTTGAAGTGCGTTGCCCAAACATCATTTTAGGGAAAATGGCAGATCAATTCGCATTGGCCTTTGGGTTAGACCGACAATTTTTCGAGGCTATTCATGAGCAGTGGCGACGCGGCACCGGAGAGTGCAATAACGCGTGCTGTAAAGAGATCGAGAGGGTGCAGGTATGAGTGTCTATGTCGACCCTCTACTTTCTCACGGTGGCTCGGCTACCTTTCGCTGGAAGGAAAGCTGCCACATGTACGCTGACACGCTGGACGAGCTGCACGAGATGGCTGCGCGGATCGGGATGCGTCGGTCGTGGTTTCAGAATAAGCCGTCGTTGCCGCACTACGACCTGACAATCAACCGCCGTATCATGGCGATCAAGGCTGGTGCTGTCGAGCACACCTCAATGCAGCTTAGGGATTTCATTCGTGCTCGGAGGGTGGCATGAATCTAGTTTTCTTTACTTGGGTGAAGGATGCGGCCGCACTTTTTACAGACGATATCGGACTCGTAATGTTCCGGCAAAATTGGGTTGAATTCCAAGCATTTCTCATCAGAACAAACACGGAATTTCATGTTCAAGCCTCCATGGCTGTGAACTATATACGCTTATTCCGGCTCCACTTCCATGCTTATGTGTGCAAATTGCGAAAAATATTCGCAATTGTTTATATCTCGTTGCAGTCTGGGCAACTCGCCACATGGTCGCAGTACAGTTTTAGTTCTGGGTCGGAGCAGTCTATTTCTCCTCTAGGCGGATGCTTCAATCCTTCCGGATTCTGCTCGCGGTATTCGAGCCATAGCGATATGGCTATAGGACAGCCTGGTGGTTCGTCTTCGGACCCACCCGAGATTGACTCGTATGCCATGTATTTTAGAGAGCGCCGCAATCCATCTGGTTGCTTCGCGAAGTTCGACGCGCCAAAGCTCCGGTTACCATCCACCTTTACGCGCTCGCTTAGCGTTGGCGATCTGATCGCCCACCCGAACGTCGGGAAAGCCGAGAAAGACCTCGCTGGGGCGGTAGCGGCGCAGCTCTCCGCAGAGCGGGCAGTGGACGATGATGTTGTCTCGCGGGAAGGCTTGCTGGCCGGAGGGAATGTGCCGGTGACAGCGTTTGCAATCGACGATGTAGTGAGTCGGCTTGACGCGGCCCTGTTGGCAATAGCTCATCGACATGGAAAAAGTTTAGGGAGAAATAAAGGCGAAAGTCTGATCGCCTAGTTGTGGGTGGGTTTGGGGCTACAAGGGGTTGGGTAGGTGCAGCGAAATTGGTGCAAAAGGAGAAAAAAGATGGCGATTTTTATGGATACGGGTGGCGGAGATATCTATGCAGGACAAACCAAAGAGGAAGTCATCGCAGCCATGCTCGAAGACTGTCCAGAACTCGACGTCAACGATGCTTTTGAAGTGAGCGGAAGCACTAAGATGCGAGCGACCGATGAGAACGAAGCCGAAACCGGAGAGCTAGTCACGCTCGATGAAGAATATTGCGAATCGCTCGGCACTTATTGCATTGCCTCGGAGAACTGCTGATTTACGAACGCGAGAAAGGGTTGAGGGGATGAGCGAATTGGTCCCGATTCGTAAGGATGAGGTTATTGAGTGGCTGCATGATCGACAGCTAAATGCACAGCGCATAGCCGACAGAAAGAGCGGTGGAGATCGCATGGGATGGATGGAGGATGCTCACTTTTTCGAGTCAGCAATCCATCATCTGAAGGAGTCCAGATCATGACCCTATCCCCAAAGGCTGTAGGGGCGGGAGAGGATTATGTCTATCAATCGCTATATGAGAAAAAGGCGAAGCAGCTTGCGTGCATGATTGTTGCCGGTCACTATCCAAGTCTGGATAAAGTAGCTCGATTGTTAGCGAGTGAGGATGAAAAAGAGGTGGTTATTTGATCGTAACTAGAATTGGAGCAATTTCGATCTTAGTGGCTTGTCCTACGTGCGCTCGTCAGCCTGGGGAGCATTGCATTGATAGCGATGGCGGGGAGTTGAGTTATGTGCACGCTTCGCGGGTTGAAGCGGCGCAGTTTATTGCGGGCGAAGAGGCTCCTGATAGTCTTCGCCCGATTACGGATGAGGATATTTTGAGGACGGGGTTGGTGTAATGGCTAAGGGTATCAACAGGGCTCAGGTGCTGGGGCATGTAGGCAAGGAACCGGATGTTTCGGCTACGCGTGGCGGCACCCTGGTGGCGCGTTTCTCGGTGGCTACGCCGGAACGCGAGAAGGACTCGGCAGGGCAGTGGCAGGACAGAACCGAGTGGCACAATGTCGTCGCGCTGGGCCGGACTGCGGAGATTGTGCGCGATTACGTGAAGAAGGGTTCGCGCATATTGATTGAAGGGAAGATGCAGACGCAATCGTGGGAGGACAAGCAATCCGGCAAGAAGATGTACCGGATGGAGATCCTTTGCTTTGATGTCGTGCTGCTGGATGCTTCGCGCAGCTCGCGCGGTGACTATGGGTTTGATTCGCAGTTTGAGGGAGACAAGGTTCCTTTCTAGGAATCTTGAATGGTAAAGGAAAAAGCAATGGCATTACGTGGAGCTCTTACACATCGCAAGACGCGGCGTCTAGCGCGCTTTCTTGGCATTCCTGTGCCGTTCGCGCTGGGGATCATGGAGGCGCTGTGGCACGTGGCCGGGGAGCAGCAGATTCCGGACGGAGCGGTAGGTCGCCTGTCGGATGAGGACCTCGCTATGGAGATGTTTTACGACGGCGATCCGGCGGCGCTGGTGCGCGCCCTCATGGAGGCAGAGCTGCTGGATCGCCATCCAGTGCATCGCCTGATCGTGCATGACTGGCATGAGTTGAGCGACGACACGACCGACAACCGGCTGGCGAGGATGCGGCGGCGATATGCCAATGGTGCGATGCCGAGGATGAAGAGGCTTTCGCGGGAGGATCGCGAGCGAATTACGGCTAGTTTTGCACAGGAAAAGGCCGAAAACTGGACATGCCACGAAAAGCCACTACCAGAGCCAGAGCCAGAGCCAGAGCCTGTACCGGAAATACTTAATCCCCTACCCCTTGTGAATTCTTCTGTGGATGAGGAAATCCACGATGCCGACGAGGGTTGCGATGACTACGCTTTGCCTGTGATGCCGGACTCTCGCGACACGAAGGTTGTGCCGATACGCGATAGGCATGGGCTGGACAGAGAAGTGCGTCCAAACGAAAAGCGTATGCGTGCCAGAGAGGCGCCTGAAGGCGTCGAGCAAGAGGTGTGGGTGGCTGCGGTGGACTCGGTGATGCTTGCCTGTGACTCTTGCGACCGCAAGACGCGCGGGGCCGTGGAGCGGGCGATGCATCTTGCGATTGCGAAGGCACGTGAGCGTGGAAACCCGCTATGGCCGGATGAGATTGCGGAGCGCATGGCCGCGGCGCGACGGGAGTTTCTGGCGGAGGCTCGCTTTATGCGCTATCCGGTCGGGGTGCGCAGTTTTTACGGCGATGAACTGTGGGCCAATTCGGCTGCATGGCCATGGGATCGGCGCAAACTGGATAACTATGCACGGGCTCGCGTGGGGTCGTATGGCTAGGCTGATGCCTCGCTAACACAACTTGTTATATTCGGAATTTTCCTTGTTTTGACTTCTCGATTTTGAGTTACAGTTTGCCTTGAACAGTGTGACCGCGAAAGCGGCGTGCGCTCCCGAATGAGAGCCCCTGGCCGACGATACGATGGCCCGCAGTAAAGTTTAGGCTCTCTCCTGCTCAAAAAAAAGGAATTCAAAAATCATGTCGAGGCGTAGGGGAAACTCTGTGCGTAAATACAACTTTTACGCGTGCGATGGGACCGTTGTGCTGCGTCGTTTGCAGGCGAGCAGGGCTGAGGAGTATGTCAAGGCGGGCATTGCGATGCGCGTTTTGGATGCTCTGGGCCGCGTCATCGCATACAAGCGTTCTCGCCATCCGCTCTACTCCCATGACGGGTTGATAGCTTCCAGACATTCGGGGCCGTCTATCACGCGCTCCGAGATGGACGCGATTGCCGGGCGGGCGTTCAAGGGCGGAGAAAATCTCGATGGCGTTTACGGCGCTTCGGGGAGGTCGCGAACCAAAGGTTTGTCCGAAGAGGACCGACTCGTGAGGTTTGAATCGGATCGCGATTGCGAAGACCTGGTAGAGCGGGCGGAGGTAAAGCTTGCAGCGTTTGCGCCTCGCTTTGCAGCTTAGGAGAGGACCGACATGGATCATGATATGTGCCCGTCTGAGCGCTCGCAGAATGTTGCGCTGGCTATGGTCGTCTTTGGCACTGTCGCACTGCTCGTTGGATGTTGGTTCAAGTTCTCCGAGCTCAGTACCTCGGCAGCCGGAATTACCGGTGCCGGGATCAACATGCTCACAACTCAATTTCGCGCCTTCCCTAAAAGCGGAATCATTGCTGGTGATGGCGACGACACAAAGTAGTTCCGCAAATGCGGAGAAAGAGGTTTTTATGTCGTTTATTTCAGTGCTTGAGACCATTGGCAAGGGATTCGAAAAGGGCCTCAAGTGGGCGCTCACTTACGCGGTGCCGGTTGAGAAGCTGGTTGCGCTGCTGTTTCCTGCGGCTGCTCCGGTAGCTCAGGAAGTGATTGATGCGGCGACTCTGGTGCAGAACGCGGTGCTGCTCGTTGAACAGAAGTACGCGGCAAGCGGGAAGCAGAATGGAACCGGGTCTGAGAAGTTGGCTGAGGTTCTTACGCTGACTGAACAGGCGGTGACGAGTCTGCTCTCGAAGGCTGGCATCACGGCCAACACCGATTACATTACCAAGATTGTCAACGCTGTGGTTGCGATCCTCAATCTACAGCAGGCTACGGCTACTGCTTGATCCATGCCTAAGCGTCCTTGTAAGTGGTTCGGATGCTCGGCGCTTACCGATGATGGTTGGTGCGCCGAGCATCGCTCTGAAGGTAAACGCCAGAGCGAACGGTGGCGTGGGTCGGCTCATTCGCGCGGCTATGGCCGGAAGCATCGTAAGGTACGCGAGCAGGCAATGCAGCGGGATCGCTATCTGTGCCGGAGATGCCTGGAGCATGGCCGGGTGACTTCGGCTACCGACTCGCACCACATCCGCAAGATGGCTACGCATCCTGATCTGCACCTCGATGCGGACAACCGCGTTAGCTTGTGTCGCGAGTGTCATGAGGTGCTCGAAAAGGATGCGGATTGATGCTTCGGGTGGATTGGGATAGGGGTATCTCATTTGTTTTCAATGCGATGCCCGGAGACCGCACCCTGGTCAAACGCACATATCCGCAAAACTCCAAGTTTTAGAAAAGTATGCATTTTTAGTGGATAGCTGATTTCGGCATCCATTTTGAGGGGTCAGATGGTGGCATTTATAGCCCCATGGTGGCCTTTTTGGTCGGCACAGCAAGCGAAACCCTCATCTGTAAATCGATTATGGCAAGACCTCGCAAGCCAGCCGCCGTCCTTGAGATGACCGGGGCCTTCAGGCATGATCCTCAGCGCCGCAGAAAGTCTCCTGAGGCGGAGAGCGCCGCCGAGGGAGTCGGGGATGCTCCAGAGAGCTTCCATCGTCCTTCCAGCTCGGGCATGAATGCCCCCATGAAAAGACTCATGGAGCTTGTGCTTACCGGCCAGATCGCGCACGCTGGAAACCCAGTGCTGCGCTGGATGGCCTCAAATGTGATGGCGTATATCGATCCGGCTGGTTTCATCAAGCCGGATAAAGCCCGTTCAATCGAGAAGATTGACGGGATTGTTGCTTTGATTATGGCGCTGGGCCGCGGCATGGTGGTCTCCACTGATGTTCAGCCTGTCGATGCGTCGTCGTACATGATGTTTGCCTAAAGGACCAATGGCTATCTTTAAATCTGAATTTCTCTCTCTGAACCTCGCTTCGGAGCAGAGAAGCATGTTTGGTTCGCCATCCTTTCCGCTCACAGCTACCGCGGTATGGAGCGAGCTCGGCGGCGGCCCGTCTGCATCCGGCGAGGTCGTTACTGAGCGGACCGCCATGGCGATCTCTACGGTCTACACTTGCGTCACGCTGCTCTCTGAGGCCGTCGCTTCGCTTCCATGCAGGCTGGTAAAAAAGACCCGCAAGGGCCGCTCTGAGGCTATAAGCAACCCGCTCTACAAACTGCTGGGATGCCTATCAGAATATCGTCAATCTCCGCGCAGCGATCGAGGGGCTCAACAAACTTGATATAGCTGTCGCCAATAAGGTACGCAGTAATCAGGATACGGCGGAGGGAAGTGTCGAAGCGATCCTGAGCGCAAGCGAGGGCCGTGGTGCATCACTCAATCAGCGGTATGCCTATCAGTCACAAAAGCCACTCGACCTTAGCGACTATTTTTACTCGAAAGAGTTCTCCGGCCTCAAAGACAATGCAAAAGCGGATTACGAGACGCTCTACAAGTCCATCGCTCCCGCCGATCTTCCGGGCCGTCTCCAATCGATCCGTACTGAGGTGGCGGGTCTGCATGATGCTCTTTCTCGGTCTCAAAATACCTTCGGCTAGGTCGTCACGAATGTCCGCGGCTATGGCCCCGGAGCAGACCAGAATCCGGTCCAGTATTATCGGGAGCGGCTGAAGGCTGCACAGCAGATACAGGATGAGCTTGAGTCTGGCGCTACGGCTCATGCCGCGAATCTGCAAGCCATACAGGCGGAGATTGGAAAAGCCAATCAGGAAGCTGCGGAGAAGGCGTCGCATGAATCGCAGGAGGCCCAGCGCAGGGCGTTGGAGGCACAGAAGCAGCTCTGGGCCGACGAGCTCGCCGAGTGGAAGGCGTCGGGGGATCGGTCGGCGGCGGAGGTCTCACAATGGTGGGCGACAAGAGCGGCAAGCGAGGCACTCGGTACGGCCAACTTTGCGGACGCCATGCGTCACGCGAATGAGGAGATTGTCCGCGTCCTCGATGATACTCGGCAGAAGACGAATGAATATCAGAAGCTTTTGCAGTCTGTCCAGAATGACCAGATTGAAGGAGTGCAGAAAGCTCCCGATCTCTCAATTGTCGGACGGGACACGCGCAACACTGCGGCATACGCGCAGAACGTCAACCGTGAACGTCTGGATGAGCGTCAATCGGGCTACGATGTCGATGACGCGAGGATTCAGGCGAACCTTGGGGCCGGAAGCATCACGCAGGAAGACGCCGCGAGGCAGACCGCCACGCTCCATGCGCGGCAGTATGCCGACGCCCTGGCTGATATCAAGGCCGCACAGGACAAGCTCGATGCGAACCAGAACCTGAGTGCTTCTGACCGTAAGGCGCAACAGTCCGGCATCGACGTGCAGCAGACGCAGCTTGATGGCAAGCGGCAGGTGCAGGTGATTCAGGATAATGCGGCCATCGCGGCTAATTCTTGGGGCGGGCAGTTCCGGAAAGCGAATCAGCAGTGGACGCAAGAGCTCAATCAGCAACTCTCGGCGCTCATGACTGGCCAGCGCGTAAGCTGGTCCAGCTTCTTTCGCGGGATTGGTTCGCAGATCGCAAATCTCGGGCTAGGTCAGCTTGAGAATTCCATCGCAGGGGCGGGAAGCACTTCCCGGTCATCGAAATCTTCCGGCAGTATCGGCGGCACGGTCGGCAGCATCTTTGGTTTCCTGACGGGCCGCGCAGTCGGCGGCGGAGCCGATCCGGGGCAGGCCTACGTCGTCGGCGAGCGGGGGCCGGAGGTGCTCACAATGGGCTCCAGTGCCGGGCGTATCACGCCAAACAGTGCGCTCGGCGGAAGCAGCCACTACTACACAATCGATGCCCGCAACGCGGCTGATCCGGCAGCGGTGGAGGCGGCTGTACAGCGCGGCATTGCCGCGGCTGCACCGGCCATCATTGGGCGTTCGGTATCTGCAACAAACGAGCAGGACCGGCGCGTGCCTCTTACGGCGCGTCGATAAGTCACCACCTAAAAACACAATCAAAGGCCCCTTGAATGACTCTATCGTTTCGCGTCCTCGCCGCGTGCCGCGGCTTGCTGTTGCTGATTGCCTCCAGCGTTGCTGTCTCCGGTCGGCCACCGATGAACGCCTCCACGATCTCCATTGATGACGTGCGGCGAGACGACCATCTCGCCGCGCTCGACGATAAAGCCAGCGCGACTACCGAGCAGCTCGTCAATCTCCGGACTGAGGTGGCGGAGCTGGAGCGCGAGTCGGCCGAGAGGGCAGGGGAGGAGCGCATCGTCGGTTCTCTGGTGACGTTGTTGAGTGGCGGTGGCCTGGTGTTGCAGATGCGCGGCCGCAAGAGGGAGCGTCATGCCAACGACTAATATCACCGTCGGAACAAACTCGCTCACGCTGGTCTCGCTGCCCACGGAGCCCGGCTTTCGGACGGTCGACTTCAGTTTTGCGGAGGCCGTCGCGTCGTACAAATCTCCCTTCACCGGGCAGACCCAGACGCAACGCTGGCCGGGGGCAGACACTTTGTCCGGCAGCTTCTCGCTCCCTCCTCTGACCCAATGGGCGGCGGATGAGTGGGTTGCCGCGCTCATGATGTTGCGCGGGCCGGTCAACGTCTTCCAGCTCGGAGATCCACTGAAGAAAATCCCGCGCGGCCGAGCTGGAGGAGTCCCGCTTGTCGACGGCGCGGTCACGGCGACTTCGAGCACCATCACCACGCGCGGATGGATCGCTGGCAGGTTCGGCGTGCTATTGCCCGGCGACTACATGCAGATCGGGTATCGGCTCTATCGCGTGCTCGATCGCATCAACGCGGATGCAACGGGGAAAGCGGCAATCCCTGTCTTCCCGACAGTGCGCGAAGCCTTGACGGATGCAACGCCTATCGTCCTGGCCAGTCCTCGCGGTCTCTTCCGCCTGGCGAATAACACAAACAAGTGGTCCGCGGACTATACACGGCTCTCTGCCATCTCAATTGACTTTATCGAGTACCGCTAACGATGTCTCGTAATGTAGATTCCGCGAATCTGATTCAGCTCGACGGCATAGATATGCGTGGAGCGCTGTTTTTGAAAATAGCGTTCCGGAGCGAGACGAGCTATATATCCACGTTGCCGTGCAACTTTACGTGGGGTGGTTCTACATGGCTTGGGACCGGATCGATGGGCAAGGTATCGACCATCGAAGAGGGAATCGATGTGCAGGCGCGGGGGATCACGGTCTCGCTCTCCGGCATCGATCCATCGTTGCTCTCTGAGTCGCTGTCGGACATCAAGGTCGGCAGTGGTGCGCGGCTCTATCTGGGTCTCTTCGCTCCGGATTCGCTGGCTTTGGTCGCAGACCCTATCTGCATCTTCGCGGGCATCGTTGACCAGCCGAGCATCAACCTGGCGAATGATGCCGCAACAATCTTGCTCAACATCGAGTCCTCGCTGCTGCGGTTGCAGCGGGCTTCAAATCTCATGCTCACGCCGGCCGATCAGAAGATCCTCCACCCCGATGATATCGGGCTCGATCAGGTGAATCTGCTCAACTGGCAAGCGCTTCGCTGGGGGTCGTAATGACAAGAAAAACGAATTGGGAAGAAGGATTTGCTGCATGGATCACGCAGGTAAGTCTTACGAAGCAGGCTTTCGAATGGGGCGTATGTGACTGTTGCCTACTCGCTGCGGATGGGGTGCTCGCGCTCACAGGCGTAGACATCGCGGATGATTTCCGCGGTAAATATGCGGACAAAACTTCGGCATTTGCTCTTGTGTCATCGGTGGCCGGCGGCTCTGCCGTTGTCGATGCGATCGCATATTGCGCCAAGAAGTATGCACTTCCGGAGCGGTCAAATCCGCTCTTTGCGCGGCGCGGCGATCTCGTTGTAGTCAAGAACAACGATGGTGATGTCATCGCTGGCGTTGTGTCGCTGAATGGCAGAGACGTTATCTGCATGGCGGAAGAGGGCGTTATTACGCTGGGTATTTCGCAGGTTGTTCGGAGCTGGAGTATCTAGATGGGTAAAGCTGTCAAATACGTTTCGGACTTTGCAATTGCTGGTGGCATGATCGGAGCCACGTTGCTTTTTCCTGCGTTGGAAGATTCGCCGCTCTGGGACAAGTTGATGGTCGGTGCGGTATTGAGCGGGATTGGCGCGGCGATCGGCGACCTCGCTACAGACCTCGCTGGTTCCCCCGGCACCTCGATCACCACGCGGCAATCCAATGCCTTCCGAACGATCGTCTATGGTGAACGGCAGATTCCGGGGAATCTTGTCTACTCTAGTACGACTGCCAACGATCACCGCACCTACAATCAGGCGATCGCGCTCTGTGGCCATGAGGTGGAGGCGATCCTCTCCGCTTATCTCGACGGTCGCCGCGTCTTTTTTATTGAGGGCTCTACGGCCAACGTCACCTATAACGGGGTCAACTTTGGCGGCACGGCGGACGGCAATAACCATACGGGTCCGGACGGGCTGCAATATAACTTCGGTGGGTTCAGCGATGGCGGCAAAGTCTACATCTCTCCGCATTTTGGAGTGGATGGCGATACGGCCTTGGATGGCGGCTTCAATGCCAATGATCCTAACTGGGCTGCAAATTCTCACGGGACGCCGTATCTGGGCGGCATTGCGTGGGTCTATCTCAAGCTCCGCTATGATGCCGGAATCTTTCCGCAGCGTCCGGAGACGCGTTTCGTGGTACGCGGCTATAACAAGATTTATGATCCGCGCACAGGTACCTATGGGTACACGAACAATCTCGCACTCTGTCTTGCAGACGTACTGCTCAATACTACATGGGGTCTTGGGTACGCTCTCGATGAGATCGATATGGACGCGCTCATCGCTGCGGCCAATCTTGCGGATGAAGATGTTGAGCTGGCTGCTGGTGGCACAGAGAAGCGTTATACCTGCAACTATACGTGCGATACCAGCACTGCTCCGGGCGACATGCTGCAAGCCATGCTGGCCGCGGGCGCTGGCTATATCACGTGGGCGAATGGCTTGTGGACGATCCAACTCGGCGCTTATGTCGCACCGACGGTCTCGCTGACCAAGGCGGACATCAAGGGACCGATCGTACTCAATCCGGCTAAAAGCTATCGCGATATTTGTAACCGTATTCGTGGCCAATATATCGCTCCGTTTTATCCCTACAGCGCAACGGATGCAACGGGTAGCAATCTCTATGACTCGAATGGCTACTGGGATGGGTCCGCGGCCAACACGTTCAACCTCGCATGGATGGCTACCAGTTATCCCTTCTATGCGCAGGACGTTGGGCATGGCTATGCCTCGGATCAATGGCAGGCAGAAGACGGCAAAATCATCTACAAAGACCTCAACCATGCTGCCTGCATATCACTGGCGACGGTCCAGAGGCTCGCCAAGATCGAGCTGCTGCGCAATAGGCTCCAGAGTATATCCGGCACGCTCCGACTCGGCCTCGGGGCTTATAGGCTGCGCGGCGGCGACACCTTTATGCTCACGGTACCGGAGCTGGGCTGGGCCGCGAAGGTATTTGAGGTGGTCACGCCTCGGTTTACGCCTGGTTACATCGACGATGACGGCACGGCGGTGCCATACAAATACGAGATCGATTTCCGCGAGACTTCGCCCCTGATTTATCAGTGGAACGAGGCGACGGAAGAGCAGACGATTTATGCCGTCCCAGCGAATGGCGGCGGCATCCCCAGCATCATCGATCCGCCTACGGCGCTGACGCTCTCGCACCAGACCATCAGCTTCGGCGGCCTCGGGTCGGCCTCGGGCGACGGAATCTATCTCTCATGGACTCCATCCGACGACGGATATGTAACTTCCACGGTTATTCAATATTCGTCCGATGGCGGAACTACCTGGTTCTCCGCCGGGACGGTGCCGCAGGGTAACTTTCAGGCCGGAATCGCCCCACTCCCTGGTGGGTCGTACACGGTCCAGGTCGCAGCGCAAAGAGCAAATGGGTCTATGTCTGCATGGACCTCTGCAACGATCAGCTTCTAAAAAACAAGGAAAATCAATGGCTACTGGATTTACCACCGTCTCCTCTACCAGTCTCAAAGACTCCACCGGCACTCTGATCGATAGCGCTACGATCAGCTTTCAGCCGGTCTCAAACAAGGGCGCGGTTATCTCGTTTCGGGCTGGCGGCGGCGGTCAGGTTGTTGCCGCACCCGTCTCTGCCATCGTCGAGAATGGCGTATTTACGGTGCAGCTCGCCGACACGACGCTGACGTCTCCAATCAATGTCGGCTACCGGGTAACTGTAATTCATAACGTTACAGGCAAGTCGTTGCTCGGTCCTGGCTATGAGTGCGTGCAGCCTTCCGGCGCGGCGTGGTCTTTCGATACTTACGACCCGATTCTTGATGCCAATGTCACGGTCTCGACGGGGCCTCAGGGCTTGGTCGGTCCGAGGGGAAATGCAGGCCCGCAAGGTCCGGCTGGTCCGGCTGGAGCCGATGGCACCATCACGGCAGATAGCGTGAGCGGAAACTTCACGGTGCCGAATACTCTTTCGGCGGCGCTTACGAACTTTGCAATCACGCACATCAATGACAACTCCTGGACCTCTGCCGGGCAGACAAGGTTTACGCAGGGCAACACGAATCTCATCCAATATGGCACCGGCATAAACGACTACGGCAGCAGATGGACGCTGACGATAAACAGCAGCACGATCACCCAGTCTTACACCCGCGGTATCGCTCAATGCCAGAGCTATCAGCTCATGTCTCGGGCGATGGGCGACCGCGCCGGTGTATATGCTTACGTCACAGGAGCGTTTGGTGCGACGAATCAGAGCGACGAGGGCGCATCAGGATCGTCCTGGCAGATCCGCGAGGACAGCGCATACTTCGTGGGCACCGTCGCGGTAGCTCCGCCCACCACTGGCGATCCCACCACCAGCAACATCAATCAGACGTTGGCCTGGTCAAGCGGCACAACCTGGATGGCTGACCAGAGCACGCTGCTCAATATCTCCCGGCCAATTCTGAGCGGCAATTTCAGCGGCGCACCGGCTGTGTTTGCCATCGCCACAGGTCTCAACGTAATCAAGGTCCCTGTGACGGGCGTAACGCTACCCAAGGCCACTGCATGGGGGAGCGCAACTGGATTTACGGCCATGAACACGCCGCCGACTGTGTATGCGGAGCAGACGCTCACGGTCAAGGTGGGTCAGATCGACGGCGCTTACTCTCCGTTTGTCGCGGGGTATGCGATGATCGCCTGCAATGGGATGCCGCAACAGACATACATCATCTCTGCGGGAGATATTGACTCCAATGGCAATCAGCCAATCGTCGCTCTTGTGCGCAACAACTTTGCAGGGACGGCATTGCTCATTCAGGGCGGAGCTGCTGGATCGTATCTCAGCATGGATGCGATCTACTCGACGACGCAGATGCGTACAACGCTTCCGTGTCTCGGCAGCATCGACGGCACCAATCTTTTGTACGTCGCGTATATAGCGAGCGCTCTTTGGACCGGTCCAATGTCGCCGTATGGGGCTCAGACGAGCTCGGGCGCGAACTCGGGATTTACCCTTTACCCCGGAGCTGAACTTGTAGAGCTTCCTCCGCAGGCCGGAGCGGCAACCACGTCGTCCTCGGCCGGAGCTGAGTGGTATGCGGCGACGATTGAAGTTAATAATGTGGACTGGGCGGTAGGCGACCACATCGAGAATCCGCGGCCTTACATCTTCAGCGGCGCGGCCTTGACGGGTGCGCTCATCGTTGACTCGCCCGCTGCGGCAGGCAGTCGTGCATCGGGGCTGCTGGTGGGGATCGGCGGGAAAAATATGAGTGGCGCATATTCGCTGGCGCGGCTGCAAAACTCAAATCAACTATCGCTGTACTCGGGAGCAGGGGGATATCTGCCATCTGCGCCGACGGCCATTAGTATCGCTGGCCCGATTGGCCCGGTAATTTCGGTGCGTAATCTGCCCGTCAATCTTGATCCAATCATCCTCGTCAATGACGCCGCTCCTACCGGCAATTGGACGTTTATCAATATTCCGGGTGCGGTCTGGACGCGACGGGCGGCGAGCGGTTGGATAGCGCAGCCAACGAGCTATTTCGGCCAGGTCTATGCGAGCCGCATCACAGGATCGAGTTCTCAGGATGGGCAGGTTGCACTCGGTTTTGTGGAGAAGATGTCATCGGTGGAGACCCAGCGGCTCATCATGGCTTCGCCCGCGCTTGTGACTTCAGACGTTGCAAACACGGTCAAGATTACCGATACCGGCATCTATCGGATGAACAGTGACGGCACCACGAAAAAATTTATCCCCTGGCAGGACGTTCCCAGCTAAACGGCTTTCACTTCTAAGGCTTGCCGGATTCCCGGCCTTGGTACGGCGTCTGCAATTTAGTACGGAAAATATCTCGAATTATTGGGAAATGAGGGTATTCGCAAGAAAAACCAGACAAGTGTGCGCATAATAAAACCCGCGATCAATGCGGGTTTTATCGATATTTTTGGCTTTTATTGAGCGCGATGGCGGAGAGGGAGGGATTCGAACCCCCGATAGACTTACGCCTATGTCTGATTTCGAGTCAGGTGCATTCAACCGGGCTCTGCCACCTCTCCGCTATGTATCCATTCTAACTGATAACTCTGAAAGCTCAAGTCCTGCCACGAGTTGAACCATACCTTAGGTCTTCGTTCGACAGGATGTCTGCTCTTTGGTTTACTTTCATTACATCCGCGACACCTTGATAGCGAGATCAATCAGGCACGACACATAGGATCTACATGAAGACGAGACTTTCTCTTGTACCGATGTTTGCACTGGCACTCACTCTTCTTAGCGTCACTTTAGCTATGGCGCAACAGGGCAAGGCAGGACGAAATGCTCCGGCAAGACCGAAGGGGCCGTGCGATATCTATGCCGCCGCCGGCGACTCCTGTGTGGCCGCCCACAGTACCACGCGCGCGCTGTATGCCTCCTATAATGGGCCGCTTTACCAGGTACTGCGTCAATCGGACGGCAAGACCCTGGACATCGGCGTTGTGCAGCCTGTGGCTTCGCCGTCGCCGGATGCGGGCGGATATGCCGATGCTGCCGCGCAGGATGCTTTCTGCGCCAACACGCACTGCTGGATTACCACGATTTACGACCAGTCTCCTAAGCATAATCACCTGACGCAGCCTCCTCGTGGCGGCTTCAGCGGACCGGCGCTGGGTGGGTTCGACAATCTCCCGATCGCCGATATGGCTCCGGTGACGATCCTGGGGCACAAGGTCTACGGCGTTTATATCGCGCCGGGCATGGGGCTGCGCCAGAACGATGTGAAGGGAACTGCGGTGGACGATCAGGCCGAAGGGCAGTACTGGGTCATTAATGGACTGCATCACAACTCCGGCTGCTGCTTCGATTATGGCAACGCCGAGATCGACAGCCGCGACGACGGTAACGGCACCATGGAGACGACTTACTACGGCGACTCGACGGGCTGGTATCACGGCAACGCTCCCGGCCCCTGGGTGATGACCGATCAGGAGAACAACCTGGTTGGCTGCGTGAATGCAGATGGCTCGAAGCTTTGCGCCGACCTGCCGAGTATCAATTGGCGGTTTGTGACTGCGATCGCCAAGGGCGAGCCGCACCATTGGACCTCTATGGGAGGCGATGCACAGCGGGGAGCACTGTCGGTGATGTTCAACGGGACACGCATCAACGGGACCTATGACCCGATGCGCAAGCAGGGGGCGATCCTGTTGGGCAATGGTGGGGACAACAGCAACAGTTCGCAGGGCACGTTCTACGAGGGCGCGATGACGGCCGCGGGCACCTTCCCGACGGACGCTACCGACCAGCTTGTGCAGGCCAATGTCGTCGCTGCCGGGTACGGCGTGCAGCGGCTGAGTCTGGCGCCGGCGTCGGCGGTTGCTGCTCCGCCGGGAGTTCAGACGTTTGCGCCGGGCTCATCGCAGGAGACGACCCTGACGTTCACGAATACCTCGGATGCACCTGCGGCGGACGTCCGGCTGAGCATCTCGGTGCCGGGGCGGCAGTGGAGTGCGGTTGTCTCTGGCGGCACGGAGACTGCCAAGACGTTTTCTGATCCCGTGGCTCCGGGGGCTAGTGTGAGCGCTATCTTCAAGATCACCTCGGGGCCAGCGGCGTTCAATGGAGATCTGGTCGGTGATGCTTCGTGGACGAACTCGGCCAGCGGCCAGAAGCTAACGGAGACGACGACGGAGAAGGTACGGAACGTCAGCCCGGTAAAGATCAATGAATTCCGCATTGGCAGCAGCTCTCCAGCGAATACGACCAACTCCTTTATCGAGCTGTACAACGCAGGCTCCAGCGACGTCGATATCTCCAACTGGACTCTGACGGCGCACTCGACCCAGCAGGCGATCTTTTCGACGGTGAAGGTTCCGGCCGGAACGAAGCTGGCGGCTGGAGGCTTCTACCTGCTTGGCCTCTCGAACTCCGGTCTGACGACTTCGGCTCGTGTAGGCGATGCGACACTCTACGTGAGAAGCACGACCGGCATGACGGCGGGCGATACGATCAGCATTGACTTGGGCTCGGCTGTGGAGACACGCAAGATCGCGAACGTTGGTACAGCAGCCGCTCCCGGTACGACGCTGTGGCAGCCTCTTCCTGACGGCCCGGTGATCACGATTCCTGCCGGTTCGACCAACGTGCCGGTCACCAGCGTGAACGGCTTTGTGGTGGGCGAGAAGATCGCGCTCGGCTACGGCGCTACCTATCCGACTGTCGCACAGTCCCGCGAAAAGTATGAGGTGGCCACGATTACGGCCATCGGCAAGCCGGGTACGCAGGCCTTCCTTGGGATGGATGCTCCGGCTGGAGCGACGAACATCAAGGTAACGTCGGTGACGAATATCTCGGCTGGCGACACGATCCGACTGGATATTGACAGCGTCGGCCACGGCATCGAGACGGTCACGGTCAAGAGCGTCGGTACGCGAGCCAGTCGCTCGTCACTGGCAGGAAATGCTTCCGCTGGTGCGACCAGCATCCGGGTTCGCGGCGCGAATGGCTTTGCCGTGGGCGATAAGATCGTCCTCGGCGCACCCACGAAGCAGGAGACACTGACGATTACCGCCGTCGGGGCACAGGCTCCTAACGGCACCAGCGTGGAGTTCACTCCTGCCCTTGCCGCAGCCCATAACAACGGCGATGAGGTTGTTGATCCGGGCACCGGGCTGGAGCTGACCGCTCCGCTCCGGTTCAACCATGCATCGAATCTTCCTTTCAGTGATCGCGGCACCGGGATCAGCTTCCAGCCTGCGACGGCCTTTGCCCATTCGAGCGATGAGCCGGTTCAGCCGCTTGGTACGGGAATTACGCTGGACAGTCCGCTTGCGAAGGAGCACGCGATCGACGCGGTGGTACGCGACGCCTCGGTGACTACGGCGGGCTATCAGGGGACACCAGCTCCGAGCCAGTGGTTCGGAGGCCCGGCGCTCTCGGCCAATGCGGGCAACATGGTTCTGCGCGATGGAGTCGGTCTGGTGGTCGACAGCCTGAACTACGGCTTGGTGGTCGATCCGTGGGCCGCAGAGGGATACCATACGATCTCCGGTGCAGGGAAGGGCGGCTGCTTCGTGCCGGAGCCTGGGCCGGGTGGTTTGAGCGCGGGGCGCTTCCCGGATGGTCTCGATACCGACAGCAACTGCACGGACTTCCTGACGCAGGCCGCGTCCGTGCTGACGGCGGCTTCGGTCGGCGGAGCGAACAACATCAAGGTTGCCAGCGTGATGGGCTTTGACGCTGGCCAGACGATCCTGATCGACTCAGGAGCGAATCTGGAGACCGCCGTGATTGCGTCGGTCGGCACGCCGGGGGCGACCACGGTGAGCGCGGCCACCAACGCTGGCGCTACCTCCATTTCGGTGGCCAGTGCTATGGGCTTCCGGCCCGGTCAGGTCATTACGATCGACAGCGGCACAAATGCTGAGACCGCGGTGATTGCTGCTGGTCGCAGAGGAGGCGGCTTGGCGCTTACGGTCTCCGCTCCGCTGACAAAGGCGCACGCGGTGGGGGTTCAGGTCTCCGGCACTGGGATTACGCTTACCGGAGGGTTAACCAAGGCTCATGCCAGCGGGGCGTCGGTGACAAACAATCTACCCACTCCGGGAGCGGCGAATCGCTATATAAGGAGAGTTCGTGGAGCGGCTGCCGGAGGAAACTGAGAAATTACTCTGCCTCCTCTGATAGCCTTTTGGGATGAGCGATGAAAGCTATCAGTCTTTGAGTCCGGCCCCCTCCATGCCGGGAGTACGCGTTGCAGTTCTTGGTGCGGGCAAGATGGGCGGCATCCTGCTGCAGGCGTTCCTGAAGAACAACCTGCTGGCGTCGGAGCAGATCTTTGCCACGGTACAGCATCCGGAGAGGGCGCAGGCCCTTTCGGCGCAGTTCGGTGTTGAGGTTACGACGGACAACCTGGAGGCCGCTCGGCAGGCGGACGTGATTCTGCTGGGCGTGAAGCCTATCCAGGTGCCGGGACTGGTGGAAGAGATCCGTCCGGCACTGACTCCGGGCAAGATGCTGCTATCCTTTGCGGCGTCGGTGAAGACGCGGAGCATCGAGGACGCTGCCGGGTGCGATCTGGCGGTGGTACGGGCGATGCCGAACACCCCGGCGATGCTGGCGGCGGGAATCACGGCGCTGTGCGCAGGGCGGTTTGTTTCGCCGGAGCAGATGGCGGTGGCGCAGCGGATCTTTCAGACGGTGGGCCGGACGGTGGTCGTGGATGAGAAGCACATGGACGCTGTGACTGGGCTCTCGGGATCGGGACCGGCGTTCCTTTACATCATCATCGAGGCGCTGGCGGAGGCGGGGGTCAACGTTGGGCTGCCTCGGGACGTTGCCACGCTGCTGGCGGCTCAGACCACACTGGGCTCGGCGCGGATGGTGCTGGAGACCGGCTACCACCCGGCTCTGCTGAAGGACGCGGTGACCACACCGGCGGGCTGTACCGTGGACGGCATTCTGGAGCTGGAAGAGGGTGGGCTGCGCGTCACTTTAATTAAGGCTGTAAAACGGGCCACCCAGCGGGCGAGGGAACTGGCTAACGGGTAGTCCCCCCTCCCCGCTAAAGTTGTGCAAAGTCTTCGAAACATAGGAGTTAGGCTTGGACTTTGATGGTAGGCGGTGGGGGAGGAAGCTCCTGCCGCCTCCAGCTTGCTGTGTTGTTCTCTCTATTTCTATTATAGAGAGCGTAAGGGAACTGTTACGCCACGGCGATCTTGTTGATTGATATGGATTTAGGGATTTTAATGCTTGACAGGTTTCTGCGAGGGGCTGCGTCTGATAACGGGCGAGCTTATAGGAAAAGACCTGTCAGGCTGGAGGAGATATGTCTTTGACGCTTGTTCTGAATGGCCAGTCCCGTATTTTTGATTCACTTTCCAGGGATTCCAGCCTTGACCAGCTTGTTGCCGAGCTCGGCTTGCAGGGCGATCGGGTAGCGGTTGAGCACAATGGCGAGATCGTTCCGCGGGCTGGATGGCCTCAAACTATTCTTTCAGAAGGGGATAAGCTGGAAGTTGTTCACTTTGTGGGGGGCGGCTGCGGAGTGGTAGACTAGTAAACGGTGTTTTCTAATGCCGCTTCTTCACAAAGAAAAGTCCCCTAGGAAGAGGACTTTTCTTTGGTCAGGGTGAGGGTGGGGTGGCTTATGCCACGAAACGGCGAGTAAAGAGCCCAATACCGATCAGGAGCATCGAGCTGAGGGTTAGGAAGCCGCTGGAAGGTTCCGGTACTGCCGATGCGGGTACATCCGTGGTGACATCGCCCCCTGTAACGGTACGGAAGGGTGCACAGTTATCGCACTGGTAGCCCTGACTCGTGAGATCGATGGTGCCTCCGGCGTTGGTCAGCGGGTCCTGAAAGTACAAGAACAGAAGGCTGGAAGAAGTGCCATAAGGACCGGTAACAGGGTTGATGGATTTAAAGAAGAGCTCCGTATTGGAAGACTCGTATGCGTTTGCGGTTGAAGGGGTGTAGTCGAAAGCAGCCAACGATGTGCCCGTCGTAGTTTCGATGTCCCAGTTTAGAATCTGGCCTCGGTTGAGATCGATGGTAAAGGAACCGCTAGCGGTCCCACCGTCAGAGAAGGTGACGTCCTGAAGAGTCCAGGTAACAGGTGTAGCCGAGGCAGTCTGACAAAGGGCAGGCAGAAGCAGAAAGACTGCTAGAGTCCAGAACGAGGCTTTCATGGGGGAAGGTACTCCTTGGAGATAAGAACCAGATCAGGGTAGCAAATCATGTCCTGCCGAACAAGATGCAAAACTATGCAAGCTGCTGATTCTTTGCGGGTTACATGACGGGAAGGACTTATGAGTCCCTGGGAAATGATTATCCCGTCATTGTATACATAATATGTGTTATCAGACATAATTGTTGTGCCGTGGAAATGCTGTCCCATTAGCTGGATGGCATTTCCACGGTGGTTGGTGCGTGGTTTGTTGCTGGTGGCGAGATGGTCTAAGCGTGGTCGCGATAAGCCAGGAAGAAGCCTGCGGGGACGAGGAATATGGTCATGAGGACCGACATGGCCAGGCCGCCTATCAGGGCCTGGGCTAAGGGGGCGTAGGACTCGCTGCCCTCTCCTAGCTTTAGTGCCATAGGCAGGAGGCCGATGAGGGTGGCCAGCGAGGTCATCAGGATGGGGCGCAGGCGTACTCGGCAGGAGCTTACGATGGCTTCGCGGGCGGCCATTCCTTCCTTGATGAGGTGGTGGGCGAATTCGACGATGAGGATGCTGTTCGAGAGGGCGATTCCGGCCAGCATGACGACTCCCATCAGCGACATGACGTTGAGAGTGGTTCCCCAGAGCAAGAGCGCCAGCAGGACTCCGGTGATGGCTGGAGGCAGGGCCAGCAGGATGATGAACGGGTCCAGGAACGAGCGGAACTGCGCTACGAGAATCAGGTAGAGCAGGACGACGGAGAGGATGAGTCCGATGGCGAAGCTGTGAAAGGAGGCGCTCATCGATTCGACGCTGCCCATCAGGGTGGCTTCGATGCCGTGGGGCGGCTGGGTGGTATCGAGAATACGATGGATGGCGGTGGCGATGCGGCCGAGGTCTTCCTGCTCAGGTCGGACGTAGACGTCTACGGAACGGCGGATCTGAGTGTGGTCCATCTCGGTGGGGGCGTTGAACTGCTCGATGCTGGCCACCATGTCGAGCCGGGTGGGCCGGGTGATGTTGGCTCCGTGGAGTGGGATCGCCTTGAGGTCGTCGAGGGACTTTACCTGGCCTTCCTTGTACATGACGGTGAGGAAGTAGTTGTTGCCGCTCTTGGGGTCGATCCAGATGCTGGGGGCGATCATCTGGTTGGAGGTCAGTGCGGTGATGACGTTGGAGACGACCTCTTTTTCTGTCAGGCCCAGTTCGCTGGCCCGGGTGCGGTCCACGGTGAGACGGAGTGAGGGATAGTCGATGTCCTGCGGGATGTAGACGTCGGCTACGCCGTGGATCTTGCGGATCTCGGCGGCGATCTTCTGGGCGAAGTTGTAGTCGCCGGTCATGTCCGTGCCGGTGATGCGGACATCGATGGGCACGGGCGAGCCCATGTTGAGGACGCCATCTACGAGGCTGCCAGTCGAGAAGAAGGCTTGCAGCTCAGGCATGTCGGTGGCCATCTTGCGCTTTACTTCGCGGATGTAGTCGAAACTACTGGTCTCGTGGTCGGGGTTGAGGGCGACCTGCATGAAGCCGGTGTGCATGGCGGAGTTGGGCGAGAACAAGGCGGAGAAGCCGGGGTCGAGGCCGAGGTTGGAGACGATCATGCCCATGTCGTGCTTGGAGACGATCTGGCGGATCAGGGATTCGAGGTGCGCGGTCTCCTGCTCGGTGGCTTCGAGCTTGGTGCCGGATGGGGCTTTGAAGTTGATGACGAACTGCGCGGGGTCGGTGCGTGGGAAGAAGGACAGTCCTAAGAACGGGAATAACAGAAGGCTCAACAGGAAGACGATGGCGAAGATTCCCAGGGTGGCTCGCGGCCATTCCAATACCTGTGCCACGAGCGTGTCGTAGCGAGTGAGTAGGGCTTCGAAGCCGACGGTGAAGCGTGCGTTGAATATTTCTCCGAAGCTCTGTTTCTTTGGAGAGGCCAGTTCCCTTCCGGCTTCGTGGTTCGGCTCGTGGCTTGCTTCGCCGTGGGCGCTCTTGATAAAGCGCGCGCAGAACAGAGGCACTACTGTAAGGGCCACGAAGTACGAGGCGAAGAGAGAGATGACTACTGCGAGGGCGAGCGCGGTGAAGAGGAAGCGGCTGACTCCGTAGAGGAGAGTTACGGGAAAGAAGACGACTACGGTGGTGAGGGTTCCGGCGAGTACAGGCAAGGCCACTTCGCGGCCGCCTTTTTCGGCGGCTACGGCGGCGGCTTCGCCCGCTTCGAGATGACGGAAGATGTTTTCGAGGACTACGACGGAGTTGTCGATGAGTCGCGACAAGGCAAGCGCAAGACCGCCGAGCACCATGCTGTTGATGGAGCTTCCGGCGAGGTGCAGGACGAAGAAGGTGGTGAGCAGCGAGAGAGGGATGGAGAAGAAGACGGCCAGGGTGGCGCGCATACTGCCGAGGAAGATGAGAATCATCAGGCAGGTAAGGAAGAGGCCGATGCCGCCCTCATGCATGAGGGTTTCGATGGCGGTTTTGACGAAGCGGGACTGGTCGAAGACTACGCTGGTTTGCAGGGTCGAGGGGACATCGTAGAGCTTCTTCAGGGTGGTCTGGACGCCGTTGACGATGGCGATGGTATTGGAGTCGCCGCCTTGCTTGAAGACGGGCACGTAGACGGCGCGGGCTCCGTTGACGCGCACGATGTTGTATTGCAGGGAGAAGGCGTCTTTGGGAACGGCTACATCGCCTACGCGCACGGGCGACTGCCCTGACATCTTCAATGGAACCTGGCTGATGTCGTCCGGGCCTTTGAGCATGGAGTTGGTGTAGATGTTGTAGTCGTAACGGCCTACCTGTACGTCGCCCGCGGGGAGGATAACGTTCGCGTCGTTGACGGCCCGCACCATGTCCATGGGGCTGAGTTGATTCGCTTCAAGTTTGAAGGGATCGACGTAGAGCATGATCTGCCGCCAACGTCCGCCGAAGGGCTGGGGCACGGACGCTCCGGGGACACCGGCGAGCTGGTTGCGGACGAAGTTCTGGCCTACGTCTTTCAGGGTGCTTTCGTCGAGTCCGTTGCCGCTGAGGGTTACGAGCGCTACGGGAAGGCTGGATGCGTCCTGCTTGAGGACGATGGGCGGATAGGTGCCGGGAGGCATGTCGCGCATGTCGCTCATGGCGAGCGTTGCGATGGATGAGGCCGCAGCGTCGGGGTTGGTTCCGGCGCGGAAGTAGACCTTGATGAGGCTGGCTCCGGGGAGCGAGCGGGAGTCCATGTGGTCGATGCCGCTGGCTAGCGTGAACATGCGTTCGAGATGGTAGGTGATGTTCGTCTCGATCTGCTGGGGCGGCATTCCGGAATAAAAGGTCGCCACGGCCACTACGGGAAGATCGATGGGCGGGAACATATCCACCGGCATGTCGGCGGTGCTGACAGCGCCGAGGATCATGACGAGAAAGCACAGCACGACGATCAGATAGGGATTTCGTATGGCGAATCCAGACATGACAAGGGTTCCTTATGCGGAGAAAAAGTTAGCTGTGGGAGCTTGAATCGGATTCATACGATGCCGCGTGAGACGTTACCTTCTCGCCGTCCGACAGGCCGCTGTGTCTGCCTACGACAACCTGGTCGCCGCTCTGCACGCCAGAGAGAATCTCTACCTGCGTGGACGTTTGCAGGCCTACGGACACTTTGACCAGATGCAGCTCGCCGTTGCGAACGAGATAGACGTGCTGCACGGTTGTGCCGAGGCCATCGACGGCATCGACGGGAACGCTCAGGACATTCGGATGGGTCGCCAGATGCAGACGAACCTCCGCATACATGCCGGGTACGAGCGTGCCGTCGTGGTTCGGGACATCGACTTCGGTGTCCATGGTGCGGGTGGTGGTGGCGAGAGTGTCGGCGGAGCGCGTGATCTTTCCGGGGAAGGTGCGGCCAAGCGTTGTTACGTTCACGCTGACAGGATCGCCGTTGTGAACATCCGACACTGCACTTACAGGTACGGGAAGGATCAGGCGCAGCAGGCTGTTCTGAGCGATCCGCACAACGGGCATGGCCTGCGTCTGGGAGGAGATGCCCGCCTGAATCATCGATCCTGTGTTGGCGTATCGTTTGGTGATGACGCCGGTAAACGGGGCTCGAATGGTGGCGTACTGCAACATGGCGCTTGCGCGGGAACGCTCGGAGTCGGCCTGTATCTGCGCCTGCTCGGCGGACTGAAGGGCCGACTGCGCGCTGGCCAGTTGCGCCGCGGCTTCGAGGTCGTGAGCCTGCGCTACATCGACCTCCTGCTTCGGCACGAGGCCGGGTTGCTTGATGGATACGTCCTGAATTCGCTGGAACGAGAGATGGGCGATGTTTGCAGTGGCCTCGGCCCGTTTTACGGCAGCCTGTGCGGTGATGATGTTGGCCTTGGCTGCGGCCAGTCCTGCTGCGGCCTTTGCCTGCTCGTCCTGAAGCTCCGGCACTTCGAGCGTTGCGAGGAGGTCGCCCTCGCGGACGTGATCGCCTATATCCACGCGGATGTTCTTCACGTAGCCTGCGACCTTTGCCATGACGTCTACGTCCTGATACGGAATGAACTCTGCCGTCAGGACCAGCTCACTCGCGAGATTTGCAGGGCGCACGGTTGCCGTGGGTACGACGGGCACATCCACGGCTGCGACCGCCGCCTGACGGCAGGCGGTAAGCAGGCACGATGCCGCAGAGACCGCCACAAGCATTCCTGTTCGTAAAGAGAGTTGCATGGCAGTGAATCCTTCCTGAGATCAGATTTAGTTCAGAAGCCCCGCTGCGTAATCGAGTTCCGCACGCCGGGTGAGGTAGTCATAGTTGGCCGAGGCCGCGGTGATTTCGGCGGAGGTCTCGCTTAGCTGCGCCTCGTTGAGCTCGACGATGCTGCCTAGACCTGCTTCGTATCTTGCCTGCGCGAGACGCAATGCTTCCCTGCTCTGCGCTACGAGCCGCGCCGATACGTCGAGGCTGCGCCAGGCTTCGTTCGCCTGATACCACTTCTCGCGCACCTGATCCTTGACTTCGAGCGTGACCTCGTTGGTCTCCTGCGTGCGAGCGCGGGCTTCGAGTTCCGCCTCGTTGCGACGTGCCGCGAACAGGCCGCCGTTCAACACGGGGATGTTCAGGTTGAAACCGATTGCGGCGTAGTCATCGTGCAGGGTGTGGTCGTGGTACGGAATCTGACCGGCGGCCCCGATTGCATTGAGCGTTGGATAGCTGAGGCGCTTCTCGGCTGCGGCAAGATGGCTGGCGGCTTCTGCTCGCGAGGCCGCGGCTTTCAGGTCCGCTCGCTGCGCCAATGCCTGGGCCATGAAGGTCGAGGCGTCGGGCGGAAGCGCTTCGGGGAAAGCCTGTTCGACCAGCGTGGCCGTTACCGGCTGCGACGCGCCCATGGCGCTTGCGAGATGAGAGCGCTCCTGCTCGACGACACTCTCCGCACGCACGACGGCCAGCTCCGCTTCACTTTCAAGGACGGCGGCAAAATTTACGTCGAGCGTTGATCGTAACTGGCTCTGCGCCAGTGCGGTGACCTGCTTCAAGATAAGCTGACGGTTTGCCTGCGCCTCACGTGCCGCACGCAGCACCGCTTCGGCTCCCATGACCTGAAAATATGCGTGCCGGAGGTTCAGTCGAATCTGTGCGCCGGTCAGGACCGCTATATCTTTCTGCGCCTCAGACTGCGAGCGTTGCGAAGCGACCATTGCGCTGGTGCGGCCGAAGTCCGTGACCATCTGGACGAGACTGCCTCCATAGGAGAAGCGGTTCGAGATAGATGAGGTTGTGATTGCGCCGGACGCTATGGATGTTCCTGTGTCTGCTACATCGACTCCGGTTGCGTTGAAGGCCACGGTTGGAAACAGGCCGGAACGCGCCTCGCGGATACGCTGCTCGGAGGCTCGTGAACGAAGCTGCGCGGCGAGAAGGAGGGGCTGGTTCGCAATGGCAATCGACTCTGCCTGCGTCAGCGTCAGCGTTGTCTGGGAGGGCGCTGGCTGCTGCTGGCATAGACCTGCGCTCGCAGAAAAGGTGCAGAGAATGCAGAGAAGGCTCGTCCGTAGATGCACCATCAGGAGAGGACCTTCTCTGCTGTTGTGATGCTCTTCAGGATCTCTGTCGGGTGAGCTTCGATCAATCCATCGGTGACCATGACGAGCAGTTCCGGCAGGATGGCTTGCACCTTTGCCGTCTCGTCGATGAAGTAAAGGATGATCGGACGATGCTCCGCGGTTACGTCTCCTGCATCTTTACGATGCTGCCTGTGATGCGATCCAAACCCGGCGAATGCACGCAGGGCCGTTGCTCCGTTGATTCCGCGCTCCTCCAGGAAGCGAAGGATATCTTCGTATAGAAAACCCTGCGTCGAGCCCGTGTCCTGATTCAGGTGAATGGTCACCTTCAGTGCGGGTCCTGCTTTCAGCATCAATTACTCTCCGGATTTGTTTTTGCTTACTGCGAGATCGTCTTCGAGTTGTCGCCGAGAACTTCTAGGAGCGCTTCGCTCTTCGCCCAGATCTTTGCCGAACGGCGACGAGCAGACAGGGTAAGCGTTGATGAGTCGGCGCCGTTGCCTGCGTCGAGCATCGTCACATCGGTGAAGCCGTAGAGCCCGCAGGCCGATGCGGAGAAGTGCCCCATGGACTGCTCGGTGTCGCTGGCATCGCAGGTTGCGGGGCCATTGCCGGTTGCCGAGATCAGGTGCGCGTAGACTCCGCCATGACGTTTGTAACCGACGGTGTCACCATCCTGCGAGGTGACTTCCTTCTGCGAAGGAACAACAAGGTCGCCGCCGATCTGCGTCGTGGTGCTCAAGGGGTCCATGTCGGTCGCCTGGGGACGCTCGGAGTCCCATACTGCGAACGGATCGGCAATGGCTCGCACGTAGACGCGAAGCGGAAGGGTTTCACCTTTGGCCTGGATGGAATCGAAGTGGATCGTCAGAGTGGATGCGCTCTGCCTGGCATAGGGCGTCTTGTCGAAGGCAAATCCTCTTGCGGCCAGTACGTGGCCGGTGACGCGTGCGCCGGCAGGCAGAACCTCACCGTTGTCGAGCTTGACGACCTGCGTTGTCTTTGCGGCTACAGCATCGCCCGCATGGACATGGCTGCTATCGATACTGCGCTCGAACTGTATCGGCAGGGTCGTTCCCGGCGATAGCTTCCCCGGTTCGGCCTGCGCGACGACGAAAGAGACGGAAAGTATGGAGATCCCTGCGAAGAGAGAGAGTTTCATTCTGGCTCCAGAACCGGAAGATCCGGTATGCCCCTGAGTGAATCATGGAACCCGCTTACGCCTGACTTACATATTCCTTACATTTGTAACTGTCCTCTTGCTCTATAGGCGATGGATGCGGAATGATCGATAAAAGGGAAAGCCTTTGCACGCAGCGACATCCAGTTCGGTATCCAGGCAAGGCCGCATACTCGTCGTCGAAGACGATGGCAGAGTGGCGGATGCGCTTGTGTCGGGGCTGACCGGTAACGGCTACCAGGTCGCTCTTGCACGCACGGGCGAAGAGGCGTTCTTCCTTGTACACAGCACACAGCCGGATCTTGTGGTGCTCGATCTTACGCTGCCGCAGCGCGGCGGGCTGGAGATCCTGGCACAGATCAGGACGATGCATCTGCCTCCACGAGTTTTGATTCTTACCTCGCACAACTCGGTAGACGACCGCGTTGCCGGACTGAACGCAGGCGCCGATGACTACCTTGGCAAGCCGTTCTCATTTCCCGAGCTGCTTGCCCGCATTGCGTCTCTGCTGCGGCGTCTTCCCGCACCGCAGCGGTCAGATTCGCTGGAAATCGCGGACGTTTCCATCGATACGAAGGCCCGCCTCGTCAGCCGTTCGGGGGTTCCCATTGAGCTGACTCCGCGGGAGTATGACCTGCTGCTGTATCTGCTGGAGCATCGCAATCAGGCTGTTTCGCGAGAGATGCTGGCGAAGGACGTCTGGCGCGAGACCTCGCGGTTTACGCCGATCGACAACGTGATCGACGTGCAGATGACGCGCCTTCGCCGGAAGATCGACGATCCGTTTCCGGTAAAGCTGCTGCATACGCTGCGCGGCATCGGCTTTATTCTGCGGGAGCCGGAACAATGAAGCTGCTTCGTTCCACGAACATCCGGACGCGGCTGGCGCTGTGGTTTGTGGGCATCCTTACGGGCGTTCTGCTGCTCTACATTGCGGCGGTCTTTGTCTTTCAATACGTGCTTCTGGAGCGGCAGATCTTCCATGATGAGATTCAGGACGTCGAGACCGTGGAGGGGCTGCTTTACTTCGACGCGCATGGCGCGTTGCAGCTTGAGCAGGGATACCATACGCATCAGCAGTCTCAGTTGATGGAAGATCGGCTGATGGAGGTCCGCGACCTGGCGGGAGATGTTCTCTATCGCACGGATACGCTGAAAGGAGCGACCCTGGGCGGAAGCTCGCTGCCCGATGAGGGAATCCGCTCGTATAACGAGCGGTCAACAACACTGGCGGATGGAACGCGAGTTCTGATGATTAGCCATATTCATCCTGTGCAGGGCAAGCCGGTGTTGATCCGGCTGGGCTACAGCATGGCTCCGCTGCATGACCAGATGCTGCACTTCTTCCTGCTTCTTCTGCTGGCCACGCCTGTAGCGCTGGTGGCCGCGGGGTTCATCAGCTACAGCGTTGCACGGCGCGCTCTGCGGCCGCTGGCTTCGATGGCCGCGCGCGCGGAGCGGATTACAGTCAGCAATCTTCACGACCGCATTGTGCCGGAGAATCCTGAGGACGAGCTGGGCCACATGGCTCGCGTGCTCAATCATCTTCTGGAACGGTTGCAGCAGGCCTTCGCGCAATTGCAGCGGTTTACCGCGGACGCGGCCCATGAGCTTCGCACCCCGCTTGCTTCTATCCGTTCGACCGGCGAGGTTGCGTTGCAGAAGGACAGGCAGGATGCGTCGTATCGAGAGGCCATCAGCGGAATACTGGAAGAGACGATTCGGCTGAACCAGACGATCGACGGACTGCTTCTGCTCTCGAAGGCTGAGGCCGCTCAGTCGGACAGCTCGCCCGGCTCGTTCTTTCTTCCTGAGCTGATTCACGAGATCCTCGCACTGCTGGAGGTTCTGATTGAAGAGCGGCAGATCACGGTGATTGAGGAAGACGCAGGTGCGCCCCGTGAGCCGCTGGTTGCGGACCGCAGCCTTGTCCGCGTGGCGTTTCTCAACGTTCTGCACAATGCGGTCAAGTTCTCCCCCGGTCAGTCCGCTCTGCGGATCGTCTATGGCCAGGTGGAGCGCGAGCGGCAGGTTTTTCACAGGATCGCGATTCGTGATAACGGCCCCGGCATCGCTCCGGGAGAGTATCAACGCGTCTTCGAGCGGTTCTTTACCAGCGCGATTCATCAGGCGGGTTCGCCGCGCGGATCGGGACTTGGGCTGGCCATCGCCCGGTTGATTCTTGAGCGGAACGGCGGACGCATCTACTTTGACGATGAGATCGCTCATGGCGCTCAGTGCTTCATCGAGTTGCCGGTTTCAGGCAAGGACTCCTCCCCGGTCTAGCTGGCGGCGAGTCCGGGGGCTCGATGGGGCTTGGGATTGCGCCGCTTACTCACTAATATGAGAGTCGGATCGTCATACTCCTGCCATGCAACGCCTGAGGTGTTTTTTGCTCCCGTTCGCCAGGACTTTCTGCCGCTGTGCCTCGTGGTTGATGGCGGGGACGGTGGCGCTGTCGGCGGTAGGACAGACGACGAGCGCCGGGGCCAATGCGACTCCTCCGGCTGAGGTTCGGGGCGAAGTTATCAATGCGGTCACAGGCTCTCCGGTGGCTCGGGCGCTGGTTCGGTTCAACAGCCGGGCGGCGCTTACGGACCATGACGGACACTTTGCATTCCCGCAGAATACGGACACGACCGGGAACTTTATGGTGGTGAAGCCGGGGTTTACGGCCTCGTCCGATCCGCTCGACAGCCAGAATATCTTCGTGCAGGGGGATCAACTGGGGGGCACAATTCGGCTTCTGCTGTATCCGGAGGCGGTGCTGACCGGGACTGTGACTTCGCGGGATGGGTTGCCGCTCCAAGGGATTCAGGTGATCGCAACGCGGAGCGTTTACGACGAGGCGGGATCACGGCAGGTGCCGTCCGGCTTTACGGGGACGGATACGCATGGGAACTTCCGGATGCCGGTTCCGGCAGGAAGCTACAGGCTTTCGACGGTATCTGCGGCCCGAGATCGCTATTCTGGATTATCTGTTTTGCCTGCCACCGTTCCGGAGAAAACTTCATCCAATGCTTCAGAAAACATCCGTATCCACAGCGGCGAAGAGCTGCACTTTGACCTGAGACCAGTGACGGGCGTTCCGCATACGGTGACGGCCAGCAGCGACGCGCTTCCGCAACGTGGGATGGGATTCATGCGGATTACGGCTACGACGACCGGCGGAGAAACGATGCAGCTTAATGCGCTCTCCAGCGGATCTCGCGGTGAGATAAAGATGGAGCTTCCCCAGGGACGCTATACGCTGGTGGCTCGGAACGGGGGGCCGGGGGCGGTGTCTCAGGCGGAGGCCGCGGTGACGGTTCCGGATCACGACATCTCGGGGGTGGTATTCCGGTTTGCGCAGGTTCCGGCGATTCCGGTGGAGATTCAGGTGGATGAAGATTCCATAGCTGATGCGGCGCAGGTTCCGTCGTCAGCTTCGCAACTGAGCCTGACGCTGCAAAACGATCAGCAGGATTTGCTGGTGAACGATTCTACGATTCGTCTTACGTCGCTTGGGGGGCAGACTTACGGATTTGTGGCGAGTCCGGGGAGCTATCGCGTTCTGGCTCGCGGGAGCGGCAACTGGTATGTGAAGTCGGTGGCGGCGGGGACGTCGGATTTGCTTCAGGATGGGTTGACGGTGGCGGCGGGCAGCTCCGGGATGACGATCCGAGTGACGTTGAGCGACCAGATGGGGAGCGTTCAGGGCGGCGTGAAGTTGAACGGGACTCCATGCGCCTGCTGGGTGTACCTGGTGGCTACGCGTCCGAGCGCGCAGCCGGTTATCTCCATGCGGAGCAATGCGGATGGAGGGTATTCGAACTCGCGGGTGCCGCCGGGAAGTTACCGCGTGGTGGCGTTTGAGCGGAGGCACTCCTTCAACTATGCGGACCCCGCTTCCCTTTCGGCGTTTGCGGCGCATGTTGGCTCAGTGACGGTGACGGCGGCAGAGAAGGCTTCGCTGGATCTGGATGCGATACCTGCCGCGGAGTTGATTCCATGAAGACCTCTTCCCTGCTCTGCCGGATGGTTGCGGTGGTCTTCGGATTCGGCGTGATGGCTGCTGCGGGACAGGGGCGCGGTTCGGTTCGGCCGCAGGCTGCTGCTGCGGGAAAGTATTTGATTACGGGGACCGTCATCAACAGCGTGGACCAGAGCCCGGTGCCGTACTGCCGGATGACGGTGGCTCCATTTGCGCGGCGAGGGTTTGCGGGCAATCGGCAGTTCGTTCGCGGGAATCCGATGCAGGGGAATTCGGACGACGTTGCCTGCGATGAACATGGGCACTTTTCGGTGCCGGTGCCGTCGGCGGGGGCGTGGCGGCTCTCGGCCAGTGCGCGGGGATTTGTAACGCAGGCCTATGAGGAGCATGAGTCTACGTTCAGCACGGCGATTGTTCTAAGCCCGGCAAAGCCGACGATCGATCTACGGTTCGAGATCGGTCCGCAGGCGGTGATTGCAGGCGTGGTGCTGGATGAGGCGGGAGAGCCGGTGCGGAATGCGCAGGTATCGCTGCATACGGTGGCGGCGGGAGCGGAGAGTGGCGTGGCACGGAGCGGGTTGCGCTCCACGGCGCAGACGGACGACCGCGGGAGGTATGAGCTGGCGAACATCGCTCCGGGAAGGTATCGCGTGCTGGTGCAGGCGCAGCCGTGGTATGCGACTCAGGCGAGGGCGCAGAGTAATGGAGCGGTATCTGTCGATCCTCCGCTGGATTTTTCTTATGCGGCGACGTGGTTTCCGGGTACGGACGACATGAATCAGGCAGAACCGATTGTGTTGCAGGCGGGCGAGACCCGGCAGGCGGACTTCAACCTGACACCGGTGCCCTCGGCGCATTTGCGGATCGCGGTTCCGATTCCGACGAACGGCGGCAGGCCGGTGACAGTGTTTCCAATCGTGCAGCCACTGATTCCGGGAATAACGAATCCGATTTCGATGCAGGTCGCAAGGCCAGGGGACGTGCAGGGGCAGATGGAGTTCAGCGGACTGGCGCCGGGGCGGTACAGGATCAGCATGGCTGGGCCGGGACAGGATCGTGGCCCAACCATTCTTGAGGTGAAGCAGGGAGCGGTGCAAGTGCTGGATTTGAATTCGCGCACCAATGGGGTCAAGGTGACGATCCAGTTTGACGGACTTGGCAAGGGCGGCGGCGATTCGCGTTTGCCGGGGGTGAACTTCGTCGATACGGCTGGTGGAGGCGAGGGCTGGCTGTTTGGAGGGGGATTTGGTGGCCCCGGTGGATCGGGTTTTCGCCGGGGCTCGGTCGGGCGTGAGGACGAGCGGACGATGGAGATGAGTCCGGGACGCTATGAGGTGGTCCTGCAAGGACGGCCGGACCTCTATTTGACGGGAATCACGGCAAAGGGTGCGGAAGCGGCGGGACGGTATGTCACTCTTGCGGCAGGATCGGCCACGCTGACGCTGCATGTGGCGAACGGACGGGCGAGTCTAGCCGGGGTGGCGATGTTTCGGGGTAAGCCCGCGGAGGGTGCGATGGTGTTGCTGGCCCCGACGACGATCGAAGACCCGAATTCGATCCTGATTCCGCGGCGCGAGCAGACGAATACAGATGGCGGATTTGAGCTGGACGATGTTCTTCCGGGGCAGTACATTCTGGTGGTGATCGACCATGGGTGGCACGTGAACTGGAACGATGCGTCGACACTGCGGGGATACCTGACGCAGGGGGTTCCATTGGAGCTGATGGCGGGGGAGAATGTGAAACAAAATGTGGATGCACAGGCTCCGTAAGGCGTTGGAACCGCTGCAAAAGGCTCAGGATGTGATAGCCTCTAAAAAGCCACTGAGATAACAGCGGAGAGATGGCAGAGTGGTTGAATGTACCGCCTTGGAAAGGCGGCATACTCGAAAGGGTATCCAGGGTTCGAATCCCTGTCTCTCCGCCAGAACTTTTTGCAAGTCCTTCTATTGACTATAAATACATGGAAACAGGACACTTAGGCAATGCGAATATCGCGCCTTTGGTGCTCTATTTTGCACGGAATTTCCCTTT
>JAATEV010000026.1 GCA_015655585.1 Terriglobales bacterium | reverse complement strand
TATTAGCCCAGATTTCTCTAGGTTATTCCCCACTCGGAGGTAGATAATTCACGTGTTACTCACCCGTGCGCCACTTTACTCAAGGCCGAAGCCCCTTTCTCGTGCGACTTGCATGTGTTAGGCACGCCGCCAGCGTTGATTCTGAGCCAGGATCAAACTCTCGTTTAATCTTGGTTTGCACGCCATCCATCGACAGGGGTCGGGATGGATCGTGCGCCTTCGCTCGCTCGAAAGGAGCGAAGGATATAACTAGTGAGAATGACTAAACCAAATTTCGTATCATCTCACGACTGGCACGTTCAACCATGTTGTCAAAGATCCTGACTGCATCCGCCTTAGCGGGCAGTTTTGGATCAAGGACTGATCGGCAAAGCCAGATCTTGTCCTCGAACTTAATGCGCTGATTTCGCCTCATTTACCGCTTATTTCTATCTTCGCAGGACTAAACATCATCCTTTCTCGAAGCTCGTCAGCGGCTACCGACGTTTTAGCGAACTTTCTAAGATTATCAACCTTCGATCATCTTGTCAACTTTTGTTTTCTTTACCTTCGAGACTCAATCTCAAGGCAAAGAAAGTTGCTGACATCGTTCGCACAGCACAAAATCTCAAAACACCGTAACGCTCTAATTTCGAGCGCGGAGCACTAAGCTCCTAAAATTCACTAGCAGTTACTTGGGTTTGGATTTCCGGTAGGCCCTTTAGGCTCTAAACCGATATCAAACGCTTGGACTGCGCTCCATCAACCTTATTTAGCGGCCCCTTACTTCAAGCCAAGGTGAGAAGCATTGTTTCTTTGCAACTCACTTAGAGTATCTTGCTTTTCGTTTCCGTGCAAGCTTTTTCTTTGCTTCACTTCGTTTCTTGCTCGTTACCTCTTTGCGACTTCCTGAGAATAGCAGTGCCCCCCACTCCGTGCAAGCCCCAGCCTGTTAATAATCCTGTCTTTCTGTAGAAAACTTCCTTTAACCCAATAAAGACGCGGTTAAAAAAATCGCAGATTTCTGCGTCACACCAACAAAAACTCAAAAACATGTCCTTACGGACGACCTGCTACACGCGAAATGCCCGCTTTTCGAGGTGCATACCTCCCCGGGCAGGATCAATCACTATGGGGCCTCACATTGTTCGGAGGGATATAGTCCCCGGTCAACGGCCAGGCCTAAGGGGATAGAACTGCCTTCGTGCGGTATATACCGCCCCACACGCAGTGGCCCGGCAGGCAGGCCACTATCTTCTAAGGCTTCGCAATAATCCCCAGATCCACCAGCCCGTTGACGAAGTACTGCACCGCCAGCGCCACCAGCAGCAGCCCCATGATCCTCACCAGGATCCTTACCCCGGTCTCCCCCATAGCCCCGGCCACCCTGTCCGAGTTCCCCAGCACCAGGTAGCAGATCCCCGCCGTAATCGCGATCGACGCCAGAATCGCAATCATCTGCCACTCCGTCTGCGCCTGCCCCACCAGCACCATCACGCTCGTAATCGATCCCGGCCCCGCCAGCATCGGAATCCCCAGCGGCACAATCCCCGCATCTTCCTTCTGCGCCGCCTCCGTCGTCTCTTCGCGCGACTCCTGCGTAGGCGACCGCTTCGCCTCCAACATGTCCAAGCCGATCAGCAGCAGAATGATCCCGCCCGCAATCTCAAAGGCCGGCAGCGTAATCCCGAACATCCTGAAGATGTACTGCCCACCCAGCGCAAACGCGCTCAACACCACCAGGGCCGTCAGCGAAGCCTTCCTGGCCATCGTCCTTTGCCGCAGCTTATCCGCCCCTGCCGTCACGGCAAGAAACGTAGGCAGCGCGGCAAACGGATCGACCAGAAAGAAGATCGAGCTCAAAGCCAGCAGAGAGAACCGCACATAAGCCGATCTCCCCAGCACCGCAAAGCTCATCGAATGCGCATCGACGATCACACTCTCATTCTCCCACGCCGCGCCTCACAAACGCCGTCCGCCTATCCTGCATCTCACCCTTCGGAACCAACATCCGAAGCAAGCCGGAGAGGGAAAGACATGCCGAACAAAAGCACCAGCACCTCTACATCGTCCATCACACGCAAAAAGCTCATCGATCTTCTCAACGAAGATCTCTCCCGCGAATATCAGGCCATCATCGCCTACGTCAACTATTCCCAGGTCCTCAAGGGCGCGCAATATATGAACATCGCCGCCGAGCTAGCCGTCCACGCCACCGAAGAACTGGCCCACGCCATCGCCGTCGCCAATCACATCGACTACCTCGGCGGAATGCCTTCCGTCACGCCCAAGCCCGTCAAAACCAGCGAAAAAGCCGAAGACATGCTCCGCTTCGACCTCGAAAACGAGAAAGAGACCATCGCTCAATACCGACGCCGCATCAAGCAATGCGACGAGCTCAACGAGTTCGCCATCGGCGAGTCCATCCGCGAGATCCTCATGCAGGAGCAGGACCACCTCATCTCACTAGCCACCGCTCTCGGCATCGACGCCCCCAACCCCGGCATCGCCGACTGAACACCCGCAAAGGAGGAGCAGGCGTAAATCACCCTACTCCTGTTCCTCCTTCACCCCGATACTCAGTCCGTATGCAGCGCCACCAAAGGATTCACGCTCGCCGCTCGACGTGCCGGGATCGCACTCGCCGCCAGCGCAACCACCACCATCCCCGCAACCGCCAGCGCATAACTCACCCAGTCCAGCGGCTTTACCCCATACAACACCGAAGCGAGCGAACGCCCCGCCAGCATCGCCAAAGGTATTCCCACCGCAATACCGACAGCAGTCAGCAGCAGGCTGTCCTTCAGAATCATCCACACCACCTGCTCGCGCTTCGCTCCCACAGCCATCCGCAGGCCAATCTCCGCTGTCCGCATATTCACGCGATACGCCAGCGTTCCATAAAGCCCCGTCGCCACCAGCGCCACTGCTAACAACCCAAAGAACTCACCCAGCCGCGCAAACAGAATCTGCTGCGAGATCGTCTCCTCGAATTGGGCCCTCTGCAGCATGGGCTTAATCAACGGCAAATCGGGGTCTATCTGCGCCACTATCTTCTGAACCATAGGAAGCATCGCCAGAGCATCTCCCCTCACCCTCATCTCCACATTCATCGCCCCCTCAGCCTTCATCTGCGCATAGTCCTCCCAGGCCATCGGCATCGGATCTTCATTCACATTGGCGTATTTATGATTTTTCACCACACCCACAATCACCATGTCGTTCATACGATGCCCTAAAGGGTCCTGCTTCTGCAGAAACGTCTGCACGAACAGTTCATTCACAACCGCAACCTTTGGCGACGTTGCCGTATCCGCATCTATAAACTCGCGTCCAAGCAGCACTGGCACGCCGAGCGTATGAAAAAAGTCCGGCCCCACATCGTTATTGCGGACAATCGTCGGTTGCCTTTTACCCAGATCAGGGTTTTTGCCGTCCACCATCACATTCGAGTTGTTCGACCACAACGACCCAACCCTATTCTGCATTACGGTCACCGACTCCACTCCCGGCAACACACGTAACCGCCGTTGCAGTTCCTGATAAAACTGCACCAGCTCCGCCTCCGTATGGACTTTCTGCGGATTCAGCCCAAACACCACCAGCCCATCCGTCTGCATCCCCAGCGGAATCTTCTCCAGATTCCACAGCGTCCGAGCCAGCAACCCGCCGCTGACCAGCAACACCACACACAGAGCCATCTGCAACGCCACCGCGATCCTCCCAAACCGCGTCCTCCCGGCATGTGCATTCGACGTGGAAGACTGCGTCTTCAAAGCCATCTCCGCACCGCCCGCAATCGCAACCCGAAATGGCAACACGCCAAACAACACCGCCACCAGCGCCAACACGCCCAGCGTCACACCGAGCACCACACCATCAGGGGCCAGGCTCGACTCAATCTGCGCCCAACGCCCCAGCACCCGCGTCGCCACCTCCGCAAAACCCCACGCCAGCAACCCTCCTGCCGTCACCAGCAGCGCGCTCTCCACCAGCAACTGCCGCAACAGCTCACCCCGCCGCGCACCCAACGCCAGCCGCAGCGAAAACTCCCGCTGCCGTGTAGCGTTCCGAGCCATCAGCAACATCACCACATTTGTCACCGCGATCAGCAGCACCAGGCTCACCATCACCATCAGCACCTGCAACGGCGATCCCGCCTGCTCCTCGTAACCAGGAAAGTTCTTCGCATCGACAAAGCTCAATACCGGCAGTCGCTCCCCCTTCATCGGACCACCCAGCCCAACATAAGCCGCCGTCTGAAATACCTTCTGCAAACGCGCAATCGCCTGCTCGCGGCTCACCCCCGGAGCCAGCCGCCCCATCAGCCGCAGACACCACCACTTCGAGTCCGCGAGATACATCGCGCTTCCATCCTTCGCCGGACGCCCCAGCACATTGAACTCACCTCGGCCCTGCAGCGGAATCCAGAAGTCCAGCGACTGCCCCGGATCGGTCCCCTCAAATCCCTCCGCCGCCACCCCGATGACCGCAAAAGGAACCCCCTTTACATAGATCGTCTTCCCCACCACTCCCGGATCGCGCATAAACCGTCGCGTCCAGTACTTGTAGCTAATCACCATCACCTGCGCATGATCGCTCTCATCCTTCGCAGTAAATCCGCGTCCCCGCGCCAGCTTCACCCCAAGCCCGCTGAAGAAGTTGCCGCTCACCATATCGGCCTCAGCCTCCTCCGGCTCTCCCCCCACCCTCACATTCACCTTGTCGGCCGAAAGCATTCCAACCGCGATCACCTCGCTCAACGCATCCTTCTGCTCGCGCAGCGCCTCATACACCGGATACGAAAACATATCTCCGTCATTGATCCTGTCCACCCGATCCGGCGCTCTCGAAGTCCGCAGATTCACCACCCGTTGCGGATCGGCCACCGGCAGCGACCGCAGCAGCACCGCGTTCATCACGCTGAACACCGCAGTATTCGCGCCCACTCCAAGCGCCAGCATCCCAATCGCCGTCAAAGCAAACACAGGGCTCTGCCGCATCGAACGCAGGCCAAACCGCAGGTCCCGCAGCAGTTTATCCAGCCATACCCATCGATCCCGCAGGTAGAACCGCTCCTGCGCCGCGCGAACACTCCCAAACTCAAGTCGGGCCTTCCGCTGCGCCTCGTTTTCGCCCAGGCCCTCGCGCTTCAACTCGTCTGCTTCGAGCTCAAGATGCGACCTGATCTCCTCCGCAAAGTCTTCCGCACTGCGCCTGCGCCGGAACATTTACGCCTCCGTCTCCTGCGGCCCTTTATTCCCATCCAGAACCAGCCCCATGGCACGCGAGAGCCGCCTCCACTCGCTGGTCTTCTCGATAAGCTGCTCCCTGCCCTTCGCCGTCAACGTATAAAACCGCGCCTTACGGTTGTTCTCGCTCACGCCCCACTCCGCCCGAATCCATCTCTTGTCCTCCAGCCTCTGAAGCGCCACATACAGCGATCCATGATCGACAAAGAACACCTCCTCCGACTGACGTTGAATCAGACGCGCCACCCCCTGCCCATGACATGGGCCCAGCGCCAGCGTCTTCAGAATCAGCAGGTCCAGCGTTCCCTGCAACAGTGCAATCCGGTTATCCTCTTGGGTAGCCATTCGACCCAAGTATCCGCCCACATGGGTAGAATGTCAACCCAAACCTCGGAAATCCTTCCTTGCATCACCTCATGCAACAACCGCATGGCCTCTCAATCCCCGGCCCGGAGCTATAATTACCCTTATCGCAGGAGAGACCAATGCCCATCCAATCCACACAAAATATCTGGCACAACGGAAATCTCATTCCGTGGGATAAAGCACAGATTCACGTCATGTCGCACGTCGTTCACTACGGCTCCTCCGTCTTCGAAGGCATCCGCTGTTACAACCAGCCCTCGGGCGCTGGCGTCTTCCGCCTTCCCGAACACATGGCTCGCCTCGCGGACTCCGCCAAGATCTACCGTATGCCGCTTCCCTACACGCTCGACCAGCTTTGCTCCGCTGTCGTCGACCTCGTGGAAGCCAACGGGGTCACTCCCTGCTACATCCGCCCCATCGCTCTCCGCGGCTACGGCGAGATCGGCGTCAACCCGCTTACCTCTCCCGTCGATCTCTACGTCGCCAACTTCCCCTGGGGCAAATATGTCCACGGCAACGAGGGCGCCGACGTCTGCGTCTCCTCCTGGTCGCGCCTCGCTCCCAACACCATGCCCTCGCTCGCCAAGGCCGGCGCCAACTACATGAACTCGCAGCTCATCCGCATGGAAGCCGAGATCAACGGCTACGTCGAAGGCATCGCCCTCGATGTCAACGGCTATCTCTCCGAGGGCTCCGGCGAGAACCTCTTCCTCGTCCGCGGCGGCGTCCTCTACACCACGCCCCTCGCTAACTCCGTGCTCAACGGCATCACCCGCAGCTCAATCATCACCCTGGCCAAACAGCTCGGCATCGAGGTCGTCGAGCAGTCCCTGCCCCGCGAGCTCCTCTACATCGCCGACGAGGCATTCTTCACCGGCACCGCCGCCGAGGTCACCCATCTCCGCTCCGTCGATCGCATCCTCATCGGCGACGGCTCCATGGGCCCCATCACCAAGGCCCTCCACGACGAATTCTTCGGCATCGTCAACGGCCTCAAGCCCGACCGCTACAACTGGCTCACCCCCGTCAAGGTCAAGGTAGCCGAGCCCGTAGGCGCATAAGAAACAAAATCAGTTACAAATGAAAGAGGCAGCCCGCAGAAACATTCAGCGGAGACTGCCTCTTTCATTTTGTCGTTGGGATTAGCGTGGGGCTTCAGCCCCACGTCAAAAGGCCGTCGCGAAGCGACCACCACTCTGCCGAAGGCGGGAGCAAAGTCCGAAGGACGAAGCGACAGATTGATTGCCTTGGTTTTTGCTGTTGTCCTTGTCGTTGCAATCGAACCCTGTCATCCTGAGCTTCGCCTATCGCCGCCTTATCGCGAGAGGCGAAGCAAAAAAACGCTCAACCAGCAGAAAAAATCCTTCGCAACCCGCCCCACCTGTGCGACCATACCCAGCACATGCCCTCTTCTGCGCCTGTCTCCTCACCCGGAACCCAGTCCGCGGCCGAAGCTGGCTCGCACGGACTCCATCGCCAGCTTCGCCTGCGCGATCTCGTCCTCACGCAGATCCTCTGCGTCGTCGGCAGCTCCTGGGTAGGCGTCGCCGCCGGACTAGGCCGCGCCCAGACCCTCACCTGGATCGCCGCCATGCTTCTCTTCTACGTCCCTATGGCCGCCTCCGTCATCTGTCTCAACCGCCAGATGCCCCTCGAAGGCGGCCTCTACGTCTGGGCCCGAACCGCATTCGGCGACCGCGGCGGCTTCATGACCGCATGGAACCTCTGGGTCTACGGCATCGCCGTCATCGCCAGCATCCTCTACGCCATCCCCACCGAGATCTCCTACCTCATCGGCCCCTCTGCCGCCTGGCTGCCGGAAAACCACCTCGCCTCCTTCGCCATCGTAGCCACTCTCGTCGCCGCCATCACTCTAGCCGCACTCTACGGACTCGAACTAGGCAAGTGGATTCACAACATCGGCGGCGTCTCCATCCTCCTCGTCTACACCACCCTCATCCTGCTGCCTCTCTGGGCCTACGCGCATCACCAGCCCATCCACTACGAGCCCCTCCCCATCCAGCTCCCCCACATCAGCATGGTTTCGCTCGCCCTCTTCGGCCAAATGCTCTTCGGCGCTCTCTGCGGCCTCGAATACATCGCCATCCTCGCCGGGGAAAGCAAGGACGCCGCCCGCTCCATCGGCCAGTCCGTCATCCTGGCCTCGCCCGCCATCTGCGCCATGTTCATCCTCGGCACCAGCACCGTCCTCGCCTTCTCCCGCAACCACATCGATTTCATCGCCCCCATCCCCCAGACCCTCCGCTACGCCCTCGGAGACCGCGGCCTCGGCAACATAGTCGCCATCCTCGCCATCCTCCTCGTCCAGTTCCGCCTCATAGCCGCCGCCAGCTTCCTCTTCACCGGAGTCACCCGTCTCCCCCTAGCCGCTGGCTGGGACTACCTCATCCCCACCTGGTTCACGCGCCTCCACCCGCGCCGCCAAACCCCCACCAACGCCATCCTCTTCACCTGCGCCATCATCCTCTTGCTCTTGGTCCTGGCCAGCATAGGAGTCCACGCCCAGGAAGCCTTCCAGGTCCTCGAAAACGCCTCCATCACCCACTACGAGATAGCCTACATAGCCATGTTCGCCATCCCGCTCATAGGCTCCCAAACCCTCCGCACCGCCCTGCCCCGCTGGCTGCGCCTGACCTCCATCACCGGCCTATGCGCCACCCTCTTCTGCTTCACGGTCTCCGCCTACCCCTTCGTAGCCGTGGAAAACCCCAAAGCCTACGCCGCCAAAATCCTCGGCACCACCCTCCTAAGCAACCTCATAGGCCTGACCTTCTACCACCTGCGTACCCACCCAACCAACACCGACAAATAAGAAACCTAAAAAGTTACATAAAAAAGAGACGGTGACAGGAACGAATCCCGTCACCGTCTCTTTTCATCATCCGCCAGCTACTCCGGAGTAACCACCATCTCCTTCTTCTGAATCTTCCGAAGGAAATCCTCTCCCGTAGCAATATGCTGATCCACCAGCCGCGAAGGCGTATGCGCCAGCCACTCCGCCAGCGAAATATCCTCATAGTGCGGCGTCGGGAACACCTCCAGAAACACCAGATCCGCATCCCCGGTATTTTCGATGTAATGCGGAGCCGACCGCTCAATATACCCTACATCGCCCTCCTCGAAGTCCATCGTCCGCGCGTGCCCGCCAGCCGAGAACACCGTCATCCGTCCCTTGCCCTTCACGTAGTACTGCCACTCGTCCTCGTTCGGATGCCAGTGCAGCTCCCTCAGACCTCCCGGCTTCAGCGTCACAATCGCCGCCGCGATATTCGTCGCCGGAAAATTCTTCTTATCTACGATCTTCACCTCGCCGCCCTTCGACACCTTCGTCGGAGCCATCTTCCCCGGGAAGAACGCAAACGTATTCGGCACCATCCCCGTGCCTGCCGCAGCGTCTCTCTTCTCCTCCTCCAGCGAGCGCGGCAGCGGCCGCTCAAAAATAAACAACTCCTTCTTCGGCACCTTGTCGAACGTAGACTCCGGCACATCGAAGTTCTTCGCCAGCACTTCCTTCGGCGTATGCGTCAGCCAGTCCGTCAGCAGAAACGTCTGGAACTCATTGAAGTTCCCATCATCGAACACCAGCAGAAACGTAGCCCCGTCCTCGCCCAGCCCCTGGATCGAGTGCGGAATCCCCCCCGGAAACAGCCACAGGTCGCCCGCGTTCACATCCTCCACAAACGCCCGCCCCTGCTGATCCACAGCCGTAATCCGAGCCGTGCCCGAGATCATGAACGCCCACTCCGCGCCCACATGCCAGTGCAGCTCGCGGATGCCGCCCTTGATCAGCCGCATCTGCACGCCCGCCATCTTCTTCGAGATCGGCAGGTCCCTCACCGTCACCTGCCGCGTCCACCCGCCCTCTTCAATCCTCTTATGAGCAAACGAGAACGGATACTTGAACGGCGGCTGCCCACCCGCGTCCGTCTCCGGAGCCCACACCGACGAGCCGTTCTGATCGTCCAGCGCCTTATTGATCGGCAGCGGCTGCGCCTCATTCACGCCCGTATGGTTCGGCGTCTGCACCGACTTCTCCTGTCCCTGCGCCATCTGCACCCCAGCCGCTGCAACCAGCACCGCCGAGCCCGTCTCAAGAAACTTACGTCTGCTTAGTCTGGATTGGTCCTTTTCCTCAGCCACGTCGTCATCCTCTCTTCGCCCACCAAACTGAAGTGAGCCTTAATGGAACTATAACTCTCCCGGCATCATCCCTTACTGCGCGTGATTCACCTTGAACCGATACGTCAAACTGAAATATCCAAGCGTCAACGGCGCTCCATGCCCGTTCTCCTGCATCACCGTTCCCGGCGAGAAGTGTGCCACTCCCGCATTCGCCACCAGCGAGTCTGTAATCAGATACTTCCCCGAGGCATCGAACTCTCTCCCCAGATCCGCGCTCTCCAACCCCGTCGTCGGAGCCTTCACCAGCACACCCGCCGAGCTGTTATAGACATTGTCGAACCGCGTCGCCATCTGCAACCACTCCTGTTGAATCAGCAGAGAAAGCTTCTTATTCGGAATCAGATCCAGATTCAGCCTCTCCTGCTTGATGTTCTGATACCCAAACAAATCCGTCAGGCCAAACGCATTATGATTGCTCGGATACTGCTGATCGAACGTCCCCACCCGATTCAGGTCCTGCCTGTCATTCCCCGAGGCATAGTCATACTCCGGCCTCAATCGCGGCTTCCACGGCAACTTCGAAAAGTTCCACCCTGCCTTAAAGTATCCCGCCCCCGCCTTCACCGAATCGTTCGCATAGTTCCCACGCTGAATCGCCACCAGCGCATCGAAATCGAACCCAACGGGATAAACCCCCGCCACCTCCACCCCCGGCGTCACAAAAAGATCGGAGCCCTTCACTCCCTCCTGGCTCGTCACTCCGGGAAACGATTTGAAGTAAACAAACGGCTGAATCATCGTATGCGGAACCACCGTGCCAATCGTTCCCACCACGCCATGAAACGTCAACCCCGCTCCATGCCTGTCCAGCGACGAAGCATGAATCCCCGTCACCGACGTGCTGAACACATCAATCCGGTTCCTGTCTCCATATCGCCCCACGAACCCGTCCCACGTCCGGCTGTTGTTCGACCAGTCGCTGATGCCGATCAGTCTCTCGCCCCCGTACCGCAGCTCCTGCCTGCCCGCAAAGACCTTCACCTTGCCTGTATGGAACTCAAGATAAGCCTGCCGGTCATCGAACACATTCCGCATATTCGAAGCCACATACTTCAGCGGCATCCCCAGCGCGTGCGTGTCCATAAATTGGATATAGCCCGTCAGGAACTTCGTCGGCCTCACCTCCATGCCGCCATACACCCGAGTCAGCTCATACGCCTGCCCATTGCCCCAGATGTAGTTCACAGAGGTCTGCCCCTCCGTCCTTCCACGAAGCTGCATATCCAGCGTCATCCACTTAGGCAGCAGATTCGTCCTGAACTCCCTCGGCACGCCGCGTATCTGCGGATACTCGATGTACTGCACCGCCGACTCCTGCGCCCCGGCAGACACCGCCCGCCACATCCCCACCATCAGCAGAGCCGCGCAATATCTCTTTCGCACCCACGGGCTCCACATCCAGCCCCGGAACCCAAAATCCAAACCTGCCTCCGATGCTCCTCCCGCTTTGGCCCGGAATCTAGTAAGAGGAAAACTTTAATCCACCATAAGCCATACCATCCAACTCGCGCCACCCACGCAAGCCCCATCACGGCTTCACCGGAACCACACCCTGCACACTGGCAATCGACTTCAGCCACCCCGCAAGCTCCCCCATCTGCCGCATCAACGATATCTGTGCCTGTTGCAGTTGCAAATTCGCATTCAGAAAATCCAGATACCTCTGCCGCTCCTGAATCCGCGCATTCTGCTCTTCCTTCGGAGTCATCGGAGGAGCAGCATTATTTCCGCTGCCCGCATTGATCTGAACCAGCATCGCGTCCAACTGGTCCTGAGCAATCCCTCGATCGATCTCCGCCAGCTCTGCCTTCGTCTGCAACTCTGCAATCGAGTGCTGCAACTTCACCCGGCTCTCATTCTCCTGTTCCCGCAGATAGTCGGCCTCATGCGCCGCGTGCAGCGCGTCCGCCTCCGCCTGTCGCGCCCGCGCCTTGTGCGCCGCATCCAGAAACGGAAGCTGCACCTGCACCCCGCCCTCCGCGGTGTTGTAGTTGCCATGCAGGTTGTAATACTCGGAGACGTTATTGATCGGGCTGATCCGTCCATACTGCGCCTCAAACGCAATCTGCGGACGCCACAGATACCGCGCCATCCCGAACGCCCTCTGCTGCTTCGCCTTCACATTCGCCTCGGCAGCCTGCAACGCCAGACTATCCGGCGCCTCCGCAGCCGTAGCTTCAGGCGCAGCCGAAAGCGACGACGGAATACTGTCCGGCACCGTCATCAGGCGGTTCCCCGGCAACCCCGTCAGCGTCCCCAGGTGTTCCCGCAGCCCGGCGATCTCGTCCTCCAGTTGCTGCAACTGCAACAGCACCTGCTTCTCCGTCCGCCGGGCCTTCTTCAGCTCAATTGGACTCTCCACCCCCACGTCCAGCCTCTGCTGCACAATCGCCACCAGCCGCATCGCAAACCCATGCTCCGCCGTCAAAGCCTCTTGCCGTTGCAACGCCGAATCCAGAGCGAGGTACGCGTTCGCCGCATCCTCCTCCACCTGGTCGCACACGTCCTGGTAGGAGAGCCGCGCCGCCTCCACCCCCAGCTTCGCCGCCCGCATATTGTCGCGCTGCGAATAGTTGAAGACCAGCGACTGCGAGCTGATCGTAAAGATCGTCGGCACCGTCAGCGTAATCCCATACGTCGCCCCGGCCCCCACGCTGGCCGAAAGACTGGGAATGAATACATCCCGCGCCTCAGCCTCCACCGCCCGAGCCTTGTTGATGTCTTCCTGCGCCATCTTCACGCGAGGACTGCTCTGCAGCGCCAGATTGATCGCCGAAGGAAACGAGATCTGAGCCTGCCCCACCGTGCACGCTCCCATCAGCGCAAACAGCGCCAGCAATACCAGCCGCAAACGAGCTATAAAATCCTTCCCCATCATCAACCGACAAAACCTCAAAGGCAGGGAGTGCTCCGTTCTCCGGCTCATCCGTAGTCCTCAGTCACCGAAACCGAAATCCAGAATCGTCCCGACGCTCCCGGTCCAACCGGAACCAGCCAGCCGCACTCGGCCCTGTTCAAACACTAGCACTCTTCCACCGCCCATCCCCACCCCGGACGCTCCCCCGAACCATCCTCGTCCACCCATGCCCTTCGCTTTGTCCTTCCGCCCCTGAGCGAAATCGAAGGAAAGGAATCCGCTTTTGCACCCAGACCCCAAGACTTTAGCCTTGATCCTTCTTCAGACAGGAAAGAGGGGCTTTAGGCAGTGTCTGGAGAATCCAGTTTTTGCTTCTGGGTACCCCAAGGTTTTAGCCTTGGGTCTCTCCGTTACGCGAAAAAAGGGCTTCAGCCCCTGGGGTATGCCTTCCTTTCCCAGCCAATGCCTCAACCCCAAAATAAATCCCAAAAGAGTGGCGTATTTTTCTCCCCATCCAAAGTGGTCGTCTCCGAACCATCTCAAACCACGCAGCCACCCACAACCTGACCACAGAAAACCAAGCAGCGAGAACCCACATTTCCCAAAACCCCTGCAAAAAAACAGGTGTCCCCGCACTCCGGAACCGCCAGACTTTTTCTAAAAAACTAAGTCAGAAACTTCGGATAGTTCCGCATCCCCAGAACGTGAAAGTCCTTCAGCCCGGCCTTCAGCACATACACCAGCCGATTATTCCCATTTGGGTCCGTAGGCATCAGAAAGAACCCCGTCTCCAGCACAAAGTCCTTTGTATTGCTGATGATCCCCTCGATCATCTCGTTGTCGTAGAAGTACACCCGCACCCACAGCCCCGGCACAATCGGCGCATGTTCATGAAAATGCAGGGCTCTATGCCGCAGGTCTCCATCGAAGGTCTTCACAAAGAAGACCGCCTTCGCGTCCTTCGTCGGAAACTCCTCGGTCGTATCCGAGTTCAGCGGATTAAGTCGAATCGTTTCCAAAGGATACTGCGTCTCGCTCCGGAGCAGGTCTTCAATCGACCCAAGCTCCTTCGCGTCCGCAAACCCTCTCACCGCATGATTTTCGTATCGAATCACCAGCCGGTGGCGACCACCCGAATCGCCATCAGCCTGCTCGTCTACTCTGGACTTCGTGGCGACAGATCGTACTGCTTGATCTTGTACAGGAGAGCCTTGTAGCTGATTTGCAGGTCGTTTGCTGCGGCCTTCCTGTTCCATCCCGTCTCCTCCAACACCTGTGCAATGGCGATCGACTCTGCATCGCCCTTAAGATTTTTTACCATCGCCTTCAGCCCGGACCCGTTCGATGCCTCCGGAACCAGCGCCGGACCACCCTGGTACGCGGTCGATGGGCTCAACTCATCAATAATAGACTTCTCGTCCTCCAGCACCAGGTAACGGTTGATGACATTCTCCATCTCGCGCAGGTTCCCGGGCCATTTGTGCTCGATCAGCGTATTCAATAGGTTAGCAGAGAAAGGCAGCGGCTCCCGCCCATACTTCCTCGCGCCCTTGCGCATAAAGTAATCCGCAAAGACCGGAATCTCTTCTTTCCGCTCCCGAAGCGGCGGAATGCTCAACGTAAACCCATTCAGGCGGTAGTAAAGGTCCTCGCGGAAGGTCTTATTCGCCATCGCCTCTTTCATATTGATGTTCGTGGCCGCAATCACCCGCACATCCACCTTCATAGGGGAACGGCTCCCCAGCCGCGAGAACGTTCCATCCTGCAATACCTGCAACAATTTAGCTTGCAGAATCGCCGGCATCTCCCCAATCTCGTCCAGAAAGATCGTCCCGCCCGAGCAGATCTCGAACTTGCCGGGCTTCGTCTTCACCGCCCCGGTAAATGCGCCCTGCTCATAGCCAAATAGCTCACTCTCCAGCAGGTCCGCCGGAACCGCCGCGCAGTTCACCTTCAGAAAGATGTTCTGGCTCCGCGACGACATCTTATGTGTATAGAGCGCCAGAATCTCCTTGCCCGTACCACTCTCGCCCAGAATCAGCAGCGGAATGTCCGCCCGCGCCACCAGCGCAGCCTGGGCCTCCAGATCGCGCATCCGCTTGCTGGACCGCACAAAAGAGTGCGTCTCGTTCAGCGGAACCTCTTTCAGAGCCTCCGAAGAGGCGACTTTTTTATCCACCGAGGCCAGATGCTCTTCAATGGCCTGCTCCACATCGCCGCCGGTAAACGGCTTCATCACAATCGCCCGGACACCCAGCCGGATCACCATCTCAATATCTCGAAGATCCGCCGAGCATGACAGAACAATCACCGGAAGATTCGGCTTCGTGCAGCGAATATGCGTCAACATCGGGAGCGGGTCCCGGTTCGTATGCAGCGCCAGCAGCAGAAGGTCCGGCTCGTTCACCTGCGCCAGACGATCGAGAAGCATCTGCTCCTCGGAAAACAGACTCAGAGAGTAGCGGCCCGACAATGTAAGCCGAAGATAATCCAGCACAGCTAGATCAGGTTCCAGAATCAGGACCTGGGCCTTCGATTTTGATGACGACTTCAAGGCCGAAACCGGATAAGACAGAGAAGCTGACATACCATACCCCTAAGTTTGCTGGTCTGGATCGCCCACCCAAACCCGCCATGTTTACAGCCCTACCGTACCCAGGACTGGATCTGCCCGACCCAGCGGCTGTGAAGGGGGAGACCTCACAACCCTTCCTGAGCAAATTCTAGATCGTTTCTGGGAAACTTTACAAAAAAATGTTAAGAACTTTGCGACTTGATGGAGAAACGTTTTCCACTTCTCCCTCCATGCAGCTCCAAACCCACAAAACAAAGGGACTCAGCGAGGAGAAAAATATCTCCTTTCTATACAACTTAATTGCACCCTCGACACGAAGCTCTCTTCGCTTTTCCTCTCAAAAAACCGCCATACCTCTTCTATTTCGACGCCGAATTTCCCTCAGAAGTTACGCACAGCACCAAAAACTCTTATTTTTTCAACCGGGTCAACAAAGAATTGGCGATTCACGTGCTCTATGAATTGCATTGCAGAGTTGTGGTCCTGCCATTCATTCCTGAAGAGAGAAATACCTTGGTCCAGAGTCCTGAATCCGCCGCTGCCCTTAACCTGCCCCCGCTGGATATCATCTTTGGAAAAACGGCTGCGATGCAGGCCGTCCGGAACAAACTGGAGCGCGTCGCCGAAACCGACGTTCCGGTCCTGATCCAAGGGGAAAGCGGTACCGGCAAGGAGATCTTCGTCCGCCTCCTCCATGCCTTTTCCATGCGCGGACAAGGTTCCCTGGTCAAAGTAAGCTGTCCCGCCATCCCCCACTCCCTGCTCGAAACCGAGCTGTTTGGCTATGAAAAAGGGGCTTTTACGGGCGCAATGTCCACAAAACTAGGCCGCGTCGAGCAATCTCACAACGGAACTTTATTTCTCGACGAGGTAGGCAGTCTCGACCTCGCCGTACAGTCCAAGCTCCTCCAGGTCCTGCAAGACGGGACCTTCGTCCGAGTCGGAGGCCACGAGCCCCGCACCATCAATACCCGCCTCGTCTCGGCCTCCAACACCGATCTTCGCAATCAGGTTGAGGATGGAACCTTCCGTCTGGACTTCCTCTTCCGCATCAATGCCGTCACCGTGAACCTGCCGCCGCTGCGTCAGCGCATCGCCGATCTACCCCTCCTGATCGATTACTTCATCGAGCACTATGCAAAAATTTTCCACCATACACCGGAATTACTTTCCAAGAGTGCCGTCCGCCTGATGCAGAACTACCACTGGCCGGGAAATATCCGCCAGCTTGAGAACCTCATCCGCAGCTACGTCCTCATCGGCAGCGAAGAGGCGCTGGTCGCCGAGCTGATGCCCGAGCCACCCCGCAGCGGCATCACCACCGAGATCGACCTCAGCGAGCCCGTCTCCCTCAAAAACATCACAAAAAAAGCCACCCAGGACCTCGAACGGCAGATCATCCTGAAAGTCCTCCAGGAAAATAGCTGGAACCGGCAGAAAACAGCCAAGTGGCTCCAGATCAGCTACCGCTCCCTGCTCTACAAGCTCAGCGAGGCCGGAATGCCGGAGCTTCCGCCGCGCCCGCTCCGCATCCCGCATCTGAGAAAAAAACCGGAAGAGCGCGCCCTCAAGCAAACGGCTCTCTCCTCCCGCACCCGCGTCTACTAACCCACCATTCCGCCCAAAGCCCGATCCCGCCGCCACCCATGGGCCGGATCGGGTTTTATTGTGCGCCCTGCCGCCGAATAATCGTCTTGACCGTCTCGAACATAATCAGCAAATCGAGCCCAAGCGACATGTGCTTGATGTAGTAGAGATCGAACTCCAGCTTCTCCCGCGTCTCAGCCAGCGTCGCACCATACCCGTACCGCACCTGCGCCCATCCCGTAAGCCCCGGACGGATCATGTGCCTCAGCTCGAAGTAAGGAATCTGCTCGACGAGCCACGGCACAAACTCCGGCCGCTCCGGCCGCGGCCCCACAAACCCCATATCGCCGCGCAGAACATTCCAGAGCTGGGGAACCTCGTCCAGGCGCGTCTTTCGCATGAACATCCCCACCTTCGTCACGCGAGGATCGTTCTTGCTGGCCCACTTCGCTCCCGTGGCCTCCGCATCGGTCCGCATCGTCCGGAACTTGACGACCGTAAAGTTTCGTCCGCCCAGTCCGACGCGCGTCTGCCTAAAAAAGATCGGTCCCGGCGACGACAGGCGCACCATCAGAATCACAAACGGCAGCAGGGGAGCAAACAGCAGCAGTCCCACCGCCGCCGTCAACGTCGATACGAGCCGCCGGGCGATCTGCTGCGACGGTTTTACCCGAAAACCTTCGCTATAGATAAAATTGCTCGGCCTCAGTCCATCCAGATATAGCTTCCCCGTGAGCCGTTCGAGCAGCGCCCCAGCCTCTTCGATCACCACCCCATCGAACCGCAGGTTCAGCAGCTCACGCAGCGGCAACCCTCCCCGGCGGTCTTCCAGCGCAATAATCACCCGGTCCACCAGCGGAGCCTTGCCCCGGAAAGACTCCAACGCTGCGGCAAACCTCTCCTTGCTCTCTGCCTTGTCCTCCGAGACGCCATCCCAGCCGATAACCTCCATCCCCGCATCTTTGCGGCTTCGGAGAAGATCCACGACCGTCTGGGCTCGCTCTCCCGCTCCCACAACATAGACCCGTTCCCGGAACATCTTTCTACCCAGCATCCAGCCATACAATCCCCGCCACAGAACCAGCGCTACCGTAAGCAGGCACAGGCCAACCAGCAGCACATACCGGCCAATATCCAGATCAGGGAAAAAATAAATGATGGCCGAGAGCAGAAAAGAGAGAAATCCCAGAACCAGCAGCAGGCGAAAGTAACTCTCCCACCGCGCAGAGATCCGCTGTGGCGCATACAGATCAAAATAGTAGGAAAGTAGAAGAGTAATCAGCGTAAGACCGACGATCTTCCACGCCCCATACTCGTAATTGAGCACAAGAAAGGTGTCCGGCCCCAGCATCAACGCCGTCGCCACCAGAAACGAGCTGCTTACAAGCACTGCTTCGCAGATCAAGAGAACGATGGTACGGGTGGGGTAATAAACATTAAAAAGCCGGATCATCGTCTCGCTCGCCCTTTTCTATTGCGTGTTGGCATCGTACCCATAGTAGCTGCCAATCTCGGGCGCATCTTCGACCGCATTGAGCACAAACCCCAACAGATTCGAGGCCTTTAGCTCAACTTGCGCACGCTGCGCGATCGAAAACTTCGTTACCCCCGCACGAGCAACCAGGAGAACTCCATCGCAATACCGGGACAGATTGACCGCGTCGGAGACAGGCAGAACAGGTGAAGAATCCACAATAATCCAATCAAAATATGGGGCCGCCGTCTTCAGCAGCTCGCCAAACCGCGGACTTCCCGAGAGGTCGGCCGCCTTATCGCCTCCATTGCCACCGGCGATAAACGTAAGGTTCGGCAGCAGCGGCTTCCCCGTTTCGCCTGCCGGAGACTGGTCCGCCCGCTGCATCACCTCCGCCAGGCTGGCCTTGCCCGAAAGATAATCCGCCAACCCGGGATGCGACTCGCAGCCCAGCAACTGGTGCAGCGTATAGCGACGCATATCGCCGTCAATCAACAACACCTTGCTGTTCTTATGGCGCGCCAGGCTAAGCGCCAGGTTCGTCGAGATGAAGCTCTTCCCCTCCTGCGGCATACCGCTGCTTACCAGGATCGACTTCAGCGGCTTCATATCGCGAAGCTCATAGATGCGGGAGCGCAGGCTGCGGAATTGCTCGACCGCCGCCCCACGTTCCAGAAGCGCGGGAAGCCGATCCAGTACCGGCGTCCACCGGCGAGGAACGATCTGGCTCGGGTCAAACGCATCTCCCGCCTGCTTCCGCACCACAGGAGCGGCATTCGTCTCTTGCAAATCGACCGGAAGCGCTACCGGAACCGGCTTGTTGTACTCCGGTTCATCGCTCACCGCCTGCGACAAGACTCCGGCTCCGGCCTGCTGGTACGGCGTGCGCGATTCGGGCCCGCGCCCCTCCGCCGCTCTTTCGGACTCCGCTTTTTGCAGTGCTTCGTAAATTCGGCTCATCGCTCATGCCTTCCTGGCATCTTTTCCCTAAAAGATGCCATGTATTCCGAGTCATCGCTCTCGTGCCGCGGCGACTGCAATCCCCTGCCGCCCAACGCCTGAGCTACCATGAACGGCTGCGTATCCAGTTCCAGCTCTGACGCCACTCCCTCCACAATCTCCGGCGTCACCTGCTCCACCTGCTCCACATACGCCACAATCAGCGAGTGCTCGCACAGCAGGTTGATCACACGCGGAATCCCGCGGCTGTAGCGATGCACCAGGTTCAGCGCCTCCGGAGTAAAGATCTGCCCGCTTGCCCCGGCGATCTTCAACCGCTCCGCCACATAGGCATGGGTCTGACTCTCCGTCAAAGGATACGTCCGGCACCAGAGCGAAACCCTCTGCCTCAATTGGCGCACACTCGGATGCCGCAGCTTCTCTTCAAGCTCCGGTTGACCCGATAGCACAATCTGCAACAGCTTCTCCGAAGAGGTCTCCAGGTTCGTCAGCAGCCGAATCTCCTCCATCAGCTCCCACGAGAGGTTCTGCGCCTCATCCACAACCACCACGCAGGTCTCATCCATCCGATACCGCTCGATCAACCAGCGGTTCAACTGGAGCAACATGCCGGACTTGGTCCGCGTCGTCGGAACCACGCCGAAGTCCGTCAACACGAACTCAAGAAAATCCAGAACATCCAGCCGTGGATTGAAGACGAACGAGGTCGCGACTCTCCGGTTGCTCAACGAGCTGAGCGCACTGTTCAGCAACGTCGTCTTGCCCGTACCGACCTCGCCGACAAGCACCGTGAACCCCTTGCGCTCCTCGATGCCATACTTCAGGCAGGCCAGAGCCTCCCTGGTATGGGGCATCATGTAGAGGAACTTCGGGTCCGGACTCGTCCCGAACGGATTGTCTTTGAGCTTGAAGAATTTTTTATAGATCGCCATCATCCACCTGTATTCACCAGCGTCTTGGCATCGGCTGTCAGATCAGGACCGCGCAGGCCAAACCACCGCCGCTTGGCCTTTACCTGGGGTTCACTACCGTTATAAGCGATCACCCCCAGCGTCGGAAGCTTTGTAAAGGCCCAGATATCGTTCTCGCTCCGCAGCGCAGTATCCAAATACTCCAGCACGCCGACGATCAGGAGCCCCAACGCCAGTCCTGCTCCAAGTCCGCCGCCCACAAAGACGCCACGCTTGGGATACGCGGGCGACTCCGGCAGATTCGGCTCATCCAGCGTCGTGAAGTGCTCGCCCTGCTGACGCTTTTCGAGGTCGGTCGCCATCTTCGACTGGTTCATATTGTTGAGAATACCTTCATAGAAGGTCCGCGCCGTGGCGTTATCCCGGGTAAGAGCCTCATACTGCGCCTGCACCTCAGGGCTTGACGAGATGCGTTCCTGGTACATCCTCAACTGCCCCTGAGTCGCGGCCTGGTCCTTTTTCTTCTGAGCAATCTCCGCATCGATCGCGCGAATCTGCGCCCGCACCTGTTGCACTCCGATCGAGTCCGTAAGCTTCGGCGTGGAGGTCGAAGGCGTCACCACCGGAGCAGGCGCACTCGCAATCTGTTGCCGGATGTCGGCAATCTTGCGCCTCACGCTCACCACATCGGGATTCTCATCCGTGTAGCGCCCCGACAGCTCGGCCTCTTCCTTCATCAGTTGCTGAAGCTGTTGTTGAAGCTCCTGCGGAGCCGCCGCCGTGCCGCCATGCGTCGTCACCGTCTGCGCCGACTGGCTCTGCTGCAACTCCAGCATGGATTCGGCGTAGTCCCTCTGCTGCTGCAACCGGGACAGGGCCTGGTTCGCCGCATCGAGCTGCGTGTTCAGCGTCGTCATCATGTTCATGTTCGACGCCTCAGCCCCCGGCAGCTTGCCCGCATAGCTCTGCTGGAACTTCGCCAGGGCCGCGGCCTGCTCATCCAGCTTCGCCTTGGCATCGGCAAGCTCGCCCTTCAGAAAGTCCGTTGCACCCGCTGAATACGCGGCCTGGTTGTTCAGGCTTTCAGTGATAAACAGCGACAGAATCTCACCGCAGACGAGCTGCGCCGTTCTCGGGTCGTTCGCCTTGAAAAAAATGAAGAAGCCCGGAACCCCGTTCGTCCTCGCGATGTCGGACTGAATGGTCTTAATGTCGATACTCTTGCGCGTCTGGTCGATGCGATCGTCCATCGACGCCTTCCCGTCCGCAAACAGGTTGAAGTGCTCGATGATCGGCTGAAGACGTGACCGGCTCAGGATCTGTTCGCGCATCGTCGCCAGCCGGGCGTTCAGGTCTTCCGTCACGATCGGCTTCACATAGTTCTCAGGAACCTTCTGCTGCTCCACCAGCACCAGCGCCTGCGAGATATATTGCGGCTTCACGAAGTAGGTAATCGCATAGCCGACGATAGCAAACAGAATCGCCGGAATCGCGACGATCCACCATCTCTTCTTGAGAATCTTCGTGTAATCCTGAACCGTAAGTGCGCGATGACCTAACATAGTCAGCTCCTAAAACTGCCCCACGTGCGTTGCACGAGGACTGAAGGTGATCCCGATACCGAAGGTCTGCGATATGCCGCTCAGAACATTTCCCCCGGTAAACGTTACGTTGGGATAGTTCGTCGATTGGTTCTGCGCCGAGTAGCTTGCATAGCCCGAAAACTTCTGGGTCAGGCGGTGCGTCACCTGAATGCTCCCGTAAACGCTATGATAGATCTCGTTGACCGGGACAGGGCTCGTAAGATAAATCTGCGTTAAACCCCGGCTCTTTGAATATCCCACAGAAGCGGAAGCTCCCCAGTTCGGGCCAAGCTCTCGCCCCACGGAGGCTCCCGTCGTGTCCGACAAAGCGCCCGGCAGCACACCCGAACCTCCATTGGCGCCCCGCGAGTAGTACACCATTGCATTCGTAAACTTCCGCGTATAGGCGACATTCGCCGTAGCAGCCACGTTCAGCGACGTCGGAATTAGGGTGCCGTTCGCGCTGGAGACCCACTGCGGACCGACCGACCCGCTCACGCTGAGGGAATGAGTCAAAACCCTCTGGTATCCAACGTTCAATCCTTTGGTCTTGAAGTTCGGGGCCAGCGGACCGGCCTCTGGGCCGTTATAACTGAAAGCCGTATAGACCGCGCTCACGTTCACCGAGCTGCGCGCATCCAGATGATGATTCAGCGAAACCGATCCCGAGGTCTGGGAGTTGTTCAGGCCCGCCGTATCATCCAGAAAATGGAGCACGCTCCATGTACCCGCTCCACTGATCGACGTATTCCGCCCAAGTTTCCGCTCGACGTTTCCGAACACCATATTGCTGATCCGGTTGCCCGAGATAGTCAGGATGCCACCGGCAGGCCCCTGTCCCGGCCCCTCCGTCGGGATCGTTCCCAGATCTCCCAGCCCGGGAAGGCCGGACAGGCCAACCGTAGGCGACTGCGGAAGAAAGCTTACAGAGTCTCCGACATTGAAGGTCCAGTACCGCATCATATAGCCCTGCGAGACCGATAACGTCGTGAAGCCCGAGACGCTCTGCCCGCTCTGGTTCGGCAGAAGAGCGCCCCCCCCGAGGAGAAAGGACAAGGGGTGGATCGAACTCCTGTTGGCATAGGCAGCATTCGCGGAAAAGGCAGTAGTACTCGTCGCCCGGATTCCGGAGTATCCGAACTGGGCCACTTCAGAGGCCGTCAAGGAATAGTGCAGCTCTCCATCGGCCGACAGAAAATTAAATCCGCTCACGCTGGGGTTCGGCACCGACGAGGCCTCCCCGGCAGGAATAGCCTGCCCGAACGAGACCGCGCTCGCCAGAAACAACAGCGATAAGCACAGGTAAGGCTTCATAACTTCCCTTCTGGCACAATGATCGTGTCTCCAGGATGAAGCGTCACTCCCTGGTCATCGCCTTTCAACGCCTGCTTGTAGTTGAAAGGAACCTTCCGATCCTTGCCATTGACCTTTCGCAAGATATAGATATGCTTTGAGTTCGCAAATGGCGTCAGCCCCCCGGCCGATACGATCGACTGCAGGACCGTCATCCCCGGTGTCAGCATCAAAGGCCCGACCTTCGCCACCGCGCCGACCATAAAGATCCTCTGGCTGTTTACCCCCAGCACCGTTACAGTCACATTCGGGTCCTGCACATACTTCTTCAGCCTCTGGGCAATATCCGCCCCCAGGGCCATCGGCGTAAGGCCCGCTGCCGGAAGGTCCCCGATCAGGGACAGCGAAATCATTCCATCCGGACGAACCGGAACCATTCCCGAGAACCTGGTCTCGTTCCACACCGTAACCTGTAGCGAATCCTCAGGGCCGATAACGTAGCGGCTCGGGTCCAGCGGCCCGGCATAGTTCGGCGCCGCAGCTTCCGCGGCAAGCGCTGGCGCTGCGGCTGGGGCAGAAGTCGCCTGCCCGGCAGCTTGTGCCGCCGCTGGCGTGGAAGGAACCTGCTGCGCCGCTCCCGCCACCGGCACTGCGGCCAGCAGCACAGTCCAAATCACAAAAAACACCTTCATAGAATCACTCCATTCCATCCTTCGCCCCGGAAGAGGCGCTGCCGCACTGATACCTGCACAAGAAGCCTTAACCTCTTCTGCATCAGCCTCATCGAACAATATGTCAGCGAATCGACCATCCTTTACCACCTGCTACTCATCTCCGAACCGGGCTTCCGTTCCAGATCTTTTAAATAAAGGGCCGAATCGGCAGTATATCGTGCAAGCCATTGCAGCTTCGGTAAATATCTATGCTCTGATCTGCAAGCAAGCCCGTCAGTTATCCAGTTGAAATTCAAATTCATACCAACTACAAACATCCACAAACACCTGCAAGCATCTCAAATGCCAAACCAGCCCGACTGGGAGAAACCTGTCAAAAATCCAGCCAGCCAGCCGCCAGAACACTCCGCCCCCCATCCACACCCCAAAAGTCCAATCGACCAGCTCAGAACCAGCCAGCCGGGTATGCACTCTGACGGCTTAAGTGGGAAATACTTTTCCCACCATGTGGCATACAAGCTTCCACTTTCGCAGGAATGCATATTAATCAAAGGAAACAAGGCCATGATTTACGGTACTCAAATTGCATAGAAGCAAGCCGTGAAGTATAACCTCTTACGAATGGCACCCGAGACTACATCCGCCGAATCTTACGCAACCGGCCTGCTCCACACCCCGGAGCTCTCGTCGCGCAGCACACGCACGTCACGGATAGATTGGCTTCCCTTTGCCGCCATCGCCGTGTTGCTCGTCGTTCTCTACTTCCGGGTCGCCTTCAAACTCGTCAACGACTGGCTCGAGATACCCGACTACTCGCACGGCCCCTTCGTTCCCCTCTTTTCCATCTTCCTGCTCTGGGACAAGCGAAAGCTCCTCGCCGCAATGCCCATCCGGCAGACCTGGCGCGGCCTGCCTCTCGTCATCATGGCCATCGTAGTTCTTGTCCTCGGCGTCTACGGCGTGGAGCTCTTTACCGCCCGCATCTCCTTCGTCATGCTCCTGGCCGGCATCGTCTGGACGCTCCTCGGCCCGGCCATGCTCCGCGCGGTTCTCTTCCCTCTTCTGGTTCTGGTTCTCGCAATCCCCCTCCCCGCCATCCTCTTCAACCAGATCACCTTCCCCCTCCAGCTCTTCGCCTCGCGCGTCGCCAGCATGATCCTGCCCGTGTTCGGAGTTCCCGTTCTCCTCGAAGGCAACGTCATCCAGCTTCCCATCATGAAGCTCGAAGTCGCCGAAGCCTGTAGCGGCATCCGCTCTCTCATGAGCCTCTTCACTCTCGCGGTCTTTTACGGCTACTTTCTGGAGCGCACCACCCGCCGCCGCGTGCTTCTGGCTCTCGCCAGCATCCCCATCGCCGTCATCGCCAACGTCTTCCGCATCGTAGGCACTGGCCTCTGCGTGCAATACTGGGACCCCGACAAGGCACAGGGATTCTTCCACGAGTTCTCCGGCTGGGTCATATTTGTCGTCTCCCTCGGATGCCTCTATCTCGTCCACCGCTTTATGCAGCTCTTCCAGCCGGCCAAGATTCCGGCAAAGGGATAAGGCCGATGAAATCTCCTCGTTTCTGGACAATTCTGATCCTGCTTCTCGCCACGGCCTTCGTCCTCCAGAGCCGCGGCGACACCGACCGCGTCACCCCCAGCGATCCACTCAGCCTGATGCCCCAGACCATCGGCTCCTGGCACTCGCAGGATTTTCCCCTCGATGACGCCACCTTGGAAGTCCTCGGCAAAGGCGACTTCCTCAACCGCATCTACTCCGTAGACCGCACAAGCCTTAACTCTGGCTCCCTGCTCTCCCAGCAGACGCTCGCCGTGCCGATCAGCCTCTTCATCGGCTACTTCGCCACCCAGCGCACCGGGCAAACCATGCACTCTCCGCAACACTGCCTCCCCGGAGCCGGGTGGACCTTCGACACGAAGAAGTACACCGATCTGCAGGACATCAACGGAAAAAACTACAGGGTGGGCGAGTACATCATCACCAACGGAGAACATAAACAGGTCGTCATCTACTGGTATCAGGCGCACGGCCGCAGTGTTCCCAACGAATATCTTGCCAAGCTTTATATGGTTACAGACGCCATCCGCACCAACCGGACCGATGGCGCGCTAGTACGCATCATGACTCCAGTCGCTCCGGGGGAGCCCCTCGAAAGCGCCGAACAGCGGGCCATCCGCTTTACTCAGTTGATGGCTCCCAATCTACCCCGATTTATCCCCAACTAGGCCCCTGAAGTAATCGTCTTTTTTGAAATCACTCATCGCTGCAGGAAGTAACGGCAACAGCAATGCCCCAGCAACGATGAGATATACGCCGGCTCCATAAATGATCGAGGAAACAACGCAATGAAAACCATCAAGACCTCAACGCTCCGGACCTCAGCCATCCTGGCTCTTTCGCTCGCACTTGGTCTCACCACCGGCTGCCATCGCGATCCCAACAAGCAGAAGCAGCGTTACCTCGAAAGCGGAAAACGCTACGCCGAGCAGGGCAAGAACAAGGAAGCCGCCATCCAGTTCTCGAATGCCATCAAGGTCGATCGCAACTTCGCCGAAGCCCACTACCAGCTCTCAAAGGTTCTTCTCAAAGATGGCTCTTTGATGCCTGCCTTTCAGGAGCTGCGGCGCACCGTAGACCTTCAGCCCCAAAACGCGCAGGCCCACGTCGACCTCGGCAGCATGTACCTCGCGGCTCGCCTGCCCGATAAGGCCGCCGACGAGGCAAAAGCCGCCATCGCCATTCAGGACAACAACTCCGACGCCTACGCCCTGCTCGCCGGAGTGGCCGCGGCCAAAAAGGACCATGCCGAAGCCCTGACCCAGATCCAGCACGCCATCTCGCTCGCTCCCGACCGTGCCAGCTACCACACCACCCTCGGTATGCTCCAGAGCTCCGACCCCGCCACGGCCGCCGATGGCGAGACGCAGCTTCGCAAGGCCGTCGCACTGGACGACAAAAACGCAACCTCGCACCTCGTTCTCGCCTCCGTCCTGCTGAAGAAGGGAGACCTTCAGGGCACCCAGGAGCAGCTCAAGGCCGCGATCGCCTCCGATCCTAAAAATCTAATGGCGCGCGCCTCACTCGCCGACATCTATCTGCGCCAGAACAACACCGCGGCCGCAGAGGAGACCTACCGTCAGGCCAGCGACGACCTGAGCGACTCCGAGGCAGGTGCAAGTATGCTCGCCAACTATTACCTGCGCACGAAGCAGCTCGACAAGGCGCAGAGCGCCTACAGCACCCTCGTCGACAAGCACCCCAAGAGCGCCTACCTCAAGCTGACCTACGCGCGCATTCTCCTCAACAACAAGAACATCGACAAAGCCCGGCAGATCGGCAACGATCTCGCAAAGACCGACAGCAGCCTGCCTCAGGTCGCGATCCTCAACAGCATGATCATGATTAACGACGGCAAGCTCAACGATGCCTTCACCCTGCTGCAAAAGTCCGTCAAGAACAGTCCCGACAATGTACCGCTCAAGCTTTGGCTGGCGCGCGCGGCGCTTACCAAAGGCGACATCACGACCGCACAGCAGAGCTATCGCGACGCCGTAAAACTCAACCCCAAGAATCTGGAGGCCCAGTCAGGCCTGGCGGAGGTCTCCATCAAGACGCGTGACTTCACCGCTCTGAGCCAGATCGCCGACTCCGTGATCGCAATCGCCCCCCAGGCGCCCGGGCCCTACATCTGGCGCGGCATCGCCGAGGGCAGCCGCAACGCGCTGGACAAGGCCGAGGCGGACTTCCAGCAGGCCCTCAAACTCGACCCCAAAAACGCCACGGCGAATCTTGAGCTCGGCCAGCTACGCCTGGTCCAGAAGAAGCTTCCCGAAGCCCGCAACTACTTTGAGCAGTCCCTTCAGGGCTCGCCAGACAACGTCCGCGCCATCAGCCTGATCGCTGGCACCTACCTGGCGGAGAAGCAGCCTGCAAAGGCCATCAGCCGCATTCAGGAGCAGATCGCCAAAGGCTCTCAGAACAGTGGCCTGTACGTTCTGCTCTCCAACCTCCAGCTAGCCGGCAATGCCCCGGCAGACGCGCTCGCCTCCGCCGAGAAGGCGATGCAGCTCAAGCCCAACGACAGCGCCGCCGTCATGGCCTACACCCGCGCCGAGGTCGCTCATGGCGATGCCTCCAAGGCGCTCGTAAAGTGGCAGCAGTGGACGAAAGACCGTCCCACCGACCCCCTCGGATTCACTCTCCTCGGCACCCTTCAGGAGGTGCAAGGCGACAAATCGAGCGCCATGGACAGCTATAAAAAGGCGCTCGCCATCCAACCGGACAACGCCGTCGCCGCCAACAACCTCTCGTACCTCATGGTCGATACCGGGCAGAATCTGGACGCGGCCCTCACCCTCGCCCAGACGGCTCGCCGGGTCATGCCGGACTCCCCCAGCACAGCCGACACCCTCGCCTGGATCTATTACCAGAAGGGCAACTACCTCTCCGCCCGCGATCTGCTGGAGGATGCCGTCAAGATCGACCCCGACAACGCCACCATGCACTATCACCTGGGGATGACCTACACGAAACTCTCCAACAACAGCGACGCCGTCACCCATCTCAAAAAGGCTGCCGCACTCGCCCCGAACTCTCAGACTGCGAAGGACGCGCAGAAGGAGCTCGGCCTTATCAGCTAACCACCCGCCACGCGGCCCTGCTCAATCCAGCAGGGCCGCGTAGGCGGATGTAATCTGCCGCATCATCGCCTCTGTCGTAAACCTCTCCCCCGCAAGTCTCTTCCCCTCCAGCCCCATCCTCTCGGCCAGTTCAGCATCCCCGGCAAGCCTGCAAATCGCCTCCGCAAGCGCCGCCGAATCTTCCGCCGGGACGATGAAGCCGTTCACCCCGTCTTCCACCGCCTCCGCATTTCCGCCCACATCGGTCGCCACCACCGGCAACGCCTCGGCCATCGCCTCGACGATTGCATTCGAGAAGCCTTCACTGCGCGAAGGCAGCACAAAGATGTCCGCTGTAGCCAGATGCTTCGGCACATCGGTCACTCCGCCCACAAACTGAAAGTTGCCGGAAAGATTCAGTTCGCGAACCATCCCCTGCAACTCCGCAAAGTACTCCGGTTCCAGCACCTCGCCCGCAACGCTGAACGACGCCTCCGGAAACCGCCGCACCACGCTGGCCGCGGCCTGAATCAGCACATCGTGCCCCTTCACGCGCCGCACATTCCCTACCGTCGTAATCAGAATCTGTCCCGCGGCTCTCACCCGCCGCGTCGCACGCGAATGAAGATCGAGTCCGTTATAGACCGTCTGCACCCGCTCCGGGGCCACCCCATCCACCTCAATCGAATACCTTCGCACCTGCTCCGACACAGCAAACACCCTGTCCGGAAGCCCTGCCATCAGTCGATAGCTGATATGGTGCTTGCGCGTCCTCAGAATCCCCATGTCCCTGCGGCTCCAGATCAGCTTCGCCCCGGTAAGCGACTTCACCACGAACCCGGCCCATATATCCGAGCTCTCGAAGAACGTCTGCACGATCTCGACTCTCTGCTCTTCAATAAAATCTTTCAGCGCAAAGGCCCCGCGCAAAGCCTTCAGGTCATAGGTTCGCTGTAGCGGAAGCACATAAACAGGACACGGCGGCGGCGTCTTATGAACGCTGCTCTCCGGATGAATGAAAAACGTAAGGATCGAGACGCGATATCCATACCTGGGCAGAAGCCCCGCAAGCCTCAGCGCGATTCTCTCTCCCCCGCCCAGCGATTTAGGAAACTGGTCGAGCACCAGCAGCACATGCGGCAGCGCCGCATCCCTGCGATCCATCTTCCCTGGCAAAGTCGCTGGTAGAGCCTCGATCATCCCCATCGAACACTCTTCCATAAAGCAATGTATGGGAAAGAAACCATGCCGTGCGCTCCTACCTCCATGCCAGATGTGCAGGCACCGGCATACGGGAGTCCGCCGGTTGCTCCGCCTCCGCCGCCGTCACCGTGAGTTCGTATGCGCGCACCGTCGCTCCCGTCAGCACCCATAAGATCCCGTTGATCTCCAGGTAGGTCCATCGGTCGCCGAAGCAGTTCGCCACCAGGCACGAAGCCAGCATGGTGATGTATCCAAGCGCAAGAGATTTATACAGCGGATCGGTCGCCGCTTTATACAGCCGGACCCCGGCTCCCACCATATTTCCCAGCAGAACAAGCACGATCAGCCCACCCACAATCCCCGTCTCCACCAGGACCTTGACGTACCAGTTGTGCGTGTCCTTCAGGTTATCGACGTGCTGCCCGAACTGGAACGTCGCATAGCCTCGTCCCACAATCGGGCTGCTGAAGAACATCTCCTCCGACTGCTGCCAGAGATTGACTCGCTCCTGAGCCGAAGCCTCCAGCACGCCATTCGAGCTCTGCGTCATGCTCACGCGCTCTCGCACCGCATCGGGAACCACCGCCTGCCACGTAAACAGGAACAGGCCAAATATCACCAGCAGCTTGCGGTCCTTGACCAGCCCCAGCACAAAGACGCTGAAAAGCACCGCCAGATACGCGCCACGCGAGAAGGTATACATCGTGGCAAACAGAGTAATGGCCGTCATTCCATAGAACGCCAGCTTCACCTTCTTTCGCTTCATAAACTGCCCGAAGCCCCAGAAGAACATCCCAAACTGCGCCAGAAAAGCGGCCAGCTCATTGGACTGTAGCGCCAGCGGCCCGCCATCGCGCTTGTTCTCATCGAAGCTGGCCCAGCTCCTCGACATGCTGTCCGCAATCGAAGCCTTGTCCACCAGAAACACAGAGATCGCGGTCAGGATCACAATATTCCTCACCGCCTTCCGGTCCTCGATCACCAGCGACGCCGCAATAAACACCAGCGGCAGCATCATGTAATCCTTCCACGTGACGAAGTTAGGATCGGAGAGCCACAACGGCGCAGGCGCATTACTCAGCGCTGTCCCAATCCATAACGAGAAGTACAGGTACACCCCGAAGACAAGCCACAGCAGATAAAGACTCGACTTCGGCAGCTTCTTCCCTTTAATCAAAGCCCCCAGAATGACGCACACAATCAGAATCGTCATCATATTGGTGCCCAGAGGCCACTCGAAACGGTCCCGCATCACGCGATACGGCATGAACGGCATCGAATAATACAGCCCCAGCAAAGGACGCCCCGTCAAAGAGAGCACGCACATGACCCAGAAGCCAAGGTATGCGACCAACGGGATGTAATGTCCAAGCCCTGTTCCCACGACGCTATCCTCTTCCCGACCTCAGCCTCATCCCCAGCCGCTAAATCCATCCTCTAAACCCAGACTCTCTCCCGTCCCCGGACGAAGTTGAGGAAGGCAAGTGCGGCGGCCACATTCAACATCACGAACGTATTCGCGATCGCCACCGGCTTGAGCCTCCTGCTCGACGGGCTCAACGAACCGAAGACCGCTCCCCCGTAGAATACCAGTTGCAGCACGAAGAGCCCTCCATAGAACAGACCACCCGCCAGTCCGCAAGCCACCAGCATAATCACCAGCAACAACGGCACCAGCAGCCGCAAAAGTTTATGGCTAACGAACCGGAAAAGCAGCGGATTTGCCGGGGAAAGCAGCCACGGAGCCAGCCTCACCAACTGATAATTCCCCGTCAAAGTCCGTACTTTCCGCCCAAACTCTTTCCCCGGCTCACTGAAGATCCGGTCCCGAGCAATCGCCTCCGGCTGAAAGATCACCCTCTTCCCAGCACGAGCAACATTCATCGGCACAAACACATCGTCCAGAATCGTCCCCACAGGAATCTCTACAAACAACTCCCGCCGGATCGCATAGATCGCTCCCGTCACCCCCACCACCGACCCCGAAGCCGACTCCAGCTTCCTCACCGCCTTCTCAATCTTCCAGTAGATCCCTAACGCGTCTCCAGAATCCGCTCCGTCCGCACTCTCCAGCAGCAGCTCCCCGCTCACCGCTCCCACAGCCGGGTCCGCAAAACACGAGACCAACTCCATCAACGCCCGCTCTTCCACCACCTGACGAACATCCAGAAAGACCAGGATCTCTCCCGTCGCCGCCCGCACCGCCGCGTTCAGAGCATTGGCCTTCCCCATCGCCTTCTCCAGAACCACTGCCGTAACCTGCGGCCCCTGCTCACGCAGAATCTCCACCGTCCGATCCGTCGAGCCGTCCGAAGCGACAACGATCTGCGGCCTCTGCCCCAGACTTTGCCCCGGCCACTGCAACGCATACAGATTCACAAGCTTCGCCGGAAGCCTCGACTCCTCGTTATGGGCCGCAATCACAATCGAGACCGCCGGAGCGATCTCCCCCCGCAATACAGGCCGCGGATGCAGGCGCGCATACAGGCCCAGCCACAGGGCATAGCCGAAGTAGGCATAAAAGACCAGAGCAAAACAAAGCCAGAAGAGCAATTCCATGGTGCCGTCCGGTGTGGCGATCAGAACAACGCAGAGCAAAACAAAACCCACCGCAAAACTTCGCGCAAAGCCATCGCAACCGACTATCGTCCTATTTCACAGACCCCACATGAAACAAGGTGCAATAGACAAGAGCTTCCATCACGAATTTACCGAAAACTTATTCGTCTTCATGATACGTCACGCCGCAGCCCGCTCCATGCAATCTCATGAGCCAGAAACCCATTCTCCACCCACCGCCGTCTTCAAAAAAGAAGGCACCCGACCCTGTTACCATCTTCCCTATAAGCTTCAGAGACAGTTGCATTACAGTCAGGATTCCCTCATCCTGCCCGCCCAGCGCATGAAGGAGAGCTCTCTTGCAGTTACGCTTCAAACACATTGCCAGAAATGTGCTCTTCAATTGGCTCGGAACGATAGCCAACATGGCCGTCGCTATCTTGCTCTCTCCTTTCACCATTCACCATCTGGGAGATGTAGGCTACGGCGTCTGGACGCTGGCCAATTCCAGCACATCCTATCTCTTCCTTCTCGACGCCGGAATGCAAAGCTCGGTCCTGCGCTTCGTATCCAAGGGCCGCACTCAGGGTGACCACGTCGGCGCTTCGGCCGCCATCTCCGCCGCGCTCTGGGTACGCATACAGCTCAGCGTGGTTGTATTGATCCTCAGCGGCATACTCGCCGCAGTGTTTCCTCACCTCTTCAAAGGAATCTCCGCAGACTTCGTAACCGACGCGCGCATGGCAGTTGCCCTGATAGGCATCTCAACAGCGATCGGCATGTCGCTCGGTGTCCTCGGCAGCGTTCTCTCCGCCTTGAACCGCTACGATCTGCAAAACTACGCAAACCTCACCCAGACCGCGATTCGCGCCATCGGCGTCGTCATCGTCCTGCGCGCCGGTCATGGCATCGTTGCCATCGCAGTCTGCGAGCTCATCGCAGCTCTGGCCGCCAACCTGCTCCGCATCGTTCTGGCCCTCCGTCTCTATCCCGAGCTGCGGATTCACCTGAAGAAACCGAAACCCGAGACACTCCGCACCATCTGGTCCTATAGCTGGTACGCCTTTCTCACCACCATCGCCGTACAGCTCGTCTACAAGACCGACAACCTCGTCGTAGGCGCACGCATCTCCGCTGCCGCCGTGGCTTTTTACGCCATAGCCAACAATCTCGTCGGAAACAGCGACCAGCTCGTCGGAGCTATGGGCAGCACCTTTGTCCCCGCCGCAAGCACCTACGAAGCGGCAGGCGATACCACGAGCCTGCTCAACCTCTACAAAAACGGCACGCGCTCCACCCTCATGGTCTCGCTGCCCATCCTCATCACCCTCATCGTCCGCGGCCCCAGCTTCATCGGCCTCTGGATCGGTCAGGAATACTCCCATATCTCCGGAACCATCCTCATCATCCTCTGCTCCGCCCTCATCTTCTCCAACGCCAACCGCACCGCCGGAGCCATCTCCTTCGGCGTAGGGAAGCACAAGCAACCCGCCTTCTGGGCAATCGGCGAAGGCGTCGCCAACCTTACCCTGAGCATCATCCTCGTGCGCTGGTTCGGCATCTACGGTGTCGCCATCGGCACCTTGATCCCAAGCCTCTTCATCCACATCGTTCTATGGCCCGGCTACATCTCGAAGCTCGTCGGCCTCAGCTATTTCGAAGTCATCTGGAACGTCTGGACGCCGATGTTTCTCGCCGCCGTCCCCTTCGCCATCGCCTCCTATGCAGTCGAGGTCCTGTTCCCCGCACACAAACTCTATGTCTTCTTCCTCCAGACATTCGCCCTGCTTCCCATCTTCTTCCTTACCGTGGGACTGGTCTTTCGCACCTACGTTCGCAACCAGATTTTCCCAAGAGTAAGATCGCTCTTTTTTGCAGAAGTGAAATAGAGTTTTTATGCCAGAGAATACCTATGAGAATCCACGGAAAGGAAAGGCATGAGCAGCAGTAATCCAAATAGCCGAAAACCAACCGTAGCTCATGTCATGCCCTGGAGTGGCATAGGAGGAGTCGAGATCGCGACCCTCCGCCTCGCCGACGCCACACGCGACCAGTTCCGCCACGTAGCCTTCTGCCTCCCCGACGCCCTCGACCTCAAATCCTCCTTCGAGCAGTTAGGCATCGAGACCGTCGTCTACACACCCCCCGAACCCAGCCTCCGCCACTTCGGCCGCTTCTACAAAGAGTCCTCCCGCGTAGCTCGTCAACTCAAAGACGCGCGCGTAGACATAGTTCACTTCTCCGACGAAAAAGCCGCGTATCACAACAGCTTCGCCGCCCTGCTCGTCCACACCCACACCGTCTGCCATCTTCGCGTCAGCTATCCGCATCTCGATCTCCGCAACCGGCTCTGCCTTCGCCCCATCCAAAGCTTCATCTTCGTCTCGAAAGAAGCAATGGACACCTTCGCCATGCCGCTCCCCGAAGGCAAAGCCAAAGTCGTCTACGACGCCATCGAAATTCCCGACATCGACGTGGCCGAAAGCGCCGCCTCCGTCCGCAAGGAATTCAACATCCCGCCGGACTGTACCATCATCGGAACGCTCGCTCGCGTCTCTCCGCAGAAGGACTATTTCACGCTAGCCGCAGCCGCCACCGAAGTCCTTGCCAAACACCCCAACACCCGCTTCCTCATCGTAGGCGACAACTCCAACGTCCCCCTCAACAAGCAGCACTATCAGGAAGTAAAGCAGGAGCTAGACCGCCGCGGGATCACCGACAAATTCATCTTCACCGGCCACCGTACCGACGTCCCCCGCTTCATCGCCGCCATGGATATCTGCGTCCTCTGCACCCATCGCGAAGGTCTCCCTCTCTCCATCCTTGAAGTCATGGCCATGCAGAAACCCGTCATCGCCACTGCGGTCGGCGGCATCCCCGAGATCGTCATCCCCGGCGTCACCGGCTTCCTGCACCAGCACGAAGACAGCCAAGAACTCGCCTCCGCGATTACAAAGCTGATCGAAGACCCTCAACTCGCCCTGCATCTCGCCTCGTCAGCCTGTGAGAATGTGCGACAAAACTACTCGCGAGAGAAATTTGCACGGGAAATAACCGAGATATATCTCGGTCTTATGCGTAAATAAATCGTGGAAGAAGCGCAACAAGATAGATGAGAGCTAACCAGATGACATCCTCCTCCGATCAGAAAACATCTTCACCTGCTCCGCTCGTCAGCGTATCGATTACGACATACAACCTGGAAAAATGGCTGCCCCGAACTCTCGATAGCGTCCTGATGCAACAGATCGATTTCCCTATCGAGATCGTCATCAGCGATGACGCATCCCGGGACGCGACACTGCAAATAGCCCACTCCTATCGAGAACGGCACCCGGACATGATTCGCATTCTGGAGCGCAGTAAAAACGTCGGCGTCCTGCGGAATACATACGAGACCCTGGAGGCGTGCCGCGGCAAGTATGTCGCATTTCTGGACGGAGATGACTGCTGGACCGATCCGCTGAAGCTATCTCTTCAGGTTCCCCTGCTTGAGGCGGACCCAACTCTCAGTGTCTGCGGTCACTTCGCGCGATGGGTCACTCCCACAGGCGAAGTAGTCCGCGAACGATATCCCCTCATCCCCGCAGGCCGATACGGCATCGAAGAGATTATCCTCCATAATTTTTTACCAACCACCTCCACGATCTTTCGCAACGGAATCCATCGCAAGCTTCCCTCCTGGTACTTCGAAATCGAAGCCCTGTCGGATTGGCCTATCTGGATACTGGCCGCACAGACAGGCGATATCCTCCTTCTCGATCGCATCATGTCCGACTACACGCTCGCGCCCGGAAGCGCCTTCATGAGCAAGGGCGACTTATTCTGGTACAACTCCGATGCAAAGTTCTACGAGCGAGTCGAATCCATTCTCCCCCCCAAATACCATCGCCTCGCCCGCTCCGAAGCCGGCAAGCGTTACGAAGCCATCGCCTACGCGCTGAGAAAAAAAGGCGACTTCTCCGGCTCGCGTCAGGCAGCCATCAAGGCATTTCGTGCCCCCTCTCTGCTCGACAACGGCGGCAGCAAAACCAAGTCCCTCCTCGCCGCCACCCTCCGCGAGTTGGAGTGGAAGCTGAAAGGCAAACCGGCAATCTGAAGGAACTCTCCCGGCAGCGTCACTGTCCTCTGTAGCCTCCTTCACTCGAAACCCTCCTAAAGCAGTAAAAAACAACACTTTCCCCCGCTCTTCCTCCCGGCGAATATTGATAAAATCTACGTGCATCCGTCCCAGCTTTTCTTAAGGTAAAGGCCGTCCATCATGGGTAAGTTCTCCGAAGATCTGGCAAGATACCGCGCCCATGGCCTCCATGGAAAGGACCTGTGGCTGCACCCCGCCGTCTGGTCCATCGCCTGCTACCGGCTCGGCCACTGGGTCAACGTCGAGAAGCCCTCCGTCCTCGTCCGCATTCCTCTCAAGATCCTCTCCTTCGTCCTCACCAAATTCTGCGTAGTCTTCATGGAGATGGACATCGACCCGCAAGCCACCATCGGCGGCGGCCTCTACATCGGCCACATCGGCGGCGTCCACATCAACCCCGGCGCAGTCCTCGGCAGCAACTGCGACGTCGCCCACCGCGTCACCATCGGAGCCTCCGGCATGGGCCGCAAGGGAATCCCCGTCATCGGAGACAACGTCTACATCGGCACCGGAGCCACCCTCATCGGCAGAATCAAAGTAGGCAGCGGAGCCAAAATCGCCGCGAACACCCTCGTCATCTCCAACGTCCCCTCCGGAGCAACCGTGATGGGCGTTCCCGGCAGCATCATCATGCTCCCTCCCACCCCGCCACCCACCACCAGTCCAGCGCCCACCCAGCAGGGACCTGACCGGAAAGAAGCAAAATGACCTCCAACCTCCCCCAAGGCCTCCACTTCAAACTCCTCCACGTCGGCGTAGCCGTGCCCGCGCTCGACCCCGCAGCCGACACCCTCCAGTCCATCTTCGGCTACCGCATCACCTCCGGCCCATTCGACGATCCCATCCAGAAAGTGACCGTCAATTTCCTCACCCAATCGCCGGACGACAACGTAGAAATCGAGCTTATCGCTCCCCTCACCGAAGACTCCCCCATCCGCGCCATGCTCAACAAAGGCACCGGCGGGGCCTACCATTTGTGCTTTGAAACCAACGATTTAGAGAAAGCGTTAGCCCACGCCAAAGACAACGGCTGCATCATCGTAAGCCCTCCGAATCCCGCCGTAGCCTTCGGAGGACGCCGCATCGCTTGGTTCTACACCAAAAACCGCCAGCTCTTCGAGCTGGTAGAGTCCGAAGAAGCAAAAGGGGCCCAGGGAATTTAATTCTTTTTTCGATCGAATCGAGATCGCTTTGCACAGCCTTTACCTTCTCTACCACGAGCTTCGCCCCACCCCGAGCAGCTATACCTACGTGCTCCCCTGCGAAGACTTCGAGAAACAGGTCGAGCTCTTCGCCCAGATGCAGCAGGCAAAGAGCCCGTCCGTCCGTCCCGAAGTCACCTTCGACGACGGACACATCTCGAACTACGAGTACGCCCTGCCCATCCTCCAGCGCCACAACGTCCAGGCGCACTTCTTCATCACCGTCGGCTGGACCGCCCAGCGCCCCGGCTACATGGACTGGAACCACCTCCGCGCCCTGCATCAGGCTGGCCAGATCATCGGCGCACACGGCTGGTCCCACACCCTCCTCACCCACTGCTCCAAAGAGCAGCTACAAAAAGAATTAGTGGACGCCCGCAAAGCCCTGCAAGATCATCTGAGCGCGGACGTCACCACCATGTCCCTGCCCGGCGGCCGCTTCAACCGCCAAGTCCTCGAAGCCTGCCACGAGGCCGGTTACACCCAGGTCTTCACCTCTATCCCGCGCAAAGAGCCCGTCCCCCCCGGCTCGGAGATCGGCCGCATCAATATCCTCGCCACCATGACCCTCCCCTGGCTCACCAGCCTCCTCCAGCCCCAGAGCCCTACCCTCGCAAAGCTGGAGCAGCGCGACCGCATCAAGTCCGCAGCCAAATCCCTCCTCGGCGACCGCCTCTACACCTCCCTCTGGGGCCTCGTTAATCGTCAGGAGCCCGAAATCGATCCCCAAGCCGAGCGCCCCACCACATCCTCCGCCGGAAAGACCCTCCCCTCATGAAAGTTCTGCACATCATCAGCAGCGGAGGCATGTACGGAGCCGAAGCCGTCATCCTCTCCCTGTCCAACGCGATGAATCAAGGCCCTCATCGCAGCATCATCGCCCCCTTCGCCAATCAGCCCCATCCCAACACGCAGCTCTACGAGCGAGCCACACAGGAAGGCATCGAGGCCCACACCATCCCCTGCCGCGGCCAGATCGACCGCTCCGTCCCCCAGGCCATCCGCGAGCTGGCCCTCCAGACCAACGCCGACATCATCCACGCCCACGGATACAAGGCCGATATCTACGTCTACCTCGCCATGCGCGACACCCGCACCCCCATCGTCTCCACCTGCCACACCTGGTACGATAACGACCTCGCAGTCCGCCTCTACGGCGCGCTCGACCGCTTCGTCCTCCGCAGCTACACCCGCGTCGCCGCCGTCTCCCCGGAGGTCGAACAGCGCCTCCTCGACGCACACCTGCGCCGCGATCAGGTCCTCATCATCCGCAACGGAATCGACCTGCGCCCCTTCGCTGCCGCCCACACCGCTCCGCAATCCGGCCCCTCGCTCCCCAGCCCCGCTCTCAAAGTAGGCCTGGTAGGCCGACTCGCCCCCGAAAAAGGAGTCGATCTCTTCCTCCGAGCCGCCGCCATGATCCTCTCCCAGGCCCCGCTCACCCAGTTCCTCGTCGTCGGCGACGGCCCCGACCGCCAGAAACTCCAGTCCCTCATCGACGAGCTCCGCATCAAGAACAACGCCTCCCTTCTCGGTCGCCGCGACAACATGCCCGCCTTCTACGCCTCGCTCGACCTCATGGTCTCCTCCTCGCGTCAGGAGGGCCTCCCCATGGCCCTCCTCGAAGGCATGGCCAGCGGCCTGCCCCTCATCGCCACCAACGTAGGAGCCGTCTCCAGCCTCGTCGAGAACGGCAGAACCGGCATCCTCGTCCCTCCCAACGACGTTCCCACACTTTCAGAGGCCATCGCAAAGCTACTCCGCGAGCCCGCAACCAGAAACTCCTACGGAGCCGCCGCCCGCGAGAGAATCGAGAAAGAGTTCTCCGCCGAGCGCATGGCCCAGGACTACCTTCACTTCTACGAAGAAGCTCTGAAGCAAGCGCAAGCCTGACTTACCCGCAAAGAAAGAGAAGAGACCTCGTGGACCGCACCCCATCAACGAAGGCAGGACGAAAACCGAAGGTCTTCATGATGGACCTCCTCGCCATCGTGCCCTACTACACGGCCTACCTCTCCCGGGCCCTGCTCTCCGAAAATATATCCCTCCAGGTAGGCTCCATCTCCTACTACCTCGACCCCAACTGCTTCCGTGCGCGCGGCCTCCAGCTCGATCCCGGCCTGCTCGATATCGTAGGCCGCTACAGCCTCCCCAAGACCGCCCGCCGCATCCTCAAACTTGCCGAAAACCTGCTGAATATGGCCGCCCTCAGCGTCCGTTTCCTCTTCTCACCGCCCGACATCGTCCACGTCCAATACCTCCCCATGCTCCGCTGGAAGACGCCCTTCGACCTCTGGTTCGTCTCCTTCTGCCAAGCGCGCGGCGCAAAGATCGTCCTCACCGTGCACGACATCATGCCGCACGACACCGCCGACACCTACAAAGACCTCTTCCACAACCTCTACCACCGGGCCGACGCCCTCATCTGCCACTCCGAATCCATCAAAACCCGGCTCATCTCCGAGTTCGACATCCAGCCCGGCAGAATCTCCGTCATCCCCCACGGCCCCTTCTTCTACGACCTCCCCGCCGACAACGCCCCCCAGCTCCACCTGAAAGCAACTCCCACCGAACAGATCGTCCTCTGGCAAGGCATCATCTTTCCCTACAAAGGCGTCGACCTCCTCCTCAACGCCTGGCAGAAGATCGAATCCCAAATCGAAAACGCCCGCCTCGTAGTATTAGGCACCGGCTCACCCGACCTCCTCCAGCAGCTCCGCGACCAGGCCGCACGGCTCCATCTCCAGCGCGTCAAACTCGATTTCCGCTTCGCCTCCACCGAGGAGCTCGTCGCCACCTACCGCACCGCCGAAATCGTCGTCTACCCCTACCGCGCCATCACCACCAGCGGAGCCCTCGCCACCGGCCTCGCCTTCAGCAAACCCATCGTGGCCAGCGATCTCCCCGTCTTCCGCGAGCTCCTCACCAACAACGAAAACGCATCTCTAGTCCCACCCACTGACGTAGATCAGCTAGCCCAGGCCATCCTCCACCTGCTGCAAAACCCAGGCGAAAGACAGAAATACATCACCGCCCTGCAAACAAAAAACTTCGGCGCACAATCCTGGATCTCCATCGCGCAAAAGACCGCCCAGGTCTACGCCACGGTCCTCAGCCAGCAAAGCTCAACCTAAGCCAGAGCATCTTTTGTCTTGTCATTGCAAGAATCTGCTTCTCAATCGCCACAACATCTTCAGAAAAGCCGCCGTTAAGCGCTCATGTCCTTAATCATGCTCTTCCACCCATTAAAGAAACGCTGGTAGTTCTTCGTCTGCCCCAGCACCTTCACCACCCGCACCACAGGATTCCCCTGCAGCTCCGCGCGAAAACGAAGCAGCTCCATCCTCCCCGCCACATACTGCATATACGGCTCCATCTTCGGGTTCTTCTCCGCTTCCAGCCTCTCATAAAGGTCCTTCAACGGCCCCTCCGAGATCTTCCAGTAGTCCTTCGCCGAACTCCTCCAGCGCTGAATCCTCTCCGAAAACGTAGGCAAAGATGCACTCACGCTCTGCGTAGCATGAATTCTGTACAGATAGAGGCACTCCGGGGTAAACGCCAACCCGCCATGCACCGCGGCCATACAGGCCACCCACGCATCGAACCACCAGTGCGGCGGAACCGGCAGTATCTTCTCCATCAGCCGCGCATCGAACATCATCGACGAGCCATAGACCTTCGTCATCGACATCAGCAGCGGCAGCGCATCCCCCCGCGCCAGCCTCTCCTGCTCGCTCGCCGTCAGCCCCGTCGTCTGCGACAGCAGAACCCCCTTCGGAACTCCCTTGTCCGTCACCAACTGCCCATCGGAGAACAAGCCCCGCAATGCAGGATCGTCTTCCATCATCCCGGCCATCCGCGCAAGCTTCTCCGGTACCCAGATATCGTCCTGATCGCACGGAACGATCAGCTCACCCGAGCACATCGCCACCGCCTGCTCAAAGTTTTTCGTAATACCCTTGGCCGAGCCCCCAAGATTCACCTCATTCACCTGGAACTTCACCGGGAACGGCGCAGTCTTCGCAAAGTTCTCAATAATCTCCGCCGAGGAGTCCTTAGAGCGGTCGTCGCAGATAATCAGTTCCATCGGCAGCCGGGTCTGGGCCGCAATGCTGTCCAACTGCTCCTTCAGATACTTCTCCCCGTTGTAAGTACACATCGCAACAGAAATGCTCTTCATCTGAGCCATAAAAAGTAACCTCAACGGTTTCAAATATCTCTACCGCCATCCAACCAGCGGTTTCAACTACGAATCAACCCCGACCTGCCGCCCCGCATCCGCCAGCACCAGCCGCGTCGTATAGATCAGCAGCGCAGCCAGAACGCCACAAGTCACCCCAAGCCGTCCCAACTGCGCATCCGGATTCAACTGCGTCTCTCGTGCAAACACCGGGAGAACAAACCAGAACGCCAACACTCCCGCGATCAGCGCAGCCTTCACCTTCACGCTCTCCTGCTTCAACGCGAAGCACAGCAGCACCACCAGGAACACATAGTCATACACCAGATGCTTCACAAAGAAGAGGCTGGCCAGCGAGATCAGCGTAAACTCCGCCGCCCGCGAAAGCCGGAACCTGCTCAACAGAAACGCATACGCCGCGCTCCCCAGCAGCCCCAGAGCATACGAGAGCTGCCGCGCACGAGCGTCCGCCACCACCAGCTTCAGCGTATGCTCCGCCAGAGTCATCAAATCCGCAAATCCCGGACTCACCGCGGTAGGCAAAGCCGAAACCGCCAGCGGCTCCATCGCCAGCTTCACCAGTGGCGTGCCAACCATCAACCACACGCCCACCAGCCCAATCACCGCCACCAGAAACGCATAAGCCAGCAACTTGACCCGTCCGCGAAACAGAAACAGCAGCACCGCTGCCGGTGAAAAGCTGTACTTCGCCAGGCTCATACCCAGCGAAACTCCACCCAACGCCGTCGAAACCGCCACATACGCGCCCGTCAGGAAGAAGAGCTCGAAGAACGACATCTGCCCCACCTCCAGCACCACGCGAAACGGCGAGCTCATCCACAGCAGAAACAGCGCCAGCGCCGTCTGAAAGCCCGTCAGGTCGAACAACCGCCGCAGCAGCAAAACGCAGGCAATCGACAGCCCCACCGACCCCGCCGTCCAGAGAATCTCCGCCGTCTCAAAATTTAAAAATCCCAGCGGCAGCAGCACCATATAAAGCAGATGCAGATAATTTGGCGGGCTGAAGTGAGCGAAGTGATGCGGAAACCGCAACAGCTCCTCCTGCCACGGGTCCATCCGCTGCCGGACCATCCACGCCCCAATCCACTGGAGATCGTGGCACCCATAGAGCAGACCATGGCGAACCCCCGTCGCCAGCGAGACCACGCCCGCAACTCCCAGCACCGCGAGGACCGCAATCCGAACCCGATCTAGCCTCTCGCCGTCGCGCATGGAACTCCCACCATCTCCTCGAATAAGTTCAGCCTATTGTTGTACCTGTCGAGCAGCAGAATAGCACGTGAAAAGAGAGCGAACTGCAACCCCACAAGAATACTTCTGGTGCCCAATAGGAATACCCTGAACACGCCAAATCGCAGCTATCATGAATCTGTGGCCCATCGGCCGCTCATGGAGAGATCGCAGGAATGCCGAAGTTCGACATCATCATCCCTGCCTACAACGCGGCCCGCTACCTGCCCATCTCCATCCCCAGCGTCATCGCCCAGACATACGACGACTGGCGTATCCTCCTCATCGACGACGGCAGCACCGACAACACCGCCGAGATCGTCGCCCCCTACATCGACCAACTCGGCCCCCGGATCAAATACATCTATCAGCCCAACAAGGGCCTCCCCGCCGCGCGCAACACCGCCATCCGCAACTCCTCCGCCGAATACCTCGCCATCCTCGATGCCGATGACATCTGGCTCCCCAACCGCCTGCTTGAAACTCTGCGCCATCTTGAGAAACATCCCGAGGCCGGTCTAAGCTACAGCTTCGTCGAGCTCATCAACCAGGCCGGCGAGACCATCCAGGTCTGCAACATCGCCAACAAGCACGCCGAAGGCCACCTCGCGCCCTACCTCTACATGCGCTCCGTCGACCTGCCCTGCCCCACCATCACCTTTCGCAGAGAGTGCGTCGATAAGGTCGGCCTCTTCGACGAGACCCTCCGCGCCACCGAAGACCGCGACATGTGGCTCCGCATCGCCCAGCAATACCAGGTCACGCTCGTGCCCCACGTGCTCGCGCAGTACAGAATGGCTCCCGGTTCCATGTCCGCCGACCCCGAGCGAATGCTCAAGGCGCAGCTTCAATTCATCAACAAGCACTACGGCGAGTCTGGCTGCGGATGGCTCCAGCGCCAGGTCGCCATGAGCCGCAGCTACAACCAGCGCGCTATGGCCCTCAGAAATCGCGGAGAGAAGACAGCCGCCCTCATGAGCTCCATCCATGCCCTGGGACTCTACCCTCTCGATCCCGGCAACGTCCGCACCACGGCATCGCTTCTACTGAACGCCCTAACCCCCAGCCGTTGAGTCGCAGAGGGAATCCCCGGAGACGGTTCTGAACTACTCCGCCTTGGCTGGCCTCATATCGCCGTGGCCATACTCATGCCAGCTCTCATCCTTCAGGTGCGGATCGCCGCACGAGCCATTCGTCTCATGCAGAGCGCTGGCCGGACACCTCCAGTTGCTTCTCGCATGATAAGTAACATTTTTATTGAAGCTCGATCCCGCATGAGTAAACATCTTCAGGTCGCTGTTGCTATAGATCGGCGACGGATACTGCCCCTGATATCCGGGAAATCCGATAAAAATATTGTTGTCGTACTTGATCGCGGCGGCGTTTGACGGATCACCCGGATACTCGACCTCCAGCGCCACCTGGTTATTCGAATAAATCACATTGTTCTGAAACACCGCAGGCTGCTTATCGGAGACATTCATCAGCACCGCCGTATCTCCCGCCCGGCAGAAGAGCCCCAGGTTCGCATTAAATCTCGGAGGAGTCCCCGGAATCGCATGGGACATCGCCCTGCAGTTCCCTACGATCGTATTTCCGATCATCGTCGCCATAGCGCCGCCCACCTTGATCTGCTGCCCCATATTGGCGAACGCAAGGCTGTTCGTCACCTTCATACTCGACCCCGGCCCGCTGACGTGCAACGCATCCAGACCATCCTGCGTGTTATAGCTTACTGTCCCTTGGTCGAAATGCACCTGCCATCCCGGCGGATCGCTGTCCTTCGTCGCCGTGCCGAAGCCGTCGCCGTAACCTCCATGGTCCTGGTCCGTGCAGTCGCCATACGGCAGCGGATGCACAATCGGATACTCCTCCGCGCAGCCATTCCAACTGATGTCGTAGTGCTTTACCAGCAGGCTTCCCTTGCCCGTCCCTCCGCCCCCGTCCGCATTCCACCCCGCGCCCGCGTTGCCTAGAACCTCCACATAGTCCATCACCACGCCATCGCCCGTAGGCCCCACAATGCCGCTGTCCCCCAGTCCGTGGATACGCACATCGGTCAATGTATCGTGCGTCGATGTATTCGTGAAGGCAACTCCCACATGAGCAAAATCCTGCGACGGATCGCACCCCACCCTCTGCGTCGCACGTCCGCACGCGGAGAAGTCGGTGATATCGAAGCACGCCACATCCACATAGGACGCCCCCGAAAGATTCAGGACGTTCCCCACGCCCCAGCCGCCATGAAGTTGCGTCTTCGCCTCAGGGGATCTGCACGAAGCATAGTTCTCCCCCAGAATCCGCGTATGCTGCGCCGCCGTTCCCGAAGGCGGTGGCGGAGCGCCCGAACCAGCGGAAAATCCTGCAATGCCCCAGCACCCATCCGGCATACAGTACGTCGAAGCCGAGCTCCAACCCACCCGGTACGAGACCTTCGCCCCCACCGAGCCACGAATAATATAGGTATCGCCGCCTGCCCCAACCCAACCCCAGGCCGGAAACTTCCGGCCGTCGGAGTACGACGTATCCTGCCACAGGTACCGCACATCCTTGAACGCGCAGTGCCTGTTCTTGCCATGGCCGGGGTACGAAACGTCGGCCATGCCATCGCATTGACCGCCCGTGGTATTCGTCGAATAACGAGTGCCCCCGTCCGGACGAACGTACCACGTCGTTCCGAACAGGGGCGCACAAATACCACTAAGAATGAATAGGACTAACGCTTTTAGCACAACACGGCTATTCATAAGCCCCAATAGTTGGAGGATTACTTCTGGTGGCACCAGTATAGTCCGTTGTAACGCTTGGAATTGCAACGCCGGAGCCTTTAAGAATACTTCCGGCCGCCGGAGCCATATTCCCATATCCATACGGGTGGTACGTCTCATCCACCAGCCCCGGATCAGAACAGATCGCCCTGCTCTCACCTTCTGCCGGGCACTGCCAGTTCTGACGTCCTCCGAAGGTTGCGTTGTTCGTCCAGCTCGCTCCCGGATTCGTCAGCATACTCAGGCCGGAGTTGCCGTAGATCGGCGTCGAGTTGGCCGAAGCGCCCGCGTTGTAGAAGCCAACGAAGACATTGTTGTTGTATTGAAGTGTATTGGTTGGCCCGGTATCGTCGGTCGCATACTCTACCTCTAGGCCAATCGCTCCAGCCTCATAGATCGTGTTGTTCTGGAAGATCGCCGGATCTCCCGGAGTCACGTTGATGAGCACCGCCGTATTGCCCGCCCGGCAGGGAGCCGCCAGCCGCGATCCGAAGCCCGTCGGGAACCCCGGAATCTGCTGGCTCTGCATCGCCTCGCAGTTGCCCACGATCACGCTGTTCTGCACCGTGGCCGTCGCACCGCCGACCTTGATCTGCTGACCCTCGTTGCCATAGGCCAGCACTCGCGTCACCGTCATCGTCGAACCCGGCCCGGCGATGTGCAGCGCATCCAGACCATCCTGCGTGTTGTAAGCCACAATGCCCTGGTCGAAGTGGACCTGCCATCCCGGAGCCTGGCTGTTGATCGACGCCGTGCCGAACCCATCGCCATAACCGCCGCTCGACTGGTCCGTGCAATCTCCATACGGCATCGGATCGACCACCGGATACTCCTCCGCGCAGCCGTTTCCGATAATGTTGAAGTGCGTCATCTTCAGCGAACCCACGCCGGTCGTACCGTCTCCGGGATCGGCATTCCACCCGGCCCCGGCGTTGCCTAAGACGTCGATGTAATCCAGCACCACGCCATCTCCCGTCGGGCCGGCAAGACCGCTCTCGCCCATGCCATGGATATGAACGTCCGTCACAGTGTCATGCGTCGAGGTATTCGTGAACGCGACTCCCACATGTCCATAGTCCTTCGACGTCTCGCACAACACCGTCTGCGAAGCCCTGCCGCAGTCCGAGTAGTCGCTGATATCGAAGCAAGCCACGTCCACATACGACGAGCCCGAGAGGTTCAGCACATTACCCACGCCCCATCCGCCGCGAAGCTGCGTCTTGGCATTGGCCGATCTGCACGAGGCAAAGTTCTCGCCCAGAATCCGCGTATGCTGTGAAGCCGTCCCCGAGAGCGGTGGCGGAGCACCCGAAGCCGCCGCATTCCCTTCTATGCCCCAGCATCCGTTCGTATCGCACGTCGCACCGGCGTTGTTCGCTCCCACGCGCCACGTGACGCCATCCGCAATAGAGCCGCGGATGATGTAGGTATCGCCGCCCGAACCGATCCATCCCCATCCAGGGAAGGTCGTGCCCGTGCTGTACGACGTATCCTGCCACAGGTAGCGGATGTCGTTGAACGCGCAGTGCTGGTTCACGCCCGTCCCGCCCGTGCTCGCATACGAGGCGTCCGCCAATCCGTCACACTGTCCGATCGTCACATTCGACGAGTAGCGAGTGCCGCCATCCTGACGCACATACCACGTCGTTCCCGTGCTCGCCGTCGCGGTCGCAATCGTAATAGAGCCACTCGCCATCCCTGTCTGCACCGGGCTGCTGTTGTCTTTTACCACCAGCGTAAAGTTGAAGGTCCCCGTCGTCGTCGGTGTACCCGAGATCACGCCCGTCGTCGCCGCCAGCGTAAGTCCCGTAGGCAGCGAGCCGCTGCTCACCCCCCACGTATACGACGGCGTCCCCCCACTCACCGACATCGAGCTCGAGTACAATGTCCCCACGTTTCCAGACACCAGCGTCGAGTTCGTAATAGCCAGCGACTGGGCCCCTACCGGCACCACAATCTGCGCCGTCTGCGTCGAAGACTTAGCATCCGTCACCGTCACGTTGAAGCTGGACGATCCCACCGACGTAGGCGTTCCCGAGATCGTCCCTCCTGCAGTCAGGCTCAACCCGGCCGGCAGAGTGCTCCCGCTGTTCAGCGACCACGTGTACGGAGTAACGCCGCCCGTCGCAGCCAACGCAGCCGAATAACTCTGGCTCTGCGTCGCCCTGGCCAGCGTCGAAGACGTAATCGCAAGCGGCGACACCGCAGCGGCTACATTCAACGTCAGCGCCACCTTCGCCGTCTGTACCGTCACCCCGGAGTCCTTCACCGAGACCGTCAACGGGAAGCTTCCGCTCACCGTCGGCGTCCCCGAAATCATACCGCTCGTACTCAGCGTCACTCCGCTGGGCAAACCAGTCGCACTCCACGTATAAGGAGCCACGCCACCCGTCGCAGCCACCAGAGCCGAATACTTCTGGCTCTGCGTGCCTCCATTCAAAGCCGAGGTCATAATCGAGAGCGGAGGAGCGGCAATGCTAAGTTTCAACGTCACCGTCGCCGTCTGCACCGGAGCCGTAGAGTCCTTCAACGAGACCACCACCGAAAAATTACCGCTCGTCGTCGGTGTCCCTGAGAGCACACCGCTCGTGCTCAGCGTCATCCCGCTGGGCAGACCAGTCGCACTCCACGTATAAGGAGCCACCCCCCCCGTCCCAACCACCAGAGCCGCATACTTCTGGCCCTGCGTGCCACCGCTCAAAGTCGCGGTTCTGATCTGAAGTAGCGGCGGGGTAATGCTAAATTTCAGCGCCGCCGTCGCCGTCTGTGCAGAAGCCTCAGAGTCCTTTACCGTCACCACCACCGAGAAATCACCGCTCGTCGTTGGTATCCCTGAGAGCACACCGCTCGTGCTCAGCTTTATACCATTGGGTAGGCCAGTCGCACTCCACGTATAAGGAGCCACACCGCCCGTCGCAGTCAGCGACCCTGAGTACGCACTCCCAATCGGGCCCGCAGGAATGCTCGAAGCTCCAATCGTCAAAGCCGCGGGAGAGATCATAATCGATCCGGTTACCATAGCCGTCTGCATCGGGCTTCCCGAGTCCTTCACCGCAACCGTAAAGCTCGATGTGCCGCTCGTCGTCGGCGTCCCCGTGATCGCCCCCGTCGACGAAATGCTCAAACCGGCCGGCAGCGATCCGCTTGCCTTCGCCCAGGTATAGGGCTTCGTTCCTCCGTTTGCCTGCAATACCCCGGAATAGGCAGAACCGGCACTACCTGCAGGCAGGTTCGTCGCAGCAGTCAAAGTCGTGCTGGCTGAGGACTGCGGAGGAGCCACCAGCGGCGAAGGAACAATCACCGTCAGCACCAGCGTCGCTGTCGCCGTCTCGGCTGGAGAACCCGAATCGCTCACCGCCACATCAATCGAAAAGTTGCCGCTCGCCGTTGGCATACCCGAGATCACTCCCGTCGATGCAGCCAGGGAAAGTCCAGCCGGAAGCTGTCCCGACACAAGCCTCCAGCTATAGACCGGCGTGCCGCCATTCGCCGTCAGCGTAGCCGAATACGCCTTCCCCCTGGTCGCCTGCGGAAGCGATGCCTCCGAGACCGTCAGAGGAGCCACAGCCGACTCCTGTGCCGCACGAACCTGTAGCTGCACCATCTGCGACGAAGCCTTCGTCTCTGGATTCTGCACCTGCAACTGCACCGTCGCCGGTGCAGCAATGCTCTCGCTTGCAACCGGGCTCAACAGCGTCTCCGCATCGACCAGCGCTGTCGTCAGCGCCTTGCCGTTCCACAGAATCACCGACTTCTCCGTGAAGTTTGCGCCATGGATCGCCATCGTTACATTCTGCGAACCCGCCGTAATTGCTCCCGGAAGAATCTGGCTGATGCTGGGGATTCCCATCGAGACTATTCCAGTCCCGCAGCCAAAGCAGAAGAGAAGGAGCATGAAGACTACGCTCGATACGCCTGTCTTGAATATCTTACTCAAAGCACACCCCATTCATAACGTATGGCTGGTCAACACCGAAACAACGCAGAACCTGCATAAGAACCAGGCCCCAGCTATCACTCTCGGACTGAACATTACGGTCAAGAAGTAGTCTCCGCAGTTATAAAGAGAGTGTGCGTCGCTACTTCTGGTGATATCGGCAAAGAACCGCTCAACTTGAGCGCAGAAGTTTCCTGAAAGAGAAGCAAATTCAACAGGAATTAGAAGTATCTGACCTCTGCGGGATCAGGCGAACCCAGTTCACTTTTACAGTCTGCCGTATCAGTACAGGATTCGAACATTCCACTTTCGGGTTAGCATTTTCTAACCAATTCGTGGTGCATACGTATTTATTTCCAATAAGCCCTCCAGAAGCCTCTCAGATTCTCGCAAAGAACTGGCAACGCTCTATAAACATTGCAAGAAGAGAGCCTCGCCGCATCAAAGCTCCGTCATTTCTACCTGGCCCAATCCAATAACTCGCAACGAATCTCTCTAACTCATCCAAGCCATCGGAGAATCACACTACTTACAAATTAGAAGAAGGAATTACTTGCCTTCTCATCGCGCAACAGGCAGGCCCGGAACTCGCAAAGCTCAAACAACAGCTCACCATCGCAGGCAATACAGCCAGGCCGCGAAGCCATCTTCAGAAAATATTCATTTTCAGGCAGAGGAGGTAAGACAGAATATCGTTTAGGCCGAAAGGCTTCGTGTTGCGCTGGAGGAAGCCTGCAAACAGGAGCACAGAAGCTCCATCCCACTTATAACATGAACCTTCCACTACGCAGGATTTTCATCTATAAATCACCGAATAGATACGGCTGCTCTTATAAATCAACTTACAGAAACTATTCCACAATAGAAAATGCCCGCAGAATAGATGAAGAAGCAGAGTATATTTTTTTGCACTCTACTTCTTCTCCTACTCTGCGAGCATAGCCCCTAGCAGCGAACAATCTTCTCCGAGACGATCCCCTTCGTCGCATTGCGCGAATCCACCACCAGCTTCGACTCATTCACAATCGCCTGGTAGTCATAGTCCGAGTGGTCCGTCATAATCAGCACGCAGTCATACTGGCCCAGGTTCTCCAGCGGCGTGGACGTCATATTCAGGTTGTAGTGGCGTCCACGACCCACTGTCGGGAAGTAAGGATCGTTGTACACCACCTCGGCGCCCTCGGCCCTCAGCAGCTCGATCACCGTCAGCGAAGGCGACTCGCGCAGGTCATCGATGTCTTTCTTGTAAGCCATCCCCAGCATCAGGATCTTCGATCCGTTCATGGCCTTCTTATGCTGGTTCAGTCCCTTCGAAACATACTGCACCACGTGCGCGGGCATAGCCTCGTTCACCTCACCGGCCAGCTCGATGAACCGCGTATTGAAGTCGTACTCCTTCGCCTTCCAGCTCAGGTAAAAAGGATCGATCGGAATGCAGTGTCCGCCCAGCCCCGGCCCCGGATAGAACGGATGAAATCCGAACGGCTTCGTCGAAGCCGCGTCGATCACCTCCCAGATGTCAACGCCCATCCGCAGAGACAGCACCTTCAGTTCATTCACCAGCGCAATATTCACGCAGCGGTAAATGTTCTCCAGCAGCTTCGTCATCTCCGCCACGCGCGTCGAAGACACTCGCACCGCCCGCGTAAAGATTCCTTCATACAACGTAGCCGCCAGCTCCGTAGCAATCACTTCATTGCCACCCACAACCTTCGGGATATTATGCCGCGCCACCGTCGTATTGCCCGGGTCTTCCCTCTCCGGCGAGAACGCGACATACACCACGCCGCTCTCCGCCGCCGAGCCCTTGCCCTGCACCTTCAGCCCCAGCTTGTTCTCCGCCTCGATGATCGGAATCATCAGGTCTTCCGTCGTCCCCGGATACGTCGTGCTCTCCAGTACCACCAGTTGACCTTCGCGCAGCCACGGAGTCACCGCCTTCGTCGTATTCTCCACAAAGCTCAGGTCCGGCTCCCGATGCTCCGTCAGCGGAGTCGGCACGCACAGAATAATTGCGTCCATCTCCGTCAGCTTCGAGAAGTCCGTCGTAGCCGTCAGGCCCTGCGTCCGCGCCGTCTGAATCTCCTCGGCTGGAATGCGGAAGATGTACGAGCGGCCTGCCTCCAGGTCCGTCACCTTCCTCTCATCAATATCGAAGCCCGTAACCTTGAACCCTGCATCGGAGAGCAACAGAGACAGTGGCAATCCCACGTATCCCAATCCGATAACTCCAATCCTGGCTGTGCGTGCCTTCAGGCGCTCAAAACGCTCCTGGGCAATCTGGGGAAGAGAGACTTCGCTCGTAGTCGGCATAGCCACGATTATCGCATTGCCTTCTTGGAGATGCATCCATCGATTGATCGCCCCTCGCCTGCTAATTTACTTAAAATTGAACAGATCCCCCACAGGCCCTCCCGAACATCACCCAAATGACCTCCCTCCGGACAAACTCAGATACATAACCGTGGAATCTGTAACTCTCATCCGCTATCTTCAAAGACAAAGACCCGGCCAGGCGCCGGACAGAGGAAAAAATAAAATGGCGCGATATCTCATCACCGGAATAGCAGGCTTTATCGGTTCCACCTTGGCGCACGCACTCGTCGAACAAGGCCACGAGGTCAGCGGCTTCGACAATCTCTCTACCGGCAATCTCGCCAACCTCGACGATATCCGCTCCTCCATCAACTTCCAGCAGATGGATCTACAGGACGTCTCCGGCGTCCGCGCCGCCTGCGAGGGAATCGACTACATCCTCCACCAGGGGGCCCTCGCCTCCGTCCCCCGCTCCGTCAAAGATCCCCTCACCTCGCACGAGTCCAACATCAACGGCACCCTCAACCTCCTCATCGCCGCCCGCGACGCCAGGGTCCGCCGCATCGTCTACGCCGCATCGTCCTCGGCCTACGGCGACCAGCCCACCCAGCCCAAGCAGGAGGACATGCAGCCCCGCCCGCTCTCGCCCTACGCCGTCCAGAAGCTCACCTGCGAGTACTACATCCAGTCCTTCTACCGCGCCTACGGCCTCGAAGGCGTCTGCCTCCGCTACTTCAACATCTTCGGCCCCCGTCAGGCCGCCGACTCGCCTTACTCCGGCGTCATCGCCCAGTTCACCTTCAAGATGATGGCCGGCGAGACCCCCACCATCTTCGGCGACGGCCTCACCAGCCGCGACTTCAACTACGTCGACAACGCCGTCAGTGCCAACCTCCTCGCCTGCACCGCGCCCAGCGCCGTAGCCACCGGCCGCGTCTTCAACATTGGCACCGGCCGCAGCCACACCCTCAACGAGGTCTACGCCACCATCGCCGAACACCTCGGCTTCACCGCCCCTCCCACCTACGGCCCCGAGCGCGCCGGAGACATCAAGCACTCCCTCGCCGACATCACCCGCGCCACCACCGAGCTAAACTACGAGCCCAAGGCCCACTTCCACGAGGGCCTGAAAAAGACCGTAGCCTGGTACCTGGAAGAAAAAGAAAAGAACTCCCAGCCCCAATAAGCCGCAACCCCATCCCGAAAAAGCCGAGGCTCTTGCTTTGAACGGGCGCAGCTTCAGATGGTCCTGAAAAATTCGTTGTTTTGCAAGGCCAGGGCTTGTGTTGAAAGGCCAAGGCGTTGTTCTGAAAGGCCAGGTCATTGTTTTGAAAGGGCGGGGCTTCAGCCCCGCCGTAAACCCCGCCTGCTCAACGCGACTTTAGTCGCCGAGGGAATGCCTGACGAGGCAAAACCTATTTCTCGGCACACTCTTCATCCCCTGATGTACGCCTTCCTCGCCCACAAAAAAGTCGCCAGAAGATTCTGGCGACTATAAAAGTGTAGAAGAAACTGTTCGATTCCCCGAAGGCTCTCCCGAAGCCTTCCAGAATCAGCAACATCTCCGCATCCTGCGGAGCAGCACGCCGATGGATCTCAAATCCTTCAACGAAAGCGAAGGACCGGCGTACCCAAACCTGAGAGTGTCCCAACGCCGCCCACGCAGACACATCACGTGAAACAGCATCCGAACAAAAATAAAACAACAAGCTCCCATCGTGCGCAGAGACAAACTACCCTGCAATCTCACCTCGCACGAGTTCACGACCACCTGCAAGCATTTCCCATGCCAAACAAAAAACTCTATATTTCACAGCATTTAACCAACCCCACACTCTATATATCGCAAAACTTTGCTATACGACCCCAGGCAAGAGGAAGAGCTTTTTCCTATTGAACTCCCACCCTCCGAAAACCTGCATCTCAACAATCACGCTGCAAGGCTATCTGAGGTAAAAAGAAACAAAGAATCTGGGATAAAAAAAGACCTGGATATCTGAGGTAAAAAAATAAGCATGTCCGCCGTCCCCTCTCAGTCCGGTTCTCCCCTCAACCGCCATTGGCGGCGTCTCGGCGTCCTGTTTCTCCTGCTGGCCCACCCCTTCCTCGCCCACGCCGCTCCCCTCACCGGCACGCCGCTCAACGACGGCTACTACGCCCTCTACAATCTCGACTTTGCCGCCGCACACACTCACTTCCAGCAGTGGATCGCCGCCCACCCCGACGACTGCCTCGGCTCCGCCTCCGACGCCGCAGCCTACATCTTCACCGAGTTCGACCGCCTCGGCGTCCTCGACATCGAGCTCTTCGCCGACGACGACCGCTTCGAGTCCCGCAAGCGTCCCCAGATCGACCCCGTTCTCAAGCAGGGCTTCGACTCCAGCGTCGCCCAGTCCGACCGCCTCGCCGACCAGACCCTCCAGCGCAACTCCAAAGACGCCAACGCCCTCTACTGCAAGGCCGTCACCTCCGGAATGCAGGCCGACTGGTCCTCCCTCATCGACCGCCACGACTACGGAGCCTACCGCTTCAGCGAGATCGCCAGCCGCTATGCCAAGCAGGCCCTCTCCAGCAACCCCACTCTCTACGACGCCAACCTGGCCGTCGGCATCGAGAACTACATGCTCAGCCTCAAAGCCGCTCCCATCCGCTGGATTCTAGGCATGGCCGGAGCCGGAACCAGCAAAATCGAAGGCGTCCGCCTCCTCAAGCTCACCGCCGAAAAAGGCCACTACCTCGCCCCCTTCGCCCGCCTCATGCTCGCCGTAGGCGAGCTCCGCGACGGCCGCATTCAGGAGGGCAAAGCCATCCTCATCTCCCTCTCGCAGGAGTTCCCCCAGAACACCCTCTACCAACGCCAGATCGCCCGCTTACACTAGCCTGACGAAATCCAGACACAGAACTCACACTCTCCGTGTACCCTTGTAGCACTTGCAGCACTGCACGCCGTCCCACTCGCGCCCCTCGCGGGCACGTAACCTGCACGCATCCAAACCCGCTCCATTGCTTCACGCAACGAAAATCTCACGTAGATCAAAAAAAAGGGTTCCCACACGTATGCGCATCGCCTCTGTCGGCACGGCTTATCCCCCTCATCGCTACTCCCAGGCTGAAATCTCCGAAGCTCTCACCACCCGCTGGAAAGATCGTCTCGAAGAGCCTCGCCTCATCAATCGCCTCTTCGTCAACTGCGGAGTAGACTTCCGCAACCTCGTCTTCCCCCTCGACGTCTACGAGACCCTCTCCGGCTTCGGCCCCACCAACGACGCCTGGATCGTCGCCGCCGTCGAGCTTGGCCAGAAGGCCATCTGCTCCGCCCTCGACCGCATCGGCCTCAGCCCGGCCGATATCTCCGCCATCTTCTTCGCCTCCGTCACCGGCATCGCCAGCCCCACCATCGACGCCCGCCTCATCAACCTCCTGCCCTTCCCCACCTCCATCAAGCGCACCCCCATCTTCGGTCTCGGCTGCGTCGCAGGAGCCGCCGGTATCTCCCGCGCCTCCGACTACGTCCGCGCCTTCCCCGACCAGTACGCGCTTCTCCTCTCCGTCGAGCTCTGCTCCCTCACCTGGCAGGACAACGACCAGTCCATCGCCAACCTCATCTCCTGCGGCCTCTTCGGCGACGGCGCCGCCGCCGTCATCGTGGCCGGCTCTGAAACCGCACTCGCCAAGCGCACCTGCGCTACTTGCATCTCCGGCCCCAAGATCCTCGACACGCGCTCGACGTTTTATAGACACACCGAACACATCATGGGTTGGGACATCGGCGACATGGGCTTCAAGATCGTCCTCTCCCCCGACGTCCCCAAGGTCG
>JAATEV010000064.1 GCA_015655585.1 Terriglobales bacterium | reverse complement strand
TAGTCGTGGGAGCCGTGGCGGTGGAGGATCTCCAGAATCAGCGAATGGGAGATGCGGGCGAAGCTGCGGTCGGCGAGAACCGTGCGAATGGCTTCGCTGTCGGCGCCCGTGCCGCGCTCAAGAGCATGAATGACGGCCAGGGTGGCCTTGCCTTCACGCAGATCGGAAGCGACTGGCTTGCCGAGGACATCTTCAGCGGCGGTGAGGTCGAGCACGTCGTCGACGATCTGGAAGGCGAGGCCGAGGTTGCGGCCGTACTCGCCGAGGGCCTGCTCGGTGTCGTCAGGCGCGACGGCGACGGCGGCGCCCAGTTGCATGGAAACTTTGAAAAGACAGGCCGTCTTGCGGAAGATGAGGTCGAAGTACTCTTCTTCGTTGATGAGGTGGCCGAGCTTTTCAATCTGAAGGAGCTCACCTTCGACCATCTGCTGCGTCAGAGTGATCAGAAGATCGAGGATGCGGAAGCTGCGCTCTTCGAGAGCGATGCGGTAGGCCTGCATGTAAAGCCAGTCGCCAGCGAGGACGCACGTGGCGTTGCCCCAGGTGGTGTTGGCGGAGGGGCGGCCACGGCGAGTGTCTGCTTCGTCGATGATGTCGTCATGGACGAGAGTGGCGGTGTGGAGCATTTCGACCACGGCGCCGAGGCGGATGCGCGCCGGCTGCTCGTAGCCGAGGGATTTAGACGCGAGCAGGAGAAGCAGGGGGCGGATACGTTTGCCGCCACCGGAGATAAGGTACTGCGAGATATCGGTGACGACCGTGATGGGCGAGGCGGAGTCTCGAGTGAACTCTTCCTCAATGGCGGCGAGGTCGTCTCGCAGCAGGTCGAAGACCTCTTTTGCCGTCGCGATGGGAAGGGTGCTCAATGGTCTTCGGGCCTGACTTATTGGATGCGCTTTCGCGTTAGTTCGAACGGAAGTTGGTGAATTGAAGGTCGACGCCAAGGTCTTTGCCTTTGAGCAGCGCAATGACCTCCTGCAACGTGTCACGATCTTTGCTGGTGATTCTGACGGTGTCGCCCTGGATGGAAGCCTGGGCTTTCTTCTTGGAATCCTTGACGAGGGCGACGACCTGCTTGGCCTTGTCGCCGGGGATGCCCTGCTGCAGCTTCAGCTTCTGACGGACGCAGTTGGAGCCCTGTTCGAGTTTTTCGAGAGTGACGTTTTTGAGGGAGACGCCGCGCTTGACCAGCTTCTGATACAGAATTTCGATTACGGCCTTCAGCTTGTACTCGTCCGCGGATACGAGCTGGATGATGTCTTCGCCCTCGATTTCGATGGTGGACTTCGAGTCCTTCAGATCGAAACGGGCACGAACTTCCTTGGTGGCCTGATCGATGCCGTTGCGGACTTCCTGCATGTCTATTTTGCTGACTACGTCAAAAGAATTTTCAGCTGCCATCTTCTTCACTCCATTGCCGGACCCAACGACCGCCGACGTGGCGGAGACAAGCCCCTTGTAATTATCGCAGGGTTAGCCTTAGCACACCTAGAGAAGTATCAGGCAAGAGGCCGGGTGCGGACAAAAAAACGGTGGAAGTTGGTGGTGGTGGCCTCGGCCAGAGCCTCTGGCGCGAGCTTGCGTTCGGCGGCCAGACGGGCAGCGGTGTGGGCGACCCAGGCAGGCTCGTTGCGCTGGCCGCGGTTGGGAATGGGGGCCAGAAAGGGGGCATCGGTCTCAACCAACAGGCTATCGAGAGGGGCAAAGATGGCAGCATCGCGGAGGTTCTGCGCCCTGGGGTAGGTGAGATTTCCCGCGAATGACAGCATGAAACCGAGATCGAGCGAGCGGCGGGCGTGTTCGACTTCTCCGCTGAAGCAGTGCATGACGCCGCCGAGGCCGGTGGGGCGCCAGTGGGTTTCGAGGAGGGCGAGGGTGTCAGCCCAGGCGTCGGCCGGGCCGAATTTTTCTTTGGCCTGCAGGGTGGCCAGCTCCGATGTGCGGATGTGGAGGAGGATGGGCAGGCGAGCGGCGGCGGATACCTCCATCTGTGCGATGAACGCACGGTGCTGGGTGGGGACGTCTGGATTTTCGAGGTGGTAGTAGTCGAGGCCGATCTCTCCGATGGCGATGCAGCGCTGGTTGGCGGCTAGTTCTGCGAGGCGAGAGAGGGCAGGGGCATCTGTGCGGTGGGCTTCCTGCGGATGGATGCCGGCGGAGGCGTAGATGGTGGGCATCGCGGGCTGGCCGGAGAATTCCTCGGCGATTTCGAGGGCGCGGTGCATCTCGTGAGGGCCGTCGCCCAGGCCGATGGCGAGGATGGTATGGACGCCAGCGGCATACGCGCGGGCCAGCATGGCGGCGCGGTCTTCGTCGTAGCGGTCGGAGTCGAGATGGGCGTGGGAATCGACTAAATGCATAAGAGCTTAACCACGGATTTCACGGATTAACACGGATAGAACAGAACAGGATAAAGACAAAAACAGAGACAAGGTAAAGGCAAACTTTAATTCACGATAGGGTGAAGATAAATATTTAAGAATGGTGTTTTGAATCCGTGTTTATCCGCGCAATCCGTGGTTCGTTTTTAGCGGACGCGGGCGCCTAGTTCTACGGTGTCGAGGAAGCTGGCGATGGCGGGTTTGTCGCCTTCGCCGAGGGAGGCGGCGAGGAGCATGCCCTGGGATTCGAGGCCGCGCATCTTGCGGGGGGCGAGGTTGGCCACGATGATGATGCGACGGCCGATGAGGGTTTCCGGGGCGTAGTGCTCGGCGATGCCGGCGAGGATCTGGCGACGCTCGGTGCCTAGATCGACTTCGAGGCGGAGGAGCTTGTCTGACTTCGGGATGCGCTCGGCGACCTTGATCTCGGCTACGCGGAGTTCGACCTTCATGAAGTCGTCGATGTGGATGAACTGCGTGTCGGGAACGACGGTGGGCGCGGTGATTGAGGCGGCGTCGGCTTTTTGTGAGGCGGCGTTGAGCTCGACGGCGACGGGGGAGGCTTCAGCGGATGGCTGGGCTGCGGCGGCGTTGTTCTGTTCAATTTCGTTCATGCGGGTGATTAACTCCTTATCGGCGCGGGGGAAGATGGGGCCCAGGGTGCCGAGTTTTGTGCCGGGTTTGAGATCGCCCCATTTGAGATTTTTCAGGTCGCCGTTTTTGGCGGCTTGTTCGATGT
>JAATEV010000027.1 GCA_015655585.1 Terriglobales bacterium | reverse complement strand
GCGGCGGGCGACGCGCAACAGGGCGCGCGAGCGGTAGAGATCGACCGCGATGGCAAGGATGGGAACGACGAAGACCCAGGGGTTGAGCTCAAGCGAGGCAGTGTGCCGGAAGATGCGGTGGATGGCCTCTTTGATGATCCATATACATGGCGTGACCATGAGGACCGTCTCGATGAAGGCGGAGAGGCTTTCTACCTTGCCGTGGCCGTAGTTGTGATTCTCGTCGGCTGGGCGGTCTGAGACCTGCACAGAAAAGAGGGTGATGGCGGCGGCAACGAGGTCGAGGGCGGAGTGGGCGGCTTCGGAGAGGAGGGCGAGGGAGCCGGTGAGGAGGCCGGCGGCGAGTTTCAGCGCAGACATGAACAGGGCCGCGAGCAGCGAAACCGCAGCAGCGGTGCGCTTTTCGTGGTGCATCTGCTGCATTTGAGGAGTTGTGGCTGTAGTGCCCATTCCGACTAGCCTACATGGTTCCAGGGGTGAATGCCGTGGGTTTTCCCTGGATACCGTCTGGATACATCAGGGATGTTTTGAGGGCGCACTGGGGGCGGGCGAGGTCCCGGGCGGGGGGACGGTGCAGCCGCAGTCTTCGGGCTCCTCGTTGCTGGTGTCGAGGGCGACCTTCCATGAGCCGTCGGATTGTTTCTTCCAGAAAGAGATGTAGCGGCCGGTGGTGAGGACTTCGGCACCGAAGGCGTTGACCGTGCGGGCTTCGTAGTGGCCCCAGGTGTATCCGGCGTCGCCGCTGGGGAGCATGGCTCCGCCCTGAGGCGTCCACTGGAGTTTGTAGTCCTGGGGTTTCCAGGTGGCCATGGCGGCGATGGCGGCGCGGCCAACGAGCGGGGCTTTCTTGTTCTGGATCTCGACGCCGTCTTCTGCGAACCAGGAGGCGAAGGCGCTGCCGCCGCCTTCGAGGGTGGCGGCGGAGAATTTCTTCTCGAGGTCGAAGAGGAAGAGTGTGCCTGCGGGCAGTACGGGCTGCGTGAGCGGCGAGGCGGCGGGTTTGGCGGGCGCGAGGGGATCAAGGGCGCTCTGGGCGGACAGGGTGGCGGCGCTGAAGAGGGCGGCGGCGCAGAGGGTGCAGAGGATGGGTAGGCGCATAGGTGGCTCCACGAGAAGGGTACAGTAGAAGGGGCAGCGAGTCAGCAGTCAGCAGGTCAGCAGGTAACGGTTGGCGCGCTGCGGGAATGGAGATGCACCATGCTGGATCACATCTTTCTATCGGTCAGGGACGTGGAGCGGTCGATTGCATTCTATACGGCGGCTTTGACTCCGCTGGGCATTACCAAACGGGTGGATTATGACGGCAAGGATGGGCCGCCGGGGCATCCTGACCTGAAGGGCTTCGGGGCAGGCGGGCGCGTGTTTTTCTGGCTGCGGGAGGGTGTGGTGGATAGCCGCGCCGCGCATGTCGGGTTTGTGGCAAATAGCGAGGCTGAGGTGGATGCGGCTTATGCCGCCGCTATGGCCGCGGGGGCTACGGACAATGGTGCTCCGGGTGCGAGGCTCTACTATGATCCGCGGTATTATGCTGCGAATGTTTTTGATCCGGATGGGTACAGTCTGGAGTTTGTTTACAAGAGCTGGCAGCACGAGAGGTGAGGTATGGCGCAGAGTGCGGGGCTGAACGAATACAACATCATTGCGTTTGTTCCGATCGTGGATGTGGCGCGGGCGAAGGCGTTCTATCGCGATGTGCTGGGGCTGCGGCTGGTGGCGGAAGAGTCTCCGTTTGCGCTGGAGTTTGACGCCAACGGTATTATGCTGCGGCTGGTGATGGCGGAGAAGCTGCCTGCGGGGTTTGGGACGGTGCTGGGTTGGCAGGTGCCGGATATTGTGGCGGCGGTGGAGGGTCTGCTGGCGCGGGGCGTGGCGTTTGAGCGGTATGAGCAGATGCCGCAGGATGCGCTGGGGATTTGGAGCACGCCGACGGGGGCAAAGGTGGCCTGGTTTAAGGATCCGGATGGGAATTTGCTGAGTGTTTCGCAGCATTCTTGAGCAGATCGGTGGCCGCCTAGCGTGATAAAGCCACATGGAGAGCGGGCGGGAGCGGTCGCCATCTGCGCGGCGATATCCCACACATCGCAAACGACGCGGATGTATGAGGCCTTGGCAGCTGGGATTCTGGAAGGTAACAACATACTTGGCTGACTGTAAAGGTGCGTTGGTCTAACGCGACCAGCGTTTAAAAAGAAAGTTGACTGCATCCATTTGCGCTTGGCGGTCATTTTCCGGAACCAAATAAATATTGTCGTATCCTTCCATGTTCTGCATCGTCACGGCGTTTATAGCTAGTATTTGCACCATGTTAGGCTTGCCCGTTTGATGTACGGCATACTGGACGATCATCACACAAGCCTGAGCAGACCGGCTCCATTCAAAGGTGTAATCCTTCATGGTTCGATATATCTCTGGCCTATCTCGCTTAGTCGCTTCGATATTTCCATGCACCTTTTTGGCGCACCACGATTGTTCACTCACCTGAGCATAGGCAGGGAGCGCGAATAGTCCGACGACCGCCAAGATAATGCCACCTACAATGGTTATCATGCCTGCAATCCTCTCATAAATAAATGATAGCCTGTTGCGATGCCGGAATTATTTGCTGACAGTCGTCGTCGCATCCGTAGGGCCGTAGGGCATGGAAAAGCTTTTAAGGAACAATGGGAATCCTTGTTGCATCCAGAATCCTTCGCTACGTCCGTTGAAGTAGATGGCGATTGGAGGAGTGGCGTCGTCAAGGCTACGCCAGCGGCAATTCCCGATCACGACTTGGCTTTGGAGTTGGGAGAGTTCTTCTATCAGCTTCGTGCCGCATTGGACGGAGCGATATACACCGCATCCGCACTCGCTGAAGGAATCAATCCACCCTCCAATCAAGATCGTGTCGAGTTTCCTATTTGTACTACGGTCAGTAAATTCGATTCCAACGCTGTCAACAGACTGCCATTCCCTGAGGTACTGAGGGATTGGATCGAGACGATCCAGCCTTACAACACTGCTAAAACGGCGAACACGACATATTCCAACCTCAACGAAGCTCTTTTGCGACTCCATGACTGTGCCCGAAAAGATAGGCATAGGCGTTTGCATGTTGTTGTGGCCGCACCGAGAGATGTGCAGTGGCAATTCGCTATCACTCCGCCAGGAAAGGTCGTCGATGTCCAAGCTCTCGACTGCAATTTTCTCGAAGGTGAAACGGTATTTATGCGTTTTATGATCGAGGGAATCAATCCCAAAATACCCTGTAAAATCAATCTGATAACGGCGGTTACGATGGAAGTAGCCATCGAAGAACTCCCGACCGTTATGGGGGGCAACATCGGCATCGAGATGGACAAGATTCTCAGAGCTACAGAGTTTGTGATTGATACCTTCGAGAGTGGGTATCAGTGATGAAAATTGACTTTTGACGCACATGGCGCATCTTCCTTTTTCAGATGCAGGCCGCAGGCCATAGCTCAATACGCTACGAAGGACAGAGCTAGTTTTTCGCGAAGCTGGCTTTCCCGCGAACGCTGTCTCAACACGATTGCTGTTCCCCCATTGTTGATGCAAGCTCAATCGAGGACGACGAGACGCTACAAGAGATGTGGGCAGGACTACTGGCTACCGCATCGCAGGAAACCGATTCAGTGTCGCCATCGTTCGCTGAGACGCTGAAGCAGATGACGCCGGATGAAGCTAGGTGCATAGACAGAATCTATAGCGAGCGAACTCTTTGGCGGTGTGGGTGACGCTTGGACCTTCTGGATTCTCCGACTTCGCTCAGAATGACACTTCGAAAAGTGGTTGATGAAGATAGAGGTTGTTGCCGGTATGAGCGCGAAGCAGATTCCGGCGCAAGAACCCGCCGGAATGACAAAAGTTTGGGGTTGGATCGAGAAAAGCAGATTCTTCGCTGCGCTCAGAATGACAGGGTTTGAGGGGTGAAGGTTGGAGTACGAGCATTTGTGGTGAAGAGAGATTTGCGCACGTGTTCGGCTCGCTCAGGGCAGGGTTCGTGTGGC
>JAATEV010000023.1 GCA_015655585.1 Terriglobales bacterium | reverse complement strand
TGAGGGGCCAATCTGCCTTGGTTCTCTCTGGTTAGGAGAGGTTTTTTGCGAGTGCGATCTAAGCCGCGATCTCGCAAACTTGTGTCCGGGCGGTATAGGGGAGGGCTATACCGCCCGTCGAGAGGCTACTTTACTGATTCACCTCTTGCCCCGTGCTGACTCCAGTACGGGCAGCAGCGGGCGCAGCCGGATTCGCTGCGGATGCGTTACTGTTCATCGTGGCCAGGCTGTTGTGCAGCAGCGTGACCTCGACGCCATTGGTCAGCGTCTTCTCATCTCCGGTCGCCGGGGCCGTATTGCGGCCTACGCCGGTCTTGTAGATGCGATAGACGGGAACCTGATGTTCGGTGACGAGGTAGCGGACCACGGCATCGGCCATTGCCTGCGAGCTCTGCACGCCGCTGCGGCTGTAGCCCTGCACCTCGATGATGTAGCCCTTCTCACCCGCAAGGGTGGTGGCCAGCGCATCCAGATTCGACTTGGCAGTGGGGCCGAGCGACGTGCGGCCTGAGGCGAAGGGAATCTTCGTCGCCGAGACCGTCTGGTACTGGTCCAGATTGCCGACCGTGTGGCCAAGCGCATCCGTGCGCGTGGTGGCGGTCGAAGCCATCGTCTGGGCCGAGTTGGCGCGGTTCGCGGCGTCCTGCGCGTGCTGGTCAGCCATGCTCGCGGTGTTCTGCGCGTTCCGGATTCCGGCCTGGGCGCGGGCGTCTACGTCCTTGATGTCGTTCGCATTCTTGGCCTGGAGCTGGTCAAGCTCGTTGACCTGATCGCGGATGGGGGAGACCTGCCGGTTTACCCACTTCTTCCGGGCCAGCGGGTTCATATGCCCCCAGAAGCCTTCCTTCGACTGCTGTTCCAGAGGCTTGCCGGTCGCATAGGTGGACTTGTCGTCGGGACTCATGGAGCTGGGAGAGGAGCTTGCCGCCGTCGAATCCGTATTCTGTGGTGCAGGTGCGGTCTGCGCGAATGCAGATACGCCAAGAGCACTTCCTAACAGCAGTACCGAGAGGCCAAAGCTGTTTCTCGTATTCATCATGTCTAGATGCCTCCTGCTTACCGCGATGCGCCTGTTTTTCAGACGTCAACACCGGATACTAGAGCAGGTAGCGTGCCAAACTTGATTTCCCACGCAAACACAAGAAAACATGAGGCTTGATGAGACCGCTATAATTTCGCCTTGGCCGGGGAACCGGCAGCTCCCGCAAAAACTTCCCGGTGGCCGGGTAACTATTACCGCGGGAGCCGGTTCTGCACCGTTACTTCTCTGTAACCCCGATGACGTGCACCTCGGGCATCTGCATGTTCCAGTTCTGCGGAATCGTCTCGAAGATGAGGCGAAAGTCCTGGCCGTCGCCGGGCTTCAGGGGAGCGGCGCTGACCGGCTCGGTATCGATGTACGGTACGCGCGTGCGGATCAGCGCGAGCGGCAGGGTCTCGATCTGCGGAGGCATTCCCTCGTCGTTGTGGAAGATGACCTGGACCATGACGCCGCCGATCGTCTGGCCGCCGGTGTTTTGGATGTGGCCGTCCACGAAGGTGGACTTGCCACCGGAGAGGCTGGTCGATTCGCTCATGGCAAGCTGCGTCAGCGGAAGGCTGGGCGCGTAGGCCGCCAGCGGCTGCAAGGAGTTGGGCGTGGCCGGGGCCCTGCCGTGCTCGAAGAGCAGAAGGCCGCTAAGCAGGACCAGGAAGGCGATACCCGCAATCGCCCAGGCCGCCACCGGGGCAGGGGCGCGCTCCGGCTCCCGCGATGTGAACATCTCCAATGATTTCTCGGGGTTGGAACTGTCCGGGGTGGATTCCTCCGGGCGCACATCGTCGGGCAAAGGGTTCGAGGGATCGCTCATAAGCCGAGATTCTATACCGCCCCGCGGTCAGCCTGGCGAAGAGGCGGTGGAATCAGACGAGAGTCCCTTTATGAAACTCCGCATGAATTTGCATGTTTTTTTATTTGCCAAAGGAACTTCCTGGTGCAAGATCGCGTTAATGGTCATCAGATAGATAAGACCTGTAGAGAGTCGCACGATCCGTACCTTCATTGCCCGAGGCCGAGCATGAATCATCGCAATGAGAAAGCCCAATCCGCCCCAGCCGTTTCTGGCCTGCTCCAGACGACCGCCGCACCCGCGCCTTCGGTCTTGTCTGACCGCCTGTACCAGATTGCAGCCGCCACCGCCGGCCTCTTCCTGCTGGCGACGCTGCTGTAAAGCCAGCCCCCTCAAACTCCCCGGAACTGTGCGCGATTCTCCCGCTCGCGGCGGTCTTCGCCCTGCATCTCAATCACCACGCACATCTCCTGCAACCGAGACCGCATCCGGTCGCCGATGCGGTCGCCGAGCGTCTCGCCCCGCATGGCGCGTCCGGCGTTGCCCAGGGCGTTCGACTCGCGGTTCGTCAGGCTGGGCTCGTTGGGATAGTTGGTCGTGATGATGGTTGTCTGGTTCCTGCCGTAGCGGGCGTTCAGGATGTGCGCGACCGTGTCCCAGACCCAGTCGCTGGGCCGTGTGGCGCCGAGGTCGTCGAGCACCAGCACCTCGGCCTCGAAGACCGGCCTCAGGATGGAAAGCTCCGTGGAGGAGACCGACGCGTTGTACGAGTTCTGAATCCGCTTCAGCAGCTCGTGGTAGTCGCAGAAGAGGCCGTTGACCCGCTTCTCGATCACCAGCTCCTGCAGGATTCCCGCCGCAAGATGCGTCTTGCCCAGGCCGCTGGAGCCTACGATGAGCAGGCCAAGCCCATTCATTCCAAAGGGATAGTTATCGACGAACTTCCGGGCGTACATCAGCGCGGCGTACAGCGACGGGTGCTTTCCCGCCGACTCGAACGACTGCAACGACTTGTCGCGGTACCGCTCCGGCACACCGGCGCGTTGCAGCGCCCGCTCCACGCGGACCTGGATCTGGCAGTCGCAGGTCTGGGCGTACTGCTGGCCGTCCGGCGCGCGGATGACCTGCATCCCCGTGCCTCCACACTTTACGCAAACATCAGTCATTGGCAAACTTTCCCTACCAGTATCGCAGGATTCAGCCATTCGGGCGGCTGTGCGAATCCCGGAGGCCTCTGTGCGAATCAAACTAAATCAGATAAACTAGAGAGACTGCCTGTGCGCTCCCTGAACCGGGGCACAAGCGGCGGCGCGACAGGCACTTCGATGTGACGTGAACTCTACCGTTGCAAGCGATCCGCGAGCCGACAGCAGGCATATCGAGATTAAGAAAAGGATCATAGCCATGCCGAAGGAAGGTATTCACCCGCAGTACAACACCATCACCGTCAAGTGCGCCTGCGGAACCTCGTTTGAGACCCGCTCCACGCACAAGGGCGACATCGTTCTTGAAATCTGCTCCGCCTGCCACCCGTTCTTCACCGGCAAGCAGAAGCTGGTCGACACGGCAGGCCGCGTCGAGCGCTTCCGCCGCAAGTTCGCCAAGTCGGACGCCGGCAAGGCCGAGGCCG
>JAATEV010000028.1 GCA_015655585.1 Terriglobales bacterium | reverse complement strand
CCCAGGGGCTGAAGCCCCATTTTTCGACTGGCAGGAGAGGCCCAAGGCTAAAGCCTTGGGGTACCCAGAAGCAAAAACCGGATTCGTCAGACACTGCCTAAAGCCCGGCTCTCTCTCAAAAGCAAGGACAGCAGCAAAAGCAATGGCTTATGGGGTGGGAAAGACATGGGTTGAGAAGCGGATTTCTCCGCTGCGCAGCGCGATGAGGCTACGCTGCTCCGGTCGAAATGACGGGGTTTGGGTGGGTGAAGGAGAAGTAAGAACAAACAACGACAAGAACAAACAACTACAAAAGCAACGACAAAAACGAGCAACGGCAAACGCAGATTCCCTTCGGGAATGACAAACCCAAAAACGGCAATGGCAGGTTGCTACGGCAGCTTCGTCGGCGGCGGCGGCTTAGTCGTCTGGGCTTAGGGCGTCGGCCATAGCGTAGTAGCCTTTGCGAGCCTGGATTTTTTCGTCTTTGGCGCAGGTGATGTTCAGGGTGCGGAAGCTGCCGTCGAGTTTTAGGTTGGTGGGGGTGTAGCTGGCGAGATATTGGGTGCGGAGCTCGTCCTGAATGGCGTCGAAGGCGGCCTGAAGCTTGCGGCCATCGTTGCCTACATTAATGACGCGCCCACCGGTCTCCGAGGCTAGCTGCTGCATGTCGCGGTCGCCGGAGAAGCTCATGCCGAATCCTCCGTAGAAGCCGCGGTCGGCGATGAGGATGACGTAGACGATTGTGTTGGCCTTCTGGGCGGCCTCGATGGCGGACTTGAGGTTCTCCTGCGAACCCTGGTCTTCGCCGTCGGTGAGGATGACGAGGATCTTGCGCCCTGCCTCCTGCCGGAGCTTGTCGTGCGCGGCGAGGAATACGGCGTCGTAGAGGAGCGTGCCGCGGGCAGAACCATTGCCGGTGACGGAGCCGGTGCCTGCTCCTGTGTTAATTTGGGCGCTGTCGATGGAGCGGCGAATCTCGCGGGGGCTGTTGGTGTAGTCGGCGAGGAGATTTACGTTGATATCAAAGGAGATAAGGAAGGCCTCGTCCTTGGGGGTGAGGACGTCTTTGAGGAATTCGGCCCCGGACTGCTGTTCGAGCGGGAGGACATGTTGCTGGCTGCCGCTGGTATCGAGCAGGATGCCGATGGTGAGCGGGAGGTTCTTTTCCTGGGTGAAGTTCTTGATCTTCTGGAGGGACTTGTCTTCGTAGAGGTCGCAGTCGTCTTTGCGGAGGCTGGTGACGAAGCCGTTCTTGTCGCGGACGGAAAAGTAGACATTGACGAGGTTGACGTTGACCTTGAGGGTCTGGGTGTTGCCGATATCGACCGGCTGGGCTGCGGCCTTGCTGGCCGGGGGCGGGCCGCCGGGTGAGGGAGCCTCCTGCGCGTGGCGGGCGGGGGCGAGAGCCAGGCAGAGAGCGGCGGCGGGAAGGAAGGGGCGCATACCTGTATTAGACGATAAATCCAAGGGTAAGTTGTGGAGGGCACAACATTCAGTTGGGTGGGTGCGTCCAATAGAGATGCTCCGGTATATGCTCCGGTCGAACGGCTTTCGACACGGAAGATGGGCCGGAGGGATGCCGCACTGGTATTCTGATAACTGGCACAGCTTTGGACTGGAAGGGAAGGGATTCGCGTGGCGGGTAAGAACATATTGTCGGGCGCTTTGGTTTGCATGATGCTTGGTCAGCCGATGTATGGAGTGGCTGCGCAGCAGCAGGCGATTCCGGACGCGCCGAAGCCGCAAGGACTTACGGTTGGCCCGATTACGCCGGGGATTGGGAGTTCGAGCTCCAGCTCGGACGATAGCAGCACGGCCAAGCCAGCGGGGCAGACTCCTGCCGCCGCCGCCACGACCCCGGTTGCCCAGAAGCCCACGGAAGACCAGGGGCCGCCGACTCTGGAACTGGAGAACGGCGAGGGCCTGAAGGCCTTTACGCTGCATGTGCAGACGAACTTTGTGGAAGTGCCGTTCACGGTAAAGGACAAGAAGGGCAAGCTGGTCTCGGGGATTCGGCCGCGCGAGGTGCGCGTGTACGAGGACGGCGTGCTACAGCATATCGACACCTATACGGCGGACAGCTTCCCGCTCTCGGTGGCACTGGTGATCGACCAGAGCCTGGACTTTCAGGTGATGGAGCAGGTGAACAACTCGCTGACGGCGGTGCAGGGCGCGTTCAGCCAGTACGACGAGATGGCTGTCTTCACCTACAACAACGGGCCGAGGATGATTACGGACTTTACGGCAGCCCCCAGTGCTCGGTTGACGCAGGCGCTGGAGCGGTCTAAGTCGACGGGGCGCGAGCCGATCATGGGCCAGTATGGGCCGATCGCACAGACGACGGTCATCAACGGGCTGAACGCCGATCCGAATACCTCGGCGATTCCGAACCACATGGGACTCTCGATCAACACGCCGCGCGAGGTGCATACGCTGAACGACGCGATTCTGGAGGCGGCGAAGTCGCTGCAGAAGGTAAAGCCGGGACGGCGGCGGATTATCTATGTGATTACGGACGGCAGGGAGTACGGCAGCACCGCGAAGTATGCGGAGGTGAGACGGTTCCTGCAACAGAACAAGATCGCCGTCTACGGCACACTGGTTGGAAACTCGTCGATACCGGTACTTGGGTTTCTGGACCGCGTCCATGTGCCAATGACGATGCGGAACAACGTTCTGCATAACTATGTAAACGATACGGGCGGCGACTACGAGGGCGAGTTCCGCCAGAGGGCGATTGAAGACAGCTTTGCCAAGATCGCTACGGAGCTGCGGGCACAGTACACGCTGGGCTACTACACACATCATCCGTTTATCGATGGCAAGTACCGGGACCTGAACGTGACGGTGCTTCGCAGCGATCTACAGGTCTTTGCGAAGAAGGGATACTATCCCACGGTTTCGGATACCAGGCCGGCGATGATTCGACCGGCCCAGTAGGCGGCGGATTCTCTTCGAAGGGCTTCGATAGGAACAGAATGGATATGTTGCTGCACGGGAATGCGCTGCTGGCGCTGATGGCGGCGGTCTTGTGGGGTGGCGGCGACTTCTCCGGCGGCATGGGGGTGAAGAACACCGATGGCTCGGTGGGCGGCGCGTTGCGCGTGGTGCTGGCGAGCCATTCGATGAGCTTCTGCGTGCTGCTGGCGGTGGCATGGCTGCGTGGCGATCCGTTTCCGCATGGGGCTCCGCTGGTTTGGGGTCTGGCGGCTGGAGTTACGGCGGGGATTTCGCTTACCTGTTTTTATATCGCGCTGTCGCGGGGAGCGATGGGGGCTTCGGCGGCGTTGAGCGGGCTGCTGGCAGCGGCGATTCCGGCGGCGGTGTCGGCAGTGTCGGAGGGGGCGCCGGGATGGATGCACATCGTGGGGTTTGCGGTGGCGGGCGTGGCCATCTGGATGATCGCCGCGGGGGATAACGATGAGGCCAGTCCGGCGAGCGCGGGGACGTTCTGGCTGGCGATGACGGGCGGGGTGGGGTTCGGAATTTATTTTGTCGCGCTGAAGTTCGCCGGGACGACGGGCGTGATCTGGCCGTTGGCTACGGCGAGGATGGGTAGTCTGAGCATCTGCTCGCTGATGCTGGGGGCAGTACTGCTGCGCGGAGGGACGGAGGACGCTCGGGCGAAGCTGTCGCGGCGGGCGGTGCTGTGGGCGGCGTCTACGGCGCTGCTGGATACGTCGGGGAACCTGCTGTTTATTGCAGCTACGCGGGCGGGACGGCTGGATGTTGCGGCGGTGCTGGCATCGCTGTATCCGGCTTCGACGATCCTGATGGCGGCGTGGATGCTGCGGGAGCGGCCTACGCGGAGGCAGGGGTTGGGAATGGCTGCCGCGGCGGTGGCGGTGGTAATGGTTACGATTTAGGGCTTAGAAAAACAAACGCAACAGCAAAAACAAAGGCAATAGATCAGTCGCTTCGTCCTTCGGACTTCGCTCCGGCCTTCGGCAGAGCGGTAGTCGCTTCGCGACGGCTTTTACGCCGGGCTAAAGCCCGGCTCTAATCCCAAAGGCAAAAACAACGGCAACAGCAACGACAAGAACAAACAACGGCAAGAGACGCAGATTCCCTTTGGGAATGACAAACAAAAACAGGCAACAGCAACAGCAAGAACAACAGCAAAAGCAACTGCGTTACCCTTCCCCTTCGACAGGCTCAGGGTCAGGATGACGACAAGAACAAGCAATAGCAGAAGCAACGGCAACGGCAACGGCAGAAGCAACGGCGACTGCAACTGCAACTGCGGGCTTATTCTGCTTTGTTCAGGAGGGAGATTTAGAGCTTGACCTTGGCGGGGTCGATGGTGGGTTTGGGGTATTCGAGCTTCAGGCTTTTCATGGCGTCTACGAGGATGGTGGAGATGGCTATGTTGCGGTACCACTTGCTGTCGGAGGGGATGACGAACCAGGGGGCGCGGCGGTGGCTGGTGGTGGAGAGGATGCGGTTGTAGGCGTCCTCGTACTGGGGCCAGAACCTGCGCTCGTAGAGGTCGGCCTCGGAGAGCTTCCACTGCTTGGCGGGCTTGTCGAGACGATCCTTGAGGCGTTTGGTCTGCTCGTCGTGCGAGATGTGCAGAAAAAATTTGAGGATGATGACGTCGTTGTCGGCGAGCATGTCCTCGAAGCTGTTGATGTCGTCGAGACGGCGGCGCAGGACCTTGTCGGAGATGAGCTTGTGGACGCGGGGCGAGAGGGCGTCCTCGTAGTGGGAGCGGTTGAAGATGCCGATCATGCCGCGGGGCGGGACGGCTACGTGGGCGCGCCAGAGGAAGTCGTGGCGTGCCTCCATCGGCGTGGGGAGTTTGAAGGGGGTGACGTCGCAGCCCTGCGGGTTGATGCCGGAGAAGATGTGACGGATGGCTCCGTCTTTGCCTGCGGTGTCCATACCCTGCAGGACGATGAGGATGGCCTTCTGCTGACCGGCGTAGAGGACCTCCTGCAACTGGGCGAGCTGCTCGCGGTGGCTGGCGAGCGCAACGGCTGCCGCCTCTTCCGACTTGTAGCCGCCGGTGCCGGAGGTGGAGATTCTGGAGAGCCGCACCTGCTTGAGCGGCTTGATGAGATAGGGGGATTTGATCTTCATGAGGCCCAAAAGGCACGGCAGAGCAGAGTCAAACGCTCCAATGAAGAACAGGTTGCAGCCGAGGCCGCAACCTGTGCAGATACTGGAGGATAGAAGCTAGGACTTGACGGACTCTTCCGGCTTGGGGGCGACAACCGGATCGGCGGACTTTACCTCTTCGGTAACGCCCTTGATGCCTTCCTTGAAGCCGCGGAGACCTTCGCCGAGGCCCTTGCCGAGTTCGGGCAGCTTTCTGCCGCCAAAGAGCACCAGTGCGACGACGGCGATGACCATGAGATGTGTCGGTTGTAAAAGATCACCCATAATAATTCTCCCTGCGGCCTGTCACGTGCGCGAGCCGCCACTTGCTATTGTCGCACAATTATAAACGACCGGCGGGGTTCTTCGGTACCAGCATGAAGAGGACAATCGCGAGCCCGGCGATAAACACGAGATGAGCCGGGTGGATGGAAGTTCCAGTCATTCCGATCTCCTCCCTGCGCGGTGACGGCTATGGCCCTGCGCCGTCCAATCTTAGACTGAGTTCCTTGGTGCTTCAAATTCAAAAAAGAGAAGCGCGCGGCGATGCGGCAGAGTGGGGCCGGACGTTATATCCTTGGATATTGAATAAAAGCTTCGCGGGCAGGACGCGGGACACAGATTCGGAGACAGATTTGCGATTGAAGACGATGGGATGGAAGACAGCGCAGACCGCAGGGAGCGGTGTGCGCGCAATGGCTGGAGTTCTGGCACTCGGTTTCCTCGCGGCGGTTACGTCGCAGGCCCAGACTCCGCAGACCTCGACAAGCGCTGATGCAGCAAGCACGCAGACGCCGCTACCGGCCTCGACGAGAACGACATTGCTCGGCAAGATCGGCCCGGCGGCTCCGGTAACCTACGACAATCGCTATGAGCTGTACGGCGGCATCAACTTCATGAACTTTCAGGCTGGCCAGAACCTGCCGAAGCGCATGAACATGGGCGGCGGCGAGATTCTCGGCACCTACTGGTTCAACAAACACATTGGCGCGGCGGCGAACTACCGCTTCGAAGCGGGCACGACCCCGGTGCTGGCCAATGCCGCTACGTCCACTGTGACGAACGCGAACGGCAGCGGCATCAACAACCGGCCACTGGTCTACATGAACATCGGAATGCTGGGCGTGCAGTACCGCGGCCCCAAGAACCAGTACGTGGCGGTGGATTACCACGCGTATGCGGGCGTGGCCTCGGGCATCTTCAGCTATAGCCTCAAGGACGTTCCGGCCAGCCGCATTCACCTTGTCGGCCTCTACGGCGACAGCGTCAAGCCGATTGCAGCGGTGGGCGCGAGCCTCGACTTCAACCAGTCGAAGAAGTGGGCGATCCGCCTGTCTCCGGACCTGATCTTCGAACACTTCGGCTCGGAGACGCGGGAGTTCTTCGCGATCTCGGGCGGCGTCGTGTACCGGTTCAACAAGAAAGACACGAAGACTGCGGCGAAGAAGTAACGCGACCGCGGATCACACGGATAAAACGGGTTTTCAAAGCGATTGAATTGCTTTGAAAACCCGTTTTATCCGTGTGATTTTTTAAGAGCCCGGCTGGCGCAGGAACTGTGGCGAGACGGGGTTCTCGTAGGCGGAGTAGTCGCGCGTAACGACGGTGAGGCCGCTGGGCGTGACGAAGTAGTTCTTCTTGTCTTCATTGGCGTCGTAGCCGATGACCGTGCCGTCGGGGATGTGGACATCACGGTCGATGATGGCGTGGCGGATGCGGCAGTGGCGGCCGATATTGACGTGCGAAAAGATGATGCTGGAGTCCACGTCGGCGTAGGAGTTGACGCGCACGTCCTGCGAGAGGACCGAGTTGCGGACGACCGCGCCGGAGACGATGGAACCAGCAGCGACGATGGAGTTGATGGCCATACCGGTGCGGCCGGGCTCGCCGAAGACGAACTTGGCGGGCGGATACTGGTAGGAGCGGCTGCGGATGGGCCAGGACTTGTCGTAGAGGTTGAAGACGGGCGAGACGCCCGCGACGTCCATGTTCGCCTCATAGTAGGCGTCGAGGGTGCCGACATCGCGCCAGTAGAGCGCGTTCTGCTTGTTCTCGTCGACGAAGTTGTAGGCCATCATCTTGCAACGGCCAAGGATGCCGGGCAGGATGTTGTGGCCGAAGTCGTGCTTGGAGTCGGGGTCTTCGGCGTCGCGGCGCAGCTCGGGGATGAGGACGTCGGTGTTGAAGATGTAGATGCCCATAGAGGCGTCGACCATGTCGGGCATGAAGGGCGAGCGGAGGCTGGTCTCCTTGGGCTTCTCGACAAAGCCGATGACCTCGCCGTTGAGGGCGACCTCGACGACGCCGAAGGCCGAGACCTCTTCGGGCTGAACGGGCAAGGTGGCGATGGTGACGTCGGCCCCGGTGTTGATGTGCTGCTCGAGCATGAGCTCGTAGTTCATCTTGTAGATGTGGTCGCCGGAGAGGATGATGACGTACTTCGGTTCCTCGGAGCCGATGGAGTAGATGTTCTGGTAGACGGCGTCGGCGGTGCCCTGGTACCAGCTCTTGGAGACGCGCTGCATGGGCGGCAGGATCTCGATGAACTCGCCGAGCTCGTTGGCGACGACCGGGCCCCAGCCCTCGCGGATGTGACGGTTGAGCGAGAGCGCCTTGTACTGCGTGAGGATGTAGATGTGACGCAGATCAGAATTAATGCAGTTGGAGAGCGTGATATCGATGATGCGATACTGACCGGCAAAAGGGACAGCCGGCTTGGCGCGATCGCGAGTTAGAGGGAAAAGTCTTTCACCAGCACCACCGGCCAGCAGGACACCAAGTGTATCTCTCATAAATCTCTCGTTCCCTGTTTGCAGCTTTCAGACTATCAACTTACGGCCCTCGTCGTTCGGATGCATAAAACGACGAGGGCGTTACGGAGAAACGAGAGTCTATCACGCGAGTATGTATTTAAGCGCCCACCGGCACCTGCTTCAAGGCGGAGCTTCGTTCCCCACTGCAAGTGCCTGCCCGGCGAAGAGACTAGGCGCTGCCCTCCGCCGGTTCTGCGGTGGCCTCTTCATCGAGGGAGATGCGAAGGGACTTGAGGAAATTGATGTCGCTCCGGGTAAAAGCTCCCTGGCTGTCCTCCTCGAAGAGCTCCTCCGAGTCCTCGGCCTCAGCTTCCAGCTCGTTGAGACCGATGGTCGCCTCCAGCATGAGAAGCACGTCGAAGCCCTGTTCGCGGATGTTTTTGACGACACCGGCGATGTCCTCCGACTCCGAGACGGACTCGTGGATCGCTTCGCCAAGCTTCTGGATAAGGTTTTTGACCTTCTGGTTCAATGCCACCTCCGGGATCAACCGCGCATCGGGTATTCCCGGACCAACCTACCGGCGGGAACGGCATTGCGGGTACTTTCTAATTAACATACGCCGGGGGCTCCGAGGGCGCAACGGTATTCAAGCGAAGTTTACCGAGGCTTGTCCATCGTATGATTCCCACCGCTCCCGCTTTGGGAACGCCGTGAAAAGAAGCTGGAGGAAGCAGGTATGGCCGCGGACACGCATAGGCCGGAGTTTCCCACGGGCGGAACGAACGGCTACACTTTACAGAATATGGACTCGGTTCGGTTCGGACGTGCGCTTGGTTTCGGGGCCCGGGCAGCGGCAAAGACGCTGGCTACGGCAGTGGACGCGGCTGCTTCGCCGAATCCCTCCGCGGCAAAGCCCCGGCCTGCCAGCACGCAGACGGCGGCCTCGATCGCGGGCGAGCGCGTGGCACAGAAGACGGCCCAAACCGTTACACAAACCGTCGCACAGGCCCGGCAGACCCGCGAGGGCCTGAAGGAAGGCGGCAGGCGCTTCGGCGAGGCCGTGTGGGGACCAGCGGTGAAGCTCTCTGGCATCCTGTGGCTGGAGGTCACGGGCGTGCTCTTCGGGATCTTCGCGGTCTCGGCGATGGCGGGCGCATGGAAGCTGCGCGGCGATATGCACGCGACGGCCTCCAACCACGACGCGCACCTGCACTTTCTGGCCGCGGCGGGGATGGCGGCCCTCTTCGGATACTTCTGCCTGAGCAGCTTTGTGACCGCGAGCCGCAGGGGACGCCAGCGTTAACGGTGAATCTTTCGTAAACGTCTCCGGGATTTTTTTTAAGCTGATTTTGCGGCGCGGCTGGCGGTAGTTGCAGGACGCCGCCGGATGCTATGGTTTTAGAGGGCGGCATCCGCCAGCAAATCAGAAGGAAAAATAATGGCAGAGACAGCGACAGAACTTCGCAAGACAGCACTGAACGCGGTCCATCGGGCGGCGAAGGCAAAGATGGTCGACTTTGGCGGATGGGACATGCCGGTCGACTGCTGCGGCCTGATCGCCGAACACATGGCGGTGCGGACCGGCGTGGGCGTCTTCGACGTCTCGCACATGGGCGATATTCAACTGCGTGGGCCAGGTTCGCTGGCCGCGGTGCAGCGCTTGTGCATGAACGATGCCTCGAAGCTGTCGGCAGGACAGGCGCAGTACTCGGCGATGCTGTATCCGAACGGGACGTTTGTCGATGACGTGGTAGTCCACAAGCTCTCGGACAATGATTTTCTGATCGTCATCAACGCGGGCACACGCGAGAAGGACGTGCAGTGGGTGCGCTCGCAGATCGGCCACATGCCGGGCGTTCACATGAACGATTTCAGCGACTACTACACACAGCTTGCGATCCAGGGGCCGCGTGCGGCGGAGACTTTGCAGAAGCTGACGCCTGTCGATCTGAGCACGATCAAGAACTACTGGTTCACATGGGGACAGGTCTGCGGCCTGTACAACGTGATGATCGCACGCACGGGCTACACCGGCGAGGACGGCTTCGAGATCTACATTCCCTCCGACGAGCCGACCAGCGCGCGCGTGTGGAACGAGGTGCTCGAAGCGGGTAAGGAGTTCGGCATTCTGCCCTGCGGCCTTGGCGCTCGCAACACGCTGCGGCTGGAGGCCGGAATGGCTCTGTATGGCCATGAGATCTCCGACACGATCAACGTCTTTGAGGCGGGGCTTGGCCGCTATGCGAAGCTCGACAAGCCGGAGTTCGTGGGGCGCGAGGCGCTGCTTGCGATTCAGGCTGAAGGCGGCCCGAAGCGCAAACTCGTTGGCCTGGAGATGATCGAGCGCGGCATCGGGCGCGATGGCTACCCGATCTTCTCGCTCGACGGCACGCGCATCGGCGAGATCACCAGCGGCTCGCCCGCGCCGTTCCTGAAGAAGAACATCGCCCTCGCTTACGTGCCCGTGGAATACACGGCGCTCGATACCGAAGTTGCAGTCGAGATTCGCAACCAGAAGGTCAAGGCGAAGGTGGTTCCACTTCCCTTCTACAAACGCCTGAAGAAATAACCTCCAACTCTTCCTAACCCTTTCGAGAGGTGACTATGCAGTACCTTTTTGTAACGCGGCGCCGCACGGAGACGTTTCCCCCGGAAGTATGGACGCCCGAGCTGGCTGAGTCCGAGAGCCAGCGCGTGCGCGAGCTCTACACCGCGGGCGTCATCCGCTCGATCTGGCGGCGCAAGGACACCCCCGGCGCAGTCATCCTCGTGGAAGCGGCGAGCGAAGAGGAAGCGCGCGCTCAGCTTGCAACCCTTCCGCTGAACCAGCGCGGCATGTTGGAGCTCGTCATCATGACGCAGCTCGACCCCTACCACGGATTCGGACCGCGCTGAATCCACAAACCCTGAAGCCCCTACAATAAGAAAGGAACTCCCGGAGACATCATGGCCTATCCTGCGAACTACAAGTACACGAAGGAACACGAGTGGATCGATGTCCAGGGCACCACGGGCATCGTGGGCATCACGGACTACGCGCAGGACTCGCTGGGCGATATCGTCTACGTCGATCTGCCGAAGGTGGACGATGCGCTCGAAGCAGGCAAGAGCTTCGGCTCGGTCGAGTCGGTCAAGGCCGTCTCCGACCTGTATGCGCCGGTCTCGGGCAAGGTGACGGCAGCAAACGAAGAGCTGAAAGACGCTCCGGAGAAAATCAACACCGACGCAAATACGACCTGGCTGATCAAGATCGAGCTTGCCGACGCGACGCAGCTTGACGCGCTGCTCTCCGCCGCCGACTACGAGAAGTTCATCAGCGAGGAGACGGGAAAGTAAACGATGCGTTATCTGCCGAAGTCCCCTGCGGACCGCGAGGAGATGCTGGCCGAGATCGGCGTAGCCTCCATTGACGAACTCTTTTCGAGCATCCCGCAGGAGTTCCAGCTCAAGCGCGATCTTGCGATTCCAAGGCAGCATGGCGAATCGGAGATCATTGACCGCTTCCGCGAGTTCGCGGAGGACAACGCCGCGGGCTATGCGAGCTTTCTGGGCGCGGGAGTGTACCGGCACTATCGGCCGGTCATCATCGATTCGCTGGTGCAGCGCGGCGAATTCCTGACCAGCTACACGCCGTATCAGCCGGAGATCGCGCAGGGCACGCTACAGGCGATGTTCGAGTTCCAGACGATGATCTGTGAGCTGACCGGCATGGAGATCGCCAACGCCAGCATGTACGACGGTTCGACCGGCGCGGCGGAGGCGATCATGATGGCGGTGCGTGTGACCGGACGCGACAAGGCCGTCATCGCCCGCACGGTGCATCCTGAGTACCGCGAGGTCATCGCGACCTATGCGCAGCATCAGGAGATTCCGACGACCGAGGTAAGCTATGCGGCGAATGGCCGCGTGGATATGGCCGCGCTCGACGCTGCGATTACGAACGAGACTGCGTGCGTGCTGATCCAGTCGCCGAACTTCTTCGGTACGATTGAAGATGTCGCCGCGATTGCGGAGCTGGCCCACAGCAAGGGTGCGCTGCTGATCGTCTCGATTGCGGAAGCAGTTTCGCTCGGCATTGTGAGACCACCGGCGGAGGCTGACATTGTCTCGCTAGAGGCGCAGTCGTTCGGCGTTGCGGTGAGCTTCGGTGGCCCGTACTGCGGCGTGATTGCGTGCAAGGAGAAGTTCCTGCGGCAGATGCCGGGACGGCTCGTAGGCGAGACCAAAGACAGGAACGGCAAGCGCGGATTCGTCCTGACACTCTCGACGCGTGAGCAGCATATTCGCCGCGAGAAGGCGACCTCGAACATCTGCACCAACCAGGCACTGGTTGCGATGATGACGACGATCTTCCTGACGGTCTACGGCAAGCAGGGGTTGAAGGAATTGGCGGAGCAGAATCTGGCCAAGGCCGCTTATCTGAAGTCTGTGCTTGGCGCTGAGGGCAAGGTGCTTTTTGAAGACGCACCGCGCTTCCACGAATTTGTACTCAATACAGATACAAATACAGAAAACATAAACGATGCACTCCTCAAGGAGAAGATCATTGGAGGGTTGCCGCTGGCGAAGTGGTATCCCGAGCTTGGACCAAACGCAAGCCTGTGGTGCGCGACGGAGTTGACGACGCGCAAGCAGATGGACGCTGCGGCTGCGGCACTCGCGGGCATGAGGGCATAACGATGGATATCTCCGCAATCATAGGCGAGGAGTTGAAGGCGGTTGAGTTCGTCGAAGATTTCTTGCAGCTTCGCTTCGACGCTCCCCTGCTGACGCTCCACGCGTGGCCGCATGTGCTGTTTACGGACTTTTCCATCGCCTTCGGCGAGCCGGAGTACCGCAATGCCTTATGCGCGCAGATCGGCGAGAAGGTCGTACAGGCTTCGCTGGAAGAAGGCGATGCGTTGACGATTGAGCTTGAGAATGGAACCGTCCTCGGTCTTTCCTTGCGCGAGGAAGACCTCGACGGGCCAGAGTCCGGCAGCTACTCCGAGACCGGCGACGTAAGCGACGCGCAGGAGTTTTAAACATGGCAGATGGAAAGTTCACAGGCACGCCGAAGAAGGCGACGACCCACGTCAACCAGGACGAAGGACTGATCTTCGAGAAGTCGTCTCCCGGCAAGAAGGCGTATCGGCTGGCGGAGCTGGATGTTCCTGCAATTGACGCCGCTTCCCTGCTCGGTGATTCCGTTCGCGACGATCTCGGGGTGATGCCGGAGTTGAGTGAGATCGAGATCATCCGCCACTTCACGCGGCTCTCGACGTGGAACTACGCCATCGATCTCGGCATGTATCCGCTGGGCTCCTGCACGATGAAGTACAACCCTCGCGTGAACGAATTCGTTTCGCGCCTCGAAGGCATCGCGGAGGCGCATCCCTATCAGCCGGAGTCACTCTCGCAGGGCTGCCTCGGCATCATGAAGACACTCTCCGACGCGCTGGTCGAGATCACCGGCATGGACACGATCACGCTGCAACCCGCGGCGGGCGCTCATGGCGAGTTCACCGGCATCCTGCTGGTTCGCGCGTATCACGAGAGCAAAGGCAATCCGCGCAAGAAGGTTCTGATCCCTGACTCTGCGCACGGCACCAACCCCGCCACCGCCGCGGTCTGCGGATACGAGGTTGCCAACCTGAAGTCGAACGCGCAGGGCATGGTCGATCTGGCCGAGCTTGAAAGGATGGTCGATGAAGACACCGCGGCGCTGATGCTGACGAACCCTTCGACCATCGGGGTCTTCGAGTCCGACATTCGCAAGATTGCGGACATTCTGCACGCGAAGGGCGCGCTGCTCTACATGGACGGCGCGAACATGAATGCGCTGGTGGGCAAGGCGCGGCCCGGCGACTTCGGCGTGGACGTGATGCACCTGAACCTGCACAAGACCTTCTCCACGCCGCACGGAGGCGGCGGCCCGGGCTCGGGACCGGTGGCGTGCAAGAGGATTCTTGAGCCGTTCCTACCCAGGCCGGTGGTCGTCACACGGCCTGATGGCTTGCTCGCGCTCGACTATGACCGTCCGCAGTCGATCGGCCGCGTGAGGATGTTCTACGGCAACTTCGGCATGTT
>JAATEV010000119.1 GCA_015655585.1 Terriglobales bacterium | reverse complement strand
TCGCGTAGTTGATGATGGTGTCGAGAGCGATTGCGGTCTTGCCTTTTTTGCGGTCGCCGATCAGGAGTTCGCGCTGTCCGCGGCCGATGGGGATCATGGTGTCGATGGCCTTGATGCCGGTGGCCATAGGCTCACGCACGGACTGGCGATCGATGACGCCGGGAGCGAGACGCTCGACGGGAAGGAACTCGGTGGTGTTGATGGGGCCCTTGTCGTCGATGGGCTGGCCGAGGGCGTTGACGACGCGGCCGATCATGGCATCGCCGACGGGCACAGACATAATGCGTCCGGTGCGCTTGACCTGATCGCCTTCCTTGAGCTCAGTGTAGTCGCCGAGCAGCACGGCGCCGACCTGATCCTCGTCGAGGTTCATGGCGAGACCTGCAATGCCGTGGGGGAACTCGATAAGCTCGCCGGCCATGACCTTGTCGAGGCCGTGGACGCGGGCGATACCGTCGCCGAGAGAGATGATGGTGCCGACCTCGTCGACCTGGATGCGCTGTTCAAAGTTCTCAATCTGCTGACGAAGCAGTTCGGTAATCTCGTCCGCTTTGATCTGTGCCATGTCTTCCTTCTACTCGATTCGTATCAAAAATCTGTATAACTCTGGTGCCGTCTCCGGCGAAAAGCTTACGCGTTGACCATCTTCTGCTTCAACTGCTGCAACTGGGCCCGGATGGAGCCGTCGTAGACGGTCGATCCGATGCGAACGACTGCGCCGCCCAGCAACGAAGCATCTTGCTTATATGTTGCGCGGATGCGGCCTCCGGCGAGACGGGAGACCTGCGCCTCCAGCTCGGCGCGGGAGTCCGCCGTGAGCGGATGCGCGCTGGTGATCTCGGCCTCGGCCATATTGGACTGCTCATTGGCGACCGTGCGGTACTCCGAAAGGATCTCGGAGAACTCGTGCAGGCGCTGATGCTGCATGATGACCGCGACGAAGTTACGCACCTGCGGGAACATGCCAATGCGGCTGGCGATGGCGTCGATCACGCGGAGCTTCTGCTCGTTCGCGATGGAGGGGTTCACCAGAACCTCATGAAGCTGCTGGCTGCCCGCGAGCGTGTCGCCGAAGTCCTGCAACTGCTGCTGTGCGGCGGCAGCGTCGAGGTGCGCCGTAGAGGCAACATCGGCAAAGGCGTGGGCGTAACGAAGGGAGGCAACCGACATTAGTTCTGCCCTCCCTTGGAGCCCTCGCCGGTCAACTGGCGGGCAAAATTCTGTACCAGCAGACGGTCGGTCTCGGCGGAGACGACGAGCTTGCGCGCGGCCTGTTCGATAGCGAGCTCCGCGGCATACTGCTGAATCTGGCGCTGTGCGTGCGTGGTCGCAGCCGCAATCTCCTGCTCCGCCGCAGCGAGGATCTTCTGCTTCTCGTCCTCAACGCTGGCAGCGATGCGCTGCTGCTCGGACACCGCATCCTTCTCAGACTGAGTCCGCATGGCGGCGATCTGTCCGTCAAGCTTGGCCAGACGCTCTTCGACGCCGCTGAGACGGGTCTTCGCCTCTTCGCTGGCGGCGCGTGCATCCACCAGGTGCTTCTGGATGGCGCTGCTGCGCTTGCGGAAGGTCGCCGGAAGGGTCTTGATGAGGAACCAGCCGACCAGAACCGCGAGGACGAGGAAGTTCGCTACCGTAAAGGCAGTCGCAGCCTGCTCGGGATTCATCCCCAGCTTGGCACCAAGGGCGCGAACCGAGGGAGAGTGCAGATACTGCTCATCCTCGTCTTCGATCTTCTTGTTCGCCTCGGGCGACTGGGCCTCGGGCGTGCTCTCTACAGCTACATTGCTCGGAGTAACAGCCTGCTCCTGCGCCTGAACCCGGAAGGCCGGGGCAAAGAGAATGGCGGCAAACAGCAGCGCGGGAAGGAATCTCTTCTTCATGTTCACGGAGAGGTTCACCGGGCCACCTCCGCCTGCCGGACACCGGCGGGCAGTACGGCGTCGAGGACGCGTGCGCTCAGTTCTTCGCTGACTGTGGAGATGTGGAGGCGAGCCTCCTGAGCACTCTGCTCGATCTCCTGGCGGGCGATGCGGACGCGCTCCTGCGTGGCCTGACGAACTTCCGCCAGTTTAGCCTCGCGCTCTGCGTTCCACTGCTTCAGCCGGGACTCGCGGGCCTGGAAGATTTCGGCCTTGGCGGCGCGAAGCTTGTCTTCGTAGGCCGAGGTCTCCGCCTCAGCCGCGGCAATTGCGCCCTTGGCCTGCTCGACCGCTCCGGAGGTACGCGCGCGGCGCTCGGCCAGAACGCGGTCCAGAGGACGGCGAACGAGGATGCCGTAGGCAATCACGAGCAGGATGAATAGAACCATAGTCGGCACAGAGCCGAGCACAAGTTCACCGATGCTTTGAAGTATCTGATCCATGAATGGGGCCGGCCAAAAGCCGTTGGAAGTCCTGTATCAAGGTTTCACACGTCGTCTTGCGGCACAAAAAGGCGTTCAACCTGACGATGCGTGCTAATGCGAGGTACACCTAGTTGTAGCAAAGGCTTGAGAAGAGTGTCAAACCATGACAATCCGATAAACGAACCTGCGTATCGATAACCGCATATTCATTTTCAGCAGGAAGGCCTTGGATTCTACCACCCATTGGAGTAAACTTTAGTCACCACCCGGACCCGAAACTCTGGGTCACATAGGTCGCGTGCTCGGGGACACTACCTCCGCTCCCCCGCAGGCGACCTATGCTAGTTAAATACGCATTCTCCTGCACACGCCTGTTACCGCTCCTGCTGCCAGAACTTTCTGTAACGCCCCAGAAGCGAAGACGGCCCCTTCGCCTTCAGGTAGGCGAGGTTCCCTTCGAAGCTCTTCTCCTCGACGATGGCGCCCGCTTCGAGAGCCGCGATGGCTGCTCCTTCCGACTGTGGCAGACGGAACCGGCGCTCGATCAAGGGATCGACAATGAGCGCGTCGTCGATCGCCCGCAGCAGGCGGTCGAGCCCGAGTTTTTTCAGCCCCGAGACGGCGATGCTGTCTGGGCCTCCCGGCGGCGGCGCGTCGTCCGGCAGCAGGTCGATCTTGTTGAGCACTTCGATGATGGGCTTGCCGGTCACCTCCAACTCGGCCAGAACCTGCTCCACCTGCGCCTTCTGCTCGTCGGCCATGGGGCTGGAAGAATCTTGGACGTGCAGGAGCAGCTCGGCGCGCTCGACCTCTTCGAGCGTGGCGCGGAAGCTGGTGACGAGCGTATGTGGCAGGTTGCGGATGAAGCCGACCGTGTCCGAGAGCAGGACCTTGCGACGCGAAGGAAGCTGAAGCTGACGCAGCTTGGGGTCGAGCGTGGCGAACATCCGCGAGGACTCGAGCACCCCGGCCTCGGTCAGCGCGTTGAAGAGCGTGCTCTTGCCCGCGTTGGTGTAGCCGACCAGCGCGACGACCGGCACCGGCACAGCCTCGCGACGTTGCCGCTGCTGGCGGCGGATACGCCGAACGGCCTCCACCTGCTCCTTGATGTGGTCGATGCGGAGGTTGATCTTGCGGCGGTCGGTCTCAAGCTGCGTCTCGCCGGGGCCACGAGTGCCGATGCCGCCGCCGAGCTGCGACATCGCCTTGCCCCGGCCTGCGAGACGCGGCAGTTGATATTCAAGCTGTGCGAGCTCCACCTGGAGCTGGCCCTCGCGGGTACGTGCGTGCCGGGCGAAGATGTCGAGGATGAGTTGCGTGCGGTCGATGACGCGGCACGGCAGCGCGGATTCGAGGTTTCTGAGCTGTGACGGGGTGAGATCGTGGTCGAAGAGCACGAGGTCCGCGCCGGTGGAGGCGACGACGCCTTCGATCTCCTCCAGCTTGCCCTGCCCCACCAGCGTTGCGGGATCGGGACGAGGCCGCCGCTGGACCAGCGTGGCGGCAATCTCCGCGCCCGCGCTGCGGGTCAGCTCTTCGAACTCTTCGAGCGAGGCATCGAAGTCGAGGTCCGCCGTGGACCGGTCGCGGTCAGGAAGAAGCTCGTCGTCATGCCCGCTGCGGCCAGCCGTCACCGCAGCCGCTCCCCTGGCAAGGCGAGCGGCCTCGGTGAGCTTCCGCCGCTGGCCGGTGAACTCCACCGCGACCAGCACGGCGCGTTCGGCGTGCGACATGGTGGAGTGCCCGCCGCGTGCAGCCGCTTGCGCCGCCGCGACGAGGCCGCGTCGGGCTGGTTTCCCGGGAACGAGCTTCTTTCCGTTGCCCTGTTCGTTCTGTGGAGTGCCCTGTTGCCTGCTGCTCAAATGATCCGTGACCCTTGTGGTCAGCTCGCTTCCTGCGCGTGAGAGCTGGCAGGAATAGATGAGGCCACTGCCTTGTTCTCGACAGCCCGCGGTTCCGGATGCGCACCTGCGCGGCCACTGACCACGGTCGAGATCGCATGTTTGAAGATCAGTTGTTCCTGGCTGTTGTTCTCCAGGAGAACCGAATACTTATCGAACGACCGGATCTTTCCTGTCAGCTTCACCCCGCTGACCAGGTAAATCGTAATCGCACTCTTATCTTTTCGCACTGTATTGAGAAAAGTGTCCTGAATGTTCTGTGCCGGCTTTGGTTCCATGGTGCCGATCTCCTTACTTTCCGCTTAAAAGCTTAAATTGATCCCAACAAAAAAGTTCACCGTGCTGCATGACGCTTCCGCACCGCGGAGTCCTGGATTCAAGACTGAAACGATACGACCATTCCGCACAAAGATCAACTCGTGCAATCACTTTGCTGTCTTCCTGCTGCCTTGGGAAACGCCATCATTCCTGATTAGACGGATACAGGCCCACAAAGTCGCAGACTTGCATCCGGCGATATACCATTGCAGATGTGCCTGAAAACAACCCGCAACCTGTTCCGATGCTTGATTTCTCCCGGCAGTTTTCTGCCCATCGACAGGAGTTGCTCGATGCAATGGAAGCCGTTTGCGCCTCGCAGCGGTTCGTCCTGGGCCCACAGGTCGCGAGCTTCGAGCAGGCCGCCGCGTCGTTCTGCGGCGCACCCCACGGAATAGGCTGCGCCAGCGGTACCGATGCCCTGTGGCTGGCCATGGCAGCGGCGAACATCGGCCCCGGCGACGCCGTGATTACGACCCCCTTCAGCTTCTTCGCCACCGTCAGCGCGATTCTGCGCTGCGGAGCGCGTCCCCTGCTGGCGGACATCGATCCGGCGACTTTCAACCTGTCGCCCGAGGCCGTCGAAAAAATCCTGCATTCGCTGGAGGGCGCAAAGGTGAAGGCGGTGCTGCCGGTGCATCTCTACGGGCAGTGCGCGGACTGGGACGCCTTCGCCGCACTGAAGCAGCGCCACAATCTGCTGCTGATCGAAGACGCCGCGCAGGCCTTCGGGGCGAAGTGGAGGGGAACGCCAGCGGGCAGTCTCGGCGACGCCGCCGCGTTCAGTTTTTATCCGACGAAAAATTTAAGTGCTATGGGCGATGCCGGTCTGGTGACGACTGTCTCGGAGGCCATCGACGACCACGCCCGCGTGCTGCGCGCCCACGGGATGCGGCAACGCTACTTCCACGAAGAGGTCGGCTGGAATTCGCGGCTGGATACCCTGCAGGCCGCGGTGCTCGAAGTGAAGCTGCGGTATCTGCCGGAGTGGAATCTCCAGCGCCGCCGCCTCGCCGCCCGCTACAACGAGCTCTTCCACGCCGCCGGACTCGCCGCCGCAACGACTGGGGGAGGCATCGTGCTGCCGATCACCGATCCCCGCGCCGAACACGTCTTCCACCAGTACGTCATCCGCGCACCACGCCGCGACGAACTGCGCCAGCACCTGACCGCACGGCAGATCGGCAGCGAGATCTACTACCCGCTGCCGCTACACATGCAGAGCAGCCTCGCAAACCTCGGCTATAAGCAAGGAGATTTCCCGATAAGCGAAGCCGCGGCGAACGAGGTGCTCGCACTGCCCATCTTCCCGGAGCTTCGCGAAGACGAGCAGCAGATCGTGGTGGATGCGGTCCGGGCGTTCTACGCCTGATCCTTACCGTCTCTTTCGCGCCCTGGCAGCCGTCCTCGCAGCTAGTGCGGCGGCCTTCTTCTTCTCCGGCTCGGGGTTGGGACGCATCTCTCCGGGCGGCGTCTCACCGGGCTTCAGAACCCTGCGGACGAGGTTGCCTTCGAGCCTGTAGGTCTTCAGCACGGTCTTGCCCGGCTTCACTTCGCCGGTCACGGGATCGGGAACCACCGGAGCCGAATCGTCGGTCAGCACGCGATAGCTGTACGTTGGCGCGGGAGCCATCGATGCGGGCTGCTTGCCGTAGGGGTCCGGTGCGTTCCCTACCTTCACCGGAAGATATCCCGCAATGTTCCGGTCGCGATACGCCGTCTCGTAACGATGTTTCTTGATGTTCCAGAAGAACACCCGTACCTGGTCGAAGTCGTAAGTGAGCCCGGCCTTATAAGGACTCGTTACAGTTACATACTCCGGAATGTTCTTATCGTCCTGCGGGGCGTCGGGATCGTTCACCGTGGCCAGCACGTAGGCCCCCACAATCCTCTGGCCCTCGGAGTAGCGGGTCAGTGCGTCCGGCGCATCCACGTCCATCATGCGGCTGTAGAGCCATCCCGTATCGCCTTTGGAGTCGCGCACCAGCCACCAGTCCTCCATCGCGGGAGGCGGCGGCGCAGCGGGAGCATCTGTCTTTCCATCGCCAGAGGCACTTTTATCAACAGGGGCCGCGGCAACTGGAGCGGGACGCGTTCCCGGAGGAAGCGGCTTGGGCAGGGTGGCTCGCTGTAGCAGCTTGAGTTTCTCATTCTCTTGGAGGCGAAAAAACTTGTCTGTCTCGCGACCCGGCGACACATGCAGATACACATCGTCGCGCACTACGCCAGCGGCGATCGTCAAGTCGTTCTCATGCTGCTTCTTCAGCGCCTCGAACCGGTCGAAGATATCCTGCGAGGCGACGACCTTCTCGTCGATCCATCCCTGCTCGCCCTTCTCCGTCTGCACGCGGACGAACCGGCGGCCACGCTCCAGCACCTGGAGCTTATCGCCATTCTGCACGGTCGCGGTGCGGTTCGAAACAGCCGCGACACGGTCGCGCAGATATGTCTGCTTCGCGGTTACATATACATACTGCTTCACCAGAGCAGGCCGCAGCCGGGAACACCCGCTCGCCGCAAGCAGAAGACACGCGGAGAGCGCCACAGTCGCCAAAGACCGCGCCCAGCTTCGGGAACGAAGAACAGACATCCTGACCCTATTCCGAAGTGCAAGCATCGCTGTCTTCCATACTACCGGCCAGCGCTGAGGATTCTGGGGAATTCGCTGTAAATTCGCCCAGTCCGTACATAAACCGGCACCGCCGCCGCTCAGTGCGTCATCACCAGCGAGTACGCTCCGGCAGGGTCGCTATCGGTGATGACCGAGACGACCGAATCCAGTTGTCCCGGCACGTCCGCATCTAGCCCGAACATCTCAAGGTCCGGCGAGCCGCCCAGCGACGCTGCCAGTAGATACCCTCCCGTGCGATCCATGCCGAGCGACTGCACCGCCGATCCGGCCGCAAATGGAGAGCCGCTCACCTGCTTCAACGTCAGCCCCAGCGTAGTCGAGCCCGGCGTAATGGAGTACCCCGAGATCGTCCCGTCCGTCCGGTTCGCCGCGTAGACGTAGCTCCCCGTGCTGTCCAGTTGCACCGCGTAGGTCCCCAGTCCCGCGGCAAACGGCGAGCCCGTAACCCCGGTCAACGTTCCATTGCCGCCGATACTGTACACGGCCACGCCACCCTGCGTTCCGCTGCGCGCGATATAGAGATAGGCCCCCTTGCTATCGACCGCAAGGCCATAGTCGGAGGTCGTGATCGTCGGCATCTGCAACAGAGCTGTATTCGTCGCGATGCCCGTGCTGGTGTTGAACGTGAAGGCAACATCGCCCGCCGTTCCCAGCGAGGCAAAGATCAACTGCCCGTTCGGCGAGATGCACAGCGAGGTCGGCGTCCACGTACCCGACTTGATCGAGTAGGGCGCCGCTGCCGTAACCGTGTTCAACGCACCGGTGCTGGTATTGACCTGGAAGATATCCAGTTGCTGCGTCGTTCCATCCAGCGCAATCAGCCATTTCCCGTCCGGCGTGATCGCCATCGAAACCGCATAGACACCGGCAGGCCGCGGGTCCGCCGCCGAGGCCGTGAGTGAGCCGTTGGAGTTGATCGCATACAGATAAATACCGCTCAACGAGCTGACATACAGAAACGAATTATTCGGCGACACGACCATCCCAAGCGGTTGATAGCTGATCGACATCGGCAGATTGGAGATCGATGTAAGGTTCGCAGGCGTGGCCGAGACCGCCGGAGTCGTCGCAGTTGCCGCAGCAGCGGCAACCGCGGGAACCACGGTGAATCCATTCAGCGAGCTCTTCGTCAGGTTCGCCACATAGACGGTGTTGCCCGTCGCCGCTCCGCTGCCGCCGCCCGAACCGCCGCCGCTGTTATTCACCGGCTGAAAGAACCCGCCGCCGCATCCTGCCAGAGCAGACAGTCCCACCACAACGATCGCCGCGCATACCCGGCGTTTGCATCCAGACTTCGCCATTCCCGTTCTCGTCCCTGCCTCTATCATCGCAGCATTGCTCTCGCCTCTGATAAATTTCCGCTCATCTATAATCGGCGCAATGGTTCGACCGAAGCCTCTGCCTTCCATCGTTGCAGTTTGCGCTCTCTTCTTCTGCGCCGTCGTCCATGCCACATCGGAGCAGCCAGCCCACTCGTTCGACGCAGCAGACACAAAAAAGGCTTCGGCTTCATCCAATATTCAACGGGAAGTCCATGCCGATATGGAGTTCCTCGCCGACGACGCGCTCCATGGCCGCGGCTCCGCCACACGCGACGAGCACATCGCCGCACTCTTCGCCGCGGCACAGTTTCAATCGCTTGGTCTCGAACCCGGAGGCGAGAACGGAACCTTTCTGCAGAAGTCTCCCCTGCCCGATCCTCTGCCGCCGCAGTTGCAACAGCTCTTCGCCAGGATGGAGAGCACACCGCACAAGGAGACGTGGAACGCCGTCGCGGTTTTGCGCGGCAGCTCGTCCCCGAACGAAGCCATCCTGCTCACCGCGCATCTCGATCATCTGGGAATGCTGCTGCCGGGCACCGGAGACCGCATCTACAACGGCGCGGACGACGACGCCTCCGGCACCACCGCCGTGTTGGCGCTCGCTCACATTCTGGCCAGCGGCCCACGCCCGAAGCGCACCATCGTCTTCGCGCTCTTCGGCTCGGAGGAGATCGGCGGCTTCGGCGATCATGCTTTCCTGCAACGGCCGCCCGTGCCACTCGCAAACATCGTCGCCAATCTTGAGTTCGAGATGATCGGCCGCCCCGATCCCGCGGTCCCCGAGGGCACGCTCTGGCTCACCGGCTTCGACCGCTCGAACCTCGGCCCCACGCTGGCCGCGCACGGCGCGCACCTGGTCAACGATCCGCATCCGAAGGAGCAGTTCTTCCGGCGCTCGGACAACTACGAGCTAGCGCTGCAAGGCATCATCGCCCATACGGTCTCAAGCTTCGGCCTGCACACGGACTACCACCAGCCGAGCGACGAGCTTCGCACCATCGACTTCGACCACATGACCAACGCCATCGCGTCCATGATCGAGCCCATCCGCTGGCTGGCGAACTCAGACTGGAAACCGCAATGGAACCCCGGCGGCAGGCCGGTTCCTGCGATGAAGAAATAAAGGAATTTATCCTGCCGGACGGGTCGCCTACGCGGCGAGCGGTCACTTAGTGACAGGTGTACCGGTCTGGGCAGGATCAGCAACATGGGGCCTCGCGTTGCTCGGCATAATCATCCCCGCCGACCAACGGGAGGCCCACGCGAAGCGACATACCGCACGAAGTGCCGCCCGCCCGGCGTAAGGGCGCCCGTCCGGCAGGACAGAATATTTTGTGCCTGAAAAAGTTACTTACCCTGACACTTAGAGCAAACGCCAATCACATCCACCGAATACCGCTCCACCAGAAACCCACCAGGCAGCGTCTCTTTTTTCGCCAACAACCCCAGCTCCTGCTCCCCGATGTCGCTGATCTCCTTGCACCGCGAGCACACCATGTGGTGATGCACCTCGTCGTTCATCTCCACACGCAGCGAGCCATGATGCATACTCACCTCGCGGAAGACCCCGCTCTCCACAAACAGATGGATGTTCTTATAAACGGTCGCCAGCGAGATCGAAGGCACCTTCTTCTTGACCTCGACATAGACCTCCTCCGGACTCGGATGGCCATGCATGGTCTTCATCACGCCGTACAGAACCCGGCGCTGCTGCGTGACGGCAATCCCGTTCTTCTGGCAAAGCTCACGGAATGATCTGGCTTCGTTCGCCAACATAAGAACCAGTGTAACGAGAAAACATCCCGCGCCGCCAAACCCCAGCTTCGAACCCTAGTTCAGCCGCTCGTTCTTCCCAAACCGTGCGTCCAGCGGCTTACGTCCCTCGAAGCCGTCCTCCGGCGAGTGCCAGTATCCGATCTCCTTCTCACCCAGCTTCCAGCACAGCAGCACGGTCTTGCCATCGAGCACAAAAGGAAAGTCCAGCAGCCCTCGCTTCAGGTCCTTCACCTGCACGCCGATCTCCTCGATCTCCGTCAGGGTGTCCTTGGCCTCCTGAACGGCCTTGTCGTGCTCCGCCCTACGCCGCGCCGCCACCGTAACGTCGACATACATGCCGCCCGCCAGAAAGATTCGCTGGCTCAGGTCCTGCATCTCCGCCTCCAGCTCACCGGCCTTGACTCCGGCCGCGCGAGCCTTCAGCAGCAGAGCCTCAACCACGGGCAAAACCATCTGCGCTTCGCCCAACGTAAACGTCTTGCTCAAGCCTTTATCTCCAGCATCCGGTCGAGCGCCACACGCGCCCATTCCTTCACATCCTCGTCCACCTTGATGTGATTGACCACCCTGCCCTCGACCAGGTTCTCCAACGCCCATGCCAGATGCTGCGGAGAAATTCTGTACATCGTCGTACACAGGCAGCCCGCATCGTCCAGCGTAATCACCCGCTTGCCCAGCGGGGCGAACTGCCTCGCCAGCCGATTCACCAGGTGGATCTCCGTACCCACGGCAAAGCTCGAACCCTCCGGGGCCTTCTCGATCACCTCGATAATCCGCTCCGTCGAGCCGACCGCATCCGCCTTCTGGCAGACCTCCCAGCGGCACTCCGGATGCACGACCACCTGCATCCCCGGCTCCTCGCGGCGCACGCGGTCCACATGCTCCGGCAGAAACCGCTGATGCACCGAGCAGTGGCCCTTCCACAGAATCACCTTCGCCGCCTTCAGCCGATCCGGCGTGACGCCGCCGTTGATCTGGTACGGGTCCCACACCACCATCTCGTTCAGCGGAATCCCCATCGCAAACGCCGTGTTGCGGCCCAGATGCTGGTCCGGCAGGAACAAGATCTTCTTCGCCCGCGCAAACGCCCAGTCAAAGGCCCCACGCGCATTCGACGACGTGCACACCAGTCCGCCGCGCTCACCGCAGAACGCCTTGATCGCCGCCGCGGAGTTCATATAAGTCAAAGGAATCAACCCGCCCGCAGCTTCGGAGGTAAGCCCGGCGCGCTCCAGCGCGTCCCAGCAATCCTCCACCTGCCCGATCTCGGCCATATCGGCCATCGAACAGCCCGCATTCAAATCCGGCAGAATCACATGCTGCCACGGCTTGGCCAGCACGTCGGCGGTCTCGGCCATAAAGTGGACGCCGCAGAAGATCATGTACTTCGAGTCGGTCTGCGAAGCGATCTTCGAGAGTTTATAGCTGTCGCCGGTGTAGTCGGCAAACCGGATCACCTCGTCGCGCTGGTAGTGATGCCCCAGCAGAACGACGTCCGTGCCCAGTTTGGCGCGTGCTTCCGCTATCCGAGCATCCATTGTGTGGTCGGGTTGCGAAAGATAGTTATCGAGAGAGCAGCTCTCTCCAGCGGTCTCAACCACGGCAACGGCCGGGTCAAACTCCAGTAATCCGTTCAAAGCACTCCGCCTTCAGTCTCACAAGGTCGATTGGCTTTGGTTTGGGGCCGCTGCGTCTTCTCACCTTCGAGACGGGGATGTTGAAAGCATTCACTGCGAGGCTGCAGTGGATTCGCTGTTCCGGCTCCTTCAAGCCTTCGCCCAATCCACGGGGATGTTGCAGCCCAAAAATCACTCGTACCCTACTACTTTACCGCCCGGTCGGCCATCGGGCCGCCCGTATTTAAATTGGACGCAAGCTGCATGGAAACGATGCATCTTTCATCCTGCCGCCCCTGCTCCTATCCAGGAACAGCGCAAAGCTCTACACTACAAATTTTACAACAGGATCAAGCACGAGCATCTATTTGTTCCTGTGCGGCGTTAGCCGTATCATGAGGTCTATCTATGCCCAGCTTTCAGGACAGCGCTCTCCTCGTCATTCTGGCCTTGATCCTCTTCGGCCCGAAGCGGCTGCCGGAGCTTGCCCGTCAGCTCGGCAAGCTGATGGCAGAGTTCCGCCGCGCCTCCAACGAGTTCCGTATCCAGATGGAAGACGAACTCCGCATCGCCGAGCAGGAGGAGCAGAAGAAGAAGATCGCCGCCATGCAGGCTGCCGCTCCCGCCACGCCCGCCCTGCCCGAGCATCCCTCCGTCCACAGCGAAATCACCCCGGAGGCTGCTGCCGTTGCCGAGACCTCCGCCGAGACGGCTGAGACAACCGAGAAGGAGGAGCCCTTCAAAACCTATCGGCCCGAGCCCGAGTTCCCCGAGGATGACCACGTGTACGACTCCTACCGTCATCCGCTCGACGTCTCGGCCTGCGACCCTGCCGCGGCATACGTCGAAGATGCCGCCGAGCCGCTTCCCATCGCCGAATCCGGCGGCCTCAAGATGATGCCTCCCGCCACTGGTCTTCCCGTCGGCAGCTCCGCTATATCCACCGTTCTCGAATCCATCCCGAACGATCCCGAACCCGCCGAAACGACGGCGAACGAGGTCCCCTATCATGGCTGATCTCGACCCCATCGACCGCGCCCGCAACGCCATCAGCGACCGCGCAGATCTTCCCGGCATGAGCCTGATGGAGCACCTAACCGAGCTCCGCAAGCGCATCATCCACTCCATCTACTATCTGCTCATCGGCTTCATCATCGCTTACGCCTTCCACGAGCAGCTTTTTGACCTCATCATGAGGCCCTACACCGCTCTCGGCCTTGGCTCCCTCGCCACACTTCATCCCACCGACGGCCTCAACGTCTACCTCAAGACCTCGTTCGTTCTCGGAGCCGTCTTCGCCAGCCCATTCGTCCTTTACCAGGTCTGGCTCTTCATCGCTCCCGCCATGTACTCGAACGAGAAGCGCTACGTTGTCCCCTTCATGGCCGCGACCATCGTCCTCTTCCTCTCGGGTGTCTGGTTCGGCTACGGCTGGGTCCTGCCCGGCGCCATGAAGGTGCTGATCCTCGACTTCAGCAAAAAGTTCCACCCGGTCATCACCACCGAGGACTACACCAGCTTCTTCCTCTCCGTGATCCTCGGGCTTGGCGTCACCTTCGAGCTTCCCGTCCTCATCTTCTTTCTCTCGGTCTTCGGCATCGTCGACGGCAAATTCCTGCTCAAGCACATTAAATACGCGATCATGGTGATCTTCATCATCGCCGCCGTCATCTGCCCCACGCCCGACCCCTTCGGCATGTGCCTCTTCGCCTTGCCCATGCTCGCGCTCTACATGATCGGCGTAGGCGTGGCCTTCCTCGTCCATCCCGACCGCCGCAAGGCACGCGAGAAGACAACCGCATGATCTCCCCCGTCTACAGGAAGAACCGTCATCCTGAGCGAAGCAGTTCGCTCATTTTGCGAGCTTCTGAGTCGCAAGTTACTAAGTGGAATGACCTGCGGTTGCTCTTGTCGTTGCTTGTTCTCTTTCTCTCGGCGACAAATCTCCACGCCCAGCAGCCCCGCTTCAACGGACAGGCCGCCTACACGCTCACCCAGCAACTCCTCCAAGCCGCGCCGAAGCGTTTCAACGGCTCCCCCGGCCACCTCAAGGCCGAAGAGTTCATCAAGCAGCACTTCGCCGCCGAAGCCGCCAAAGGCCACGTCGAGACCGACACCTTCACCGCCAGCACTCCCGCCGGGTTCCAGACGATGCGTAACTACATCGTGAAGTATCCCGGCAAAAAAGACGGCATCATCGTTCTGGCCAGCCACTACGAAACCAACTACCCGCTCCGCGACATCGACTTCTTCGGAGCCAACGACGGCGCGGCCACCACCGCGCTGCTCATCGAGATCGGCAACGTCCTCCGCACGCATCCTCCCGAGGGCTACTCGGTATGGCTCGTCTTCGACGACGGCGAAGAGGCTGTCAAGGAGTGGACCAGCACCGACTCCCTCTACGGCACCCGCCACCTCGCCGCCAAGTGGGCCAACGACGGCACGCTGGGCAAAATCAAAGCCTTCATGGTCGCCGACATGTGCGCCGACAAAGACCTGAACATCGACCGCGACGCCAACTCCACCCCCTGGCTGCTCGACATGCTCAAGGTCGCCGCAAAGAACACCGGCCACTCCGCCTACATCTTCAAAAACGAGACCCAGGTCTCCGACGACCATCTTCCCTTCGCCCAGCGCGGCGTCCCCGTCCTCGACATCATCGACATCGACTACGGCCCCCACACCCTCACCGCGCCCGACGGCTACCACCACACCGCGCAGGACACCCTCGACAAGATCAGCGCCCACTCGCTCCAGATCTCCGGCGACCTCTTCCTCGAAATGATCCGCCTCATCAATCAGCGGTAAAAGCCCTTAAAAACACCAACGCTCCTGAAGACCGCATCAAGCGGCCCAACAGGAGCGTTGTCTCGAATCCTAAATCGAATTACTTGGAGCAGGCATGGCCATGATCGGCATGAGCGCCCTTGGCCTTCGCATCGGCCTCGGACATGTACGATCCCGCCTTGGTCTTGCCGTAGTAGTCGCTGCCGTAGCAATGGTAGACGTTGCTCGCCGTGTTCACCCACACCAGGCCGGGTCCGCCACCCGCAGCTAGCGGACGCGCCGCTGCCGCAGCAGCAGGAGAAGTCTTCTTCATCGCAGTCATGGCCGTAGCAGGAGCCGGGGCCGGGGCCGGGGCGGGAGCAGCCACCGGAGCAGGCGTCGCAGGCTTGGCAGCCGGAGCGGCAACAGGAGCAGCGGCGGCGGGAGCGGCAGCCGAGAACCACGTCTTCACGCCCTGGTGTCCGCGGCACGCACCCTGCTTGCTCGCGGCCGTCGAATACGTGCCGTCCTTACACTGGCCGGTCGAACCCGCCGGTGCGGCCTGGGCGGACGCCATGTGCGTCACCATCAGGGCCGACGCAACCATCATCAAACGAATCATTTTCTTCATAGAGGGACTCCCGTGAATCATCTTTTTATCGCTAAGTTCTAGCGCAGCAACGTCCAAATCGTACCCCATCGCCCCAAACCTGTCATTTGGAAAAGCGGAATCGGCCCCAGAAACCCGCAGACTCCTACCCCAAAAGGGGAATAGACCGGACACCTCCGAAAATTTCTACTGGAACCATCTCATCTTCCGCCTGATCCATGTCGATCAAGGAAACATTATGGCTACCCCTGCGTTTTCCGACGTCCAATCCCGCTTCAGAGATCTCGACCAGCGCTTCCGTCCCGGCAGCGTCCCGCCCCGCACCCCTCGCCTCCGCGCCGCAGGCGAGGTCCTCCGCACCCTGGCCCTCTCTTCCCTCATGTGGACCCTGCTCGCGGGCTCCGTCTACATCCTCTACTCCGTCATCGCCAGCGGAGCCCATCCTCCGCAGCCCGCCACATGGACAGATCGCTAATCTTGGCTCACTAAGCTTTTCCTCAGCCGTCCCCCTGTAGCATCCAAGTAAGCGATGCTCTCCCAAACTCCCATCAGCCACTGGGTTGGCTTTCATATCTTCGTCGTCGTGCTGCTCGCCTGCGAGCTGATCTACGCAAGCCGCCGCTCTCCGGAGAAGACGCACTCCACCGCCGTCGCCGCCACCATCCTCTGGATCACCGCCGCTCTCTCCTTCGCGGGCTTCATCTACCGCGCCTACGGCGGCCCCTCCACCACCCAGTACCTCGCCGGATACGCCATCGAGGAGACCCTCTCGGTCGATAACCTCTTCGTCTTCCTTCTGCTCTTCCGCGCCTTCCGCATCCTCCCTCCCAACCAGCCCAAGGTCCTCTTCTGGGGAGTCGCCGGGGCCATCGTCATGCGCGGAGCCTTCATCGCCGCCGGAATCGGCCTGCTCACCCGCTTCTCGTGGATCAGCTATGTCTTCGCCTCCATCCTCCTCTACGCCTCCGTCCGGCTCGTCCTCCCCTCCGACCACGAGGACGAGGCGAAGCCGCCCACCTGGATCAACTGGGTCTCCCGCATCCATCCCGTCAGCCTCCGGCAGGATAGCTTCTTCGTCCGCGAGAACGGCCGCCCCATGATGTCCGTCCTCGGTCTCGCCCTCATCGCCATCGAGTTCACCGACATCGTCTTCGCCCTCGACTCCATCCCCGCCGTCCTCTCCATCACCACCCAGCCCTTCCTCGCCTACACGTCGAACATCATGGCCGTCATGGGGCTGCGCTCGCTCTTCTTCCTGCTCGCTCACCTGCTCAATCGCCTCCGCTATCTCCACTACGGCCTCGCCGCCGTCCTCGCCTTTGCTGCCCTCAAGATGATCGCCCACCACTGGATCGAGATCGGTCCCCTCGTCTCGCTCGGCGTCATCGTCACCCTGCTCGGCATCACTATCCTGCTCTCCCTGCTCTGGAAGGACACCATCTCCCCCGCAGTAGGGGGCCACTAGCCTCTCGAAGCAACAAGAAACTTCATATACGACTTAACTTGTCGTATTTGAAATCCTTGTGTACAAAGAAATCATGTCCTCTTCTCATGCTCTTCTGAAGCTCTTTCGGCAGATCCACCTTTATCTCGGCGTCTTCATCGCCCCTGCCCTGCTCTTCTTCGCCTTTACCGGAGCCCTCCAGACCTTCAGCCTCCACGAGACCACTCGCGGCAGCAGCTACAAGCCACCCTCTTGGGCCATGACCCTCGCCCAGATCCACAAAAAGCAAACCCCCGTGCTGCAACCCCACAAAGCCCCACCGCCCTCAGACAAATCCGCAGACAAACCCGCAGACAAATCCGCCGGAACGGGCAAGGATGATAAAGACAAGCCCCACTCCGCAGACGCCAGGCCAGCCGACGCCCCCGCGCCAGCGCCCAAGCCCCACAACGCCCTGCCCCTGAAGATCTTCTTCCTCCTCGTCTCCATCGGGCTCTTCATCTCCACCCTCACCGGGCTCTATATGTCCTACAAGTACTCCCGCAACCGGACCGTGATCACCACGCTCCTCATCGCGGGCACCGTCATCCCCATCGTCCTGACAATTTTTTAATCCCCACCAAATCCGCAACCCGGCGGGAGAATCAACCCCGCCGGTTCGCCCACCGCAACAGCAGAATCAGCACAATCATCGCCACCAGCCCACCCGCAAACAGTCCCGCCATGGCAGCCGCCAGCATCGTAGGGCCGCCATGCAGCCAGCCGTTCGCCCGCACGTCCGCCATTCTGTAGAAGATCGCTCCCGCCACCACGCAGAAGCTGATCCCCGCGACCAGAATCGCAGCCAGCAACCTCGCCAGTTCCCGATCCACCTTCATCGTCCGGCCTCACCCGCAGTCAGTCCCCTAAGCGACAAACTCCAGCCTCCCCTGCTGCATCACTGAGTGCCGCGCAACCTCGTCCCGCAGCGGAAAGTCATTGCGGTAGTGAGCGCCCCTGCTCTCCTCGCGTCCCAGCGCCGAGGCCACGATCAGCTCCGCCACCACCAGCAGGTTCCGCGCCTCAAGCGCCCGCCGGAACAGCCCCTTCGGCTCACTCCTCTTCAGAGCCTCCAGCCCCCTCTGGGCAGTCTCCAGCCCGCTTCTGTCCCGCAGCAGCCCGGCATACCGCCACATCAGCTCGCGCAGCTCCTGAATCCAACGCTCCGTAGCCTCTTCGCTCGTCACCACGCCATCGCTCGCCGGAGGCACCGCCGCCAACCCCGACCCATTCAGCCCCGCGCTCTTCTCCGCAATCATCGACTCCGCCGCCAGCGCGCCAAAGACCAGCCCTTCCAGCAGCGAGTTGCTCGCCAGCCGATTCGCCCCATGCACGCCCGTGCAGGCCGCCTCGCCAGCCGCATACAACCCCGGCAGAGTCGTCCGTCCATGCACGTCCGTCCTGATGCCGCCCATCAGGTAGTGCGCCGCCGGACGCACCGGGATCAGGTCGCGCCCCAGCTCCAGCCCATACTTCGCCAGAAACCGCGAAATCCCCGGAAATCGCGCCTGCAAATCCTTCTTCACGTGCCGCATGTCCAGATACACTGGGCCATCCATGCCCTCGCGTGTAATCGCCCGCGCCACCACGTCCCGCGGAGCCAGCTCCAGCAGCGGATGATACCGCTCCATGAACCGCTCCCCCGCCGCATTCACCAGATACGCGCCCTCGCCCCGCAGAGCCTCGCTCATCAGGAATCGCGGCGCATCCGGCCAACTGAACGCCGTCGGATGGAACTGGTAGAACTCCATATCGCTCACCGCCGCGCCTGCGCGGTACGCCATTGCGATCCCGTCGCCCGTAGCTACATGCGGATTCGTCGTGTCGCTATAAACCTGCCCCGCGCCGCCGCTGGCCAGCAGGATCGCCTTCGCCTGCACCATCCGCAGCCCGCCCTCGCCGTCCAGCAGAGTAACGCCGACCACTCGCCCGGCCTCGACCACAAGGTCCACTCCCGTGGTCCACTCCATCAGCTCGATATTTTCAATCTCCCGCACATGCCGCAGCAGCGACACGGCGATCTCCCTGCCCGTAGCGTCCCCATTCGCATGAAGAATCCGCGACCGGCTGTGCGCGCCCTCGCGCGTCCTCATCAACTCGCCGTGCTCCCCGTTCTTGCCGTTGGGATAACGATCGAACGCCGTACCCCACTCCAGCAACTCCTCCACCCGCTGCGGCCCCTGCTCAACCAGCACCTTCGCCGCCTCGCGGTTCACCAGCCCATCGCCCGCCGCCAGCGTGTCTTCCAGATGCAGCGCAACGTCCTCCTCGCCGCCCATAGCCACGGCGATCCCACCCTGCGCATAAGCCGTATTCGACTCCGCCAGCTCCTCCTTCGTCACCACCAGCACCGTGCCCGACTGAGCCAGACGAATCGCCGCGCTCAATCCCGCAATCCCGGCGCCAATCACCAGAAAATCAAAACGTTCCATACAACAATGCTACAGGGTGTGCTTTGAAAGGGCACGGCTTCAGAGGCTGCTGAAAAAGTCTCTGTCCCTGCCTTTGTCTTTGTATTTGTATTTGGGATTAGCGCAGGGCTTTAGCCCTGCGAAAAACCCAACAAAGAGAAAGGGGCTTCAGCCCCGGGTCTTTTCCTGACATGCCACAACTGCCTTTTTTAGCATCCTCTTCATCCCGGCCCTTTAAAAACTCGCTTGAATCCATCTCCAGGCTCTTCCGGAGCATCACGCCCCCTGCGATACCATAGACATATCGTGCCCGTGATCCCCGTCAAGACGCCCTCTGCCAGCTACAACGTCACCATTGCCGCCGGTCTGCTCCAAACCCTCGAATCGCGGCTCAAAAAGCTCAACCCCGGCAAACCTCTGCGCGTCTTCGTCGTCACCTCGCCCGAGATCTGGGGCCTCTGGCATAAATCTTTCCTCGCCAGCTTCAAAGAAGCCCCCACCGTCCTCTTCCTTCCCGCGGGCGAGCGTCACAAACGCCTCGCCAGCGTCGAGTCCCTCGCCGAGCAGCTCTCACACTCCGGGGCCGACCGCGACTCCATCCTCATCGCCTTCGGCGGCGGCGTCATCGGCGACATCACCGGCTTCCTCGCCGCCATCTACATGCGCGGCATCCGCTACGTGCAGGTTCCCACTACGCTGCTAGCGCAGGTAGACTCCTCCATCGGCGGCAAGACCGGCGTCAACCTCGCCACCGGCAAAAACCTCATCGGCAGCTTCCACCACCCGCAGGCCGTCTTCGCCGACACCAACGTCCTCGCCACCCTGCCCGCCGCCCAGCTACGCGCCGGGCTGCAAGAGTCCCTCAAAGCCGGAGTCATCTACGACGCCAGACTCTTCCGCTACATGGAGCAGAACGCCGAAGCCATCCTCGCCGGAGACCCCGCCTCTCTCACTCGCGTCGTCTCCGCCAGTGTCCGCGTCAAGGCCGATGTCGTCAGCAAGGACGAGAAGGAGTCCGGCCTGCGCATGATCCTCAACTTCGGCCACACCATCGGCCACGCCATCGAGGCCGCCACCAACTACAAGCAGCTCCTCCACGGCGAAGCCATAGCCTGGGGCATGATCGCCGCTCTGAACGTAGCCAGCGCTCGCGGCACATTCTCGGCAAAAGAGGCCGACCGAGTAACCAATCTCATCCTCCGCTACGGCCCCATCCCCGCCTTCAAGGCCACGGCAAAGAACCTCGTAGCCCTCACCGCCCGCGACAAGAAGAACCGCAGCGGCATCCGCTCCTTCGTCCTTCCCACCGCCATCGGCACAACCGAGATCGTCCGCGACGTAACCGAGCCCGAGCTCACCGCCGCCACCGAATCCATGCTCTCCCTCATGCACCGCCAGACCACCCCCACAAAGAAGCGCAAGTCATGAGCCTCGCTCAAACCAAACCCGAGCACGAGCTCTCCACCGGGGCCCGCCCCATCGGCGCAACCACCGAGGACTCCGCCGCCGCGAACGTCCAGCAGATGTTCGACACCATCGCCCCCACCTACGACCGCGCCAACCACCTCCTCTCCGCCGGGCTCGACCGCTCCTGGTGGACCCGCACCGCCCGAGTCTTCCGCCCCGTCCTCCAGCGTCCCGAGTCCGTCGTGCTCGATCTCTGCTGCGGAACCGGCGATATGACGATGGCCCTCTACCGCCACCGCCCCGCCGCCCCCGAAGCCGCGCCCATCTTAGCCGTAGACTTCTCCCACCAGATGCTCGCGCGCGGAGCCGAAAAGTTCGCACCCCACAACATCATCCCCATCGAGGCCGACGCCCTGCATCTCCCCATCGCGGACAACTCCGTCGATCTCGTAACTTCTGCCTTCGGCTTCCGCAACCTGGCCAACTACGAGGCAGGTCTAGCCGAGCTCCACCGCATCCTCCGCCCCGGAGGCCAGATAGGCATCCTGGACTGCAACCAGCCCGAGGGCCTCACCGGCGCGCTCTACAACCTCTACTTCAAAACCATCCTGCCCAGACTAGGCGGCCTCATCTCCGGCACCCCCGCAGCCTACCGCTACCTTCCCGCCTCGGTCGAGCGCTTCCCCCGCCCGCCACGCATGTTGCAGCTCATCCGCGAAGCAGGCTTCACCCAGGCCCACTGGACCAGCTACACCCTAGGCACCGCAGGCCTCTACCAAGCCACAAAAAAGGCGTAACGGTGATCAAAATGATCTTTAAAACTGATCAAAGCTGATTTTTGAAAAAGAAGAAGCATCAAAACATAACAACCCAACCTCAAATCATTTGCCATTGCGTTTTTGTTTTTGAATCCGTCTTTAAAATCGCCTTTCATCCATGAAAATCCGCGCCATCCGCGGTCGGCATTTAAAAATCAGCCTTTATCCCTTTGATCACCGTTACGCCTTTCACCCTCACCATGTAGCATCTCTACGATGACGCAAACGGCCAAGCCCCAGACCACTCCGCAGAGATCCAAAAGCTCGGCCGCGCTCTTCTCCGTCTTCGCCGCCGCCGGAGTCACCCTGCTCAAGTTCATCACCGGCATCCTCACCGGCTCGCTCGGCATGATCTCCGAGGCCGCCCACTCCGGCATCGACCTCATCGCCTCCGCCATCACCTTCTTCTCCATCCGAGCCGCCGACCGTCCCGCCGACGCCGACCACACCTACGGCCACGGCAAGATCGAAAGCCTCTCCGCCGCCTTCGAGACCGTCCTCATGCTCACCTCCTGCATCTGGATTCTCACCGAGGCCATCCACCGCATCGCCCTCCGCCAGCATCTCTCCCTCAACTTCTCCATCTGGCCCTTCGCCGTCCTCCTCCTCTCCATCACCGTCGACTACACCCGCTCCCGCAAGCTCCTCCGTATCGCCCGCGAGACCAACAGCGAAGCTCTCGCCGCCGACGCCCTCCACTTCAGCACCGACATCTGGGCCTCGCTCGCCGTCCTCTTCGGCCTCGCCGCCAGCTACACCGGCCAGATCCTCAACATCCGCGCCCTCGAACTGGCCGACCCCATCGCCGCCATCGTCGTCTCCGCCGTCATCCTTCACGTCACCTACCGCCTCGCCCGCACCACCCTCGACGCCCTCACCGACGCCACTCCGCCCGAGGCCCGCGCCCAGAACCGCGACATGATGCGCGACCTCGCCGCCATCGACGGCGTCCTCTCCGTCGAGCGCGTCCGCACCCGCCGCTCCGGCCCCGACTACTTCGCCGACGTCACTCTCGGGATGCCGCGCAACCTCACCTTCCAGCGCACCGAGCAGATCACCCAGTCCGCCACCGCCGCCGTCCAGCGCCACCTTCCCGGAGCCGACGTCGTCGTCCACCCCGTCCCCCTCGCCGACCGCTCCGAGAGCATCCACGACCGCATCCGCGCCGTCGCCGCCCGCTCCAACCTCAACGTTCACGACGTCAGCCTGCAAGAGTACAACCACCAGCTCCACCTCGAACAACACCTCGAAGTCGCCGAGACCATGAGCCTCAGCGACGCCCACGCCCTCGTCACCCAGCTCGAAGCCAACATCCGCCGCGAAGTCCCCGAGGTCTCCACCATCCTCACCCACATCGAGAGCGAGACCGCAACCATCGAGCGACCTTCTCTCGAACACGACCGCCAGCTCGTAGACCACCTCCGTCGCGTCGCCCAGTCCTTCCCCCAGATCCTCGACATCCACGAAGTCCTCATCACCCGCATCCACGACCGCATCCAGGTCAACTGCCACTGCACCCTGCCCGACGACCTCCCCATGTCCGAAGTCCACGCCATCATCACAGCGCTCGAAAACACCTTCAAGGCCGAAGTCCCCGAGGTAAGCCGCCTCCTCATCCACCCCGAACCCGCCACCGACAACAGAAGATAATGTCCTGCCGGACAGACCGCCTGCGCGGCGCGCGGTCACTTCGTAACGTGTATACCGCAGGGAGGCGCTATGATCCTCTGTGGTCCTCGCGTTGCTCGGAATCAAAAGCCGAGCATCGCGAGGCCCCATACCGCTAATCCTTCCCAAACCGGCACACACGTCACGAAGTGACCGCCCCGCGCGTAGCGGGCCCGTCCGGCAGGACATAAGACCGTTTATCCTTACCCTCAGATGAAGATCTCGACCATCAACCGCTTCTTCAACATCCTCTTCGGCTCCATGGCCATGGCGCTGGTCGCTCTGGTCTCGGCCTTCATCTCCATGCGCCTCGCCATCCACGGCCGCGAAGTCAAGGTCCCCGCCCTCACCGGCCTCACCATCTCCGACGCCAGCCGCGCCGCCAGCCACCTCGGCCTCAGCCTCACCCTCGAAAACCGCTTCTACTCCCCCCAAACGCCTCCCGGCCTCGTCCTCGCCCAGTACCCCGCCCCCGGAGCCACCGTCCGCCGCGACTGGGCCATCCGCATCACCGAAAGCCTCGGCCCCCAGCAGGTCGCCATCCCCAACCTCATCGGCCAGACCGAGCGCACTGCCTCCATCAATATCCGCCACATCGGCCTCGACACCGGCATCATCGCCCAGCTTCCCTCGGCCGGTCCCGCCGGCATTGTCATCGCCCAGACCCCCACCCCCAACGCCTCCGCCGTCGCCTCTCCCCGCGTCAGCCTTCTTCTCAGTGCGCCCGAAGACGCCGCCTCAGCCCCCGCCTACGTCATGCCCGCGCTCGGCGGCCTCACCCTCGCCGGAGCAGTCGCCCGCACCGCCCCCATCGGCCTGCACATCGTCAGCATGGAAGACATCTCCGCGCCCGCGTCGCCGTCACCGCAGCCCGGAGTACCCATCCAGCCCATCCACGCAACCATCACTACCGTCGTAGGCCAGTCCCCCGCACCCGGACACCGCGTAGTCCGTGGCGACGCCGTACACCTCACCATGGCCGCTCAGCCCGCCAAGCCTCAATAGAGTTCGAATTCGTTACTCAGCCTTCTCCAGCACCACCGCAAAGAACCCATCGCACCCATGCACTCCCGGCAGCGTCCGCAGCGCGCCGTCCCGCACCGCCGACCCCAGCTCCATCCCACTCAGCAACACACCCTGGGCCGCCAGCTCCACCATCATCCCCTCCACCGGAACCAGCCTCGCCCCGGTCTCCGCCATCACCGCCTTCACCACATCCTCGCACTCCTCCGGCTCCAGCGAGCAGGTCGAATACACCAGCCTCCCGCCCTCCGCCAGCCTCGCCAACGCAGCCTTCAAAATCATCCTCTGCCTCGCCGCCTGCCTAGGCAGTTCCTCCTCCCGCAGCCTCAGCCGAATCTCCGGATTCCCCGCCAGCGTCCCCGTCCCCGAGCAGGGAACATCGCACAGAATCAGGTCGAACTCCCCCTCCACGCCCTTCCCGTCCGCCGCGTCGGCCACCCCGCACGACACCCGATCCGTATACGCATACCGCTCCAGCCGGGCCTCCATCTGCGCCAGCCGCCGCGAGCTCACGTCCGTCGCCACAATCTCCGCGCCGCCCAGCCTCTTCGCCAGAATCAGCGTCTTTCCTCCCGGAGCCGCGCAGCAATCCCACACCCGCTTCGCCTCCGGCATCGACACCGCCGCCAGCTCCGCCACCAGCCGCGATCCGTCGTCCATGTGCGGAAGCTCCCCGCCGCTCTCCGTGAACATCCCCCCATCCGTAGGCTCCATCTGGTCGGCCTCGCAGATCCTCAGCGTCACCTCGCGCCCATACGTCTTCGCCCACCGCTCCGCCAGCCAGCGCGGATGCCCCAGCCTCTCCGCAAACACCGCCACCGACTCGTACAGCTTCGCGCCCAGCCTCGGCGTCACCGCCAGCTTACGGAGAACCGCATTCACCATCCCCGCCGCCTTCGGCTCCCCACCGGCTCGGCAAAGCTCCACACTCTCATTCAAAGCCGCATGAGCCGGAATCCGATCCATATACTGCAACTGGAACGCCCCCAGACGCAGCGCAATCGCCACCGGCTCCGGCAGCCTCTGCCCCGGCCTCTGCAAGAACCCGCGCAACTGAGCATCCAGCGCAATCTGCCACCGCAGCACGCCCATCACCAGAGCCGTAGTCAAATTGCGGTCCTCCGCCGACAACGACTCCATCCGCGGCGCATGGAGCAGCTCATCGCTATGCCCCCTGCCCTCGCCCACCAGCCGCAACGTCTCAAACGCCGCAACCCGCGCAGGCGAGATGGCCGCCACACTCGGCCTGCCGCTTCCAACCGGACGTCCCGGACGCCGCCCCGCAAATCCCCCCTGCCTGCTCTCTCCGCTCTCCCTCATAGCCCTAGCCGCTCGCCGCTCTTCACCTGGTACCCGCGCAGAAACTCCGCCGCGCTCATCCTCTTCTTGCCTTCCATCTGAACCTCTTGCAACTCCAGCACCGTCCCTTCACCACATCCCACCAGCAGCAAATCTCCCCGCACCAGCAAAATCCCAGCCTCGCATCCATCCGCCTCAGCAAGCCCCATGCGATGCACAATCAGCTTCTTCCCTCGCAGCGTCGTATGCGCTCCCGGCCACGGCTGAAATCCTCTCCACCGATCGCGAATCGTCTTAGCCGTCCGCGAGAAATCCATCCGCCCATCCTCACGCGTAAGAATCGGAGCCAGCGAAGCCGCCGCATGGTCCTGCGGCTGCGGCACCAACTCGCCGCACTCCAGCTTACTCAGAGTCTTCACCATCAGCGCCGCACCCACCGGAGCCAGCGTCTCGTACACATCCGCCGCCGTCTCCTCCTGCCCAATCGGCACCACCTGCGCCAGCAGCATATCGCCCGTGTCCAGCCCCGCATCCAGACGCATCGTGGTCACGCCCGTCACCACCTCGCCGTTCGCCACCGCCCACTGAATGGGAGCAGCGCCTCTGTACTTAGGAAGTAATGACCCATGCAGATTGATGTTCCCAAAACGCGGCAAATCCAGCATCCACTGCGGAACGATCCGCCCATACGCAACAACTAGAATCGCGTCCGGCTGAATCTCCTCCAGCAGCGCCCGAAACTCCGCATTGTGCCTGATCTTCTCCGGCTGAGCCACGGCAATCCCGCGCTCCACCGCCACCCGCTTCACCGGCGACACCTGCATCTCCATCCCGCGCCCCGCCGCGCGATCCGGCTGCGTCACCACCAGCCGAACCTCATGCCCCGCCGCAATTACCGCCTCCAGCGTAGGCACCGCAAACTGCGGAGTCCCACAAAACACCAACTTCATCTTCTCTCCCGCAACCACTTCCAAATACTATTCCCGCCAACAACCCTAATTCGCCGAAGGCCGCTCCACATGATCGATCACCAACACCTTCACCGGCCCTTTAGCCGCCTCCAGCTTCAATCCCATCTGCTCCTGAATCGCCGTAAACAACCCCGGCGGAGCATCCGCTGGCAACTCTCCCACATGCCCCTCCGGAGTCCACTTCAACTCAAGATCGTAGAGACCTTCCAGACCAGTCCTATCAATAACAGGCCGCCCAACCTCTCTCACAAAAGAAAACATGACAGGCAATAAACTCAATGGAACGCTCTTCCCCTTAATCTTTCCATCGCTAAATCCTAGATCCCCCTTCTTGGAATCAGTCTCCGACGACTTCTTGACCTTAGCTCCACCCTTCGCCATAACAACGTTGTAAACAGGAAGCTCTTTCGTCACATAATGGACCTTCAACTTGAAGCGATCAGCCAGAAGCTCCTGCAACATCCTCATCCTTACCGTCGGCACTCCTTGGGCCAAAGCCTGCACAAAAGCCGCAATACCATCTCCATCCTCCACTTTCTTCAAGGCCGCGATCTCCGAGTCATCGACCTTAGCCGTAACGTCAAACTTCTCGGACCGCAACCAACTCGGTTCGCCTTCTATCTGAGTATCGATAAGTGAGAAGGGAGTTCCCGCGTAAGCAATCGCAACCAGTTGGTGCAAGGTAATTGCCTTGGCAATAAATCCATCCGCCGGTTCATCTTCGTTCATCAGCGCATCCGATTTATTCGGCCTGATCGAAACAATCTCATAGCTGGGAGTCTTGGCCTCCGACGACGAGCCAGCATTTCCGGCACCGGTCTGTCCAACACCCTGTGTCACAAACACCACACATACCGCAGCAATCGTCATCCACTTCATCTACACCTCGGCCAACTCAACCAACTACGGTTACAAATCTCCATAGAGAAACATCAATTCGCCGAAGGCTTCTCGACATGATCAATCACCAGCACCCTCACTGGCCCCTTAGTAACCTCCAGCTTCAATCCCAACTGCTCCTGAATCGCCGTAAACAATCCCGGCGGCGCGTCCGCCGACCGTTCCCCCGTATCGTCATCCGGAGTCCACTTCAACTCGATGTCATACCGCCCCGTCAGTCCGGTCTGATCCAAAACAGGCCGCTTGACTTGAGGCATCAGCAAAAGCGGCAGCAATCGCAACGGAACGTTCGTCCCACCAAAACGATCATTGCTAAAACTCATCGATCCTTTCTTCGGATCGGATATGTTCGACTCCTTCAGCTTCGCTCCGCCCTTTGCCACCTTGATGGCATACACAGGCAGCTCCTTCATCTCATAATGCGCCTTCAGCCCGAACCGCTCTTTCAACAAAGCCTGTAACATCAGCATCCGTGGCGTCGCATGTTCCGCAAGCAACTCCTCAGGATTATGTTCGTGATCGATCTTCTTCAGCGCATCGACCTCGGAGACATCCACCTTGGCTTCCACGTCAAATCGATCCGATTTACACCATCCCGGTTCCCCTTCAATGCTGGACGACAGTGGCAAAGCATTCCCGAAATAAGCAATCCCTATCAGGTTCTCTAACGTCAGGGAAGTAGCCCGATAACCATCAGGCTGAGTGCCTTCGTACAACTGCGCATCGGGCTTACTCGGCCTGATCGAAACAATCTCATAGCTAGGAATCTTAGTGTCCGAAGCCGCGCTGTCACTCTGAGCAGCATTGCTCTGCCCCGCACAAGCCGAAGCAGCAACCATCCACCCAGCCAGCAATACCAGCGTTCTACAAGACAAGCCCCACCGCCCTTCTCTACTGTTGACGGCAACTCTATCAGAACGGCCTTACACGCAGGAGCCCGAGCCTACCACTCCCCATTCTTGATCTGCTTCTTGATCTTCCGGATCACCAGATCCCGCTTCAGCCGGCTCAACCGATCAATAAACAGCACACCATCCAGATGGTCGATCTCATGCTGCATCGCCCGCGCCAGCAGCTCCGTACCTTCCATCTCGAACCACTCGCCGTTCACATCCTGCGCCCGCACCTTCACCCTCTCCGCGCGCGTCACCTTCTCGCGAATGTCCGGCAAACTCAGGCAGCCCTCTTCCTCCACCTGCTTGCCTTCCTTCTCGATAATCACCGGATTCACCAGCACAATCTTCTCTTCCGGATTCTTCTTGAAGCTCACATCAATCACCGTCAGCCGCTGCGAAATCGAGATCTGCGGAGCCGCCAGCCCAATCCCCTGGGCCTCGTACATGCTCTCGAACATCTCCTCCACCAGCTTCTTCAGCTTCGCGTCGAACACCGTCACCGGCGCGCCCGGCTTCAGCAGGATCGGGTCCGGCCACTTCACCACTTCATGAATCTTCACTGCCTTCTTCTCTCTCTTTTCCGTCACGTCAGTACGCTCGAATCTGCTCGCAATAGCCGTTAAAATTCCGCTGCATCTCCCGCAGCGAATCGCCGCCAAACTTCTCAATCACCAGCCGTCCCACTGCCAGCGCCACCATCGCCTCCGCCGCCACGCCCGCCGCCGGAACCACACATACGTCGCTGCGCTCATACGCGGCCTTCACCGGCTCCCGCGTCTCAAAACTCACCGAGCCCAGCGGCCTCCGCAGCGTAGAGATCGGTTTCAAATACCCCCGCACCACCACGTCCTCGCCGTTCGAGATGCCGCCTTCCAGACCGCCCGCATTGTTCTGCTCCCGCGAGAACTTCGTGAACCCATCGCCCGCATAAGCAATCTCGTCGTGCACCACCGAGCCCACCGACTCCGCCGCCGTCACGCCGCGCCCGATCTCCACCGCCTTCACCGCCTGCAAGCTCATCACCGCCTGCGCCAGCAGCCCGTCCATGCGCTCGTCCCAGTTCACATGCGTGCCCACGCCCGGCGGCAAACCATGCACCACCACCTCAAACACGCCGCCCACCGTATCACCCGTACGCAACACCGCGTCCACCTCGGCCTTCATCGCCGCTTCGCTCTCCGGGTCCACGCAGTTCAGCAGAACCTCGTCCTTCGCCGCCAACGCCTTGATCTCCTCCCACGTAGCCGGACGCCGCAGCTCCGCCTTACCCACACGGATCACATGGCTAGCCACCTCAACCCCCACCGTCCGCAACAGCAACTTAGCCATCGCGCCAGCCGCCACACGAGCCGCACTCTCCCGAGCACTAGCCCGCTCCAGCACATAACGAGCATCCGGAAAATCGTACTTCAAACTCCCCGCCAGATCCGCATGTCCCGGCCGCGGCGAAGCCACCGCCTTATGCTTCGCGGCGTCGCCTTCCTCTACCGGCAGAATCTCCGTCCAGTTCTTCCAGTCGTTGTTCGCCAACACCATGGCAATCGGCGACCCAATGGTCTTCCCATGCCGAACGCCGCTCAGAATATGCGCCGTGTCCCGTTCGATACGCATCCTTCCGCCGCGTCCATAGCCCTTCTGCCGCCGCCAAAGCTCCCGGTCGATGAACTCCTGCTCCACCGGCACGCCCGAAGGCATTCCACTCACCATCGCCACCAGGCTCTCGCCGTGGCTCTCTCCCGCTGTCGAAAAACGCAACATCTTCCGGTAGAACTCCTCACTCAAGCAGCAAAAAGAAAGCCGCAAACTTAAATTGTAAACAATCGCGCAAGCCCCTCCCTCCCGCAATACCACCCGCAGCATCCACTCCTCCACCGTTTTGAAATAATCAACAGAAGAGCGGCCATGCCACCCCTAACCCAAACCGAAGCCGTCTCCACCACCGCGCCCAACCCTGAACCCCACCACCCTAAGAGCCGCCGCCGACCTCGCCCTCCTAACCCCACTCCTCCTCATCCTCCAATGAGCCAACCCAACTTCGACCGCATAGCCCACCCCTACCGCCTCCTGGAATCCCTAACCCTCGGCAGCGCCCTGCAACGCTGCCGCCAACACTTCCTCCCCAACCTCCTCCACCAGAGAAAAGCCCTTGTCCTGGGCGACGGCGACGGTCGCTTCTTAGCCCAGCTCCTCGCGCAAAACCCACACCTCGAAGCCGAAGCCGTAGACATCAGCCCCGCCATGCTCCACCTCCTGCGCCAGAACTGCGCCGCCTCACAAACCCGCCTGAAGACCCACCAAACCCCAGCCCAAACCTTCCAACCCACCGGCCCCTACGACCTCGTAGTAACCCACTTCTTCCTCGACTGCCTCCCCCAACCCGAGCTGGACGCACTCATCTCCCGCATCACCCCCACCCTCGCCCCCGAAGCCCTCTGGCTGGTCTCCGACTTCCGCATCCCACCCGGCCTCCTGCGCCTCCCTGCCAAGCTCTTCGTCCGGGCCCTCTACCTTGCCTTCCGCATCCTCACCAACCTCCGCACCACCCGCCTGCCCAACCACGCTCGTGCGCTCACGCAAGCCGGATTCGCCCTCCGGCAGCACCACCACCTGCTGGGCGGCATCCTCACCACCGAGCTATGGCAACTCCCGCCAGCCAAAGCCGATTTTTAACCCAGCCGACGCACTCCCGCACCAACCGCGTCACACTCCTGTGGCATCCTTGCATCCACAAGGCCGAATATCCATCTGCTCTAGAATGTGAACAGACCATGAATTTGTATATTCTTCGCCACGCCAGCGCTGGACTCCGCCGCCTCAACCCCGTCCTCGACCTCAAGCGGCCGCTGGACAAAGAGGGCAAGCGCCACTGCCTCCATCTCGCCTACGTCCTCAACGCGCAGCACACCCAGTTCGACCTCATCGTCTCCAGTCCGCTCAAGCGCTGCCTCCAGACCGCCGCCCTCGTCGGCACCGAGACCGGCTACGAGGCCCCCATCCTGCACTCCCCCGCGCTCTCCCCCAACGCCACCTTTCAGGAGTTTCAGGCTCTCCTCCACGAGTGTGCAGGCCGCGAAAACCTGCTCGTAGTCGGCCACAATCCCAATCTCAGCCACTTCCTCGGCTCACTCCTCGTCCCCGCCGCAGCCGATACCCCCGCCAAGATCCGCCTCCGCAAAGGCTCGCTGGCCCGGGTCGATCTCACCCGTGGGCCAGCCATCCTTCAGAGCCTCCTCGACCCCCGCACCGTCCGCGCCCTCTACGCCACCTCGACGAAGAGCTCGCGCCGGAAGACCTCCCGGAAGTAGTCCGCCTCTTTCTTCAGCGACCACGCCTCCAGCTCCGCGTTCCCACGTCCCGGCACCAGCTCCAGCAGCACGCGCTTTGGATACACATGCGTCCGAATCTTCAGCGCCGCCGTGGCGCGGTCCTGGTTCAACGCCACCGCCAGCCGCAGCAGAACCACCGCCCTTACCACGTGGACATGCTCCTCCACCGGAATCGACCGCATCGGCCTGTCCGCCGCTTCAGGCCGCGTCTTGCCCAGATACCTGGCAATCGCGCTCACAATCGCCCTCTGCTCCGGCGAAAACCCGAAGATCTCCGAGTTCGCAATAATGTACTGCGTGTGCCGGTAGTGCCCCTGATGATTCATGAACTTGCCCACGTCATGCATCATCCCCGCCGACTCCAGCCACAGCCTGTACTCCTGCGGCAGCTCATGCACCGCCACCATCGAGTCGAACAGCTCCACCACGTGCTGTCGCACCGGCTCCACCTTCTTCTGCTCGATCCCGTATCGATCGCAGACCTCCAGCACGCCCGCCCAGCGCTCGCTTTCGAGCTTCTGGTGTACCGACGTCCGCAGGTCCACCTCCGCCAGCATCTGCGCCAGCATTCCATCCCGCAGCCCCAGCGGCGAGTAGCGGAACCCCTTCAGCCCCAGCCTCTCCAGCAGCGTCGCATACACCAGCGCGCCACCCACAATAATCTCCGACCGCCGCGGCCCGATTCCCGGCACCGCCTCGCGCTCCACATTGCTCATCTTCGCCAGCCGGTCCGCCAGCTTCCGCACGTCGGGAGTGTCCGCCGTCAGCATCCCCACCCGTTCCAGCCTCTTCTTCGCCAGCGACTTCTTCGCCGTGCCCTTCCGCACATGCCCGCTCGCCTCCGCCAGAGCCGCAGCCGTGCCCGACGTCGCCACCACCAGCCCCACCCGCGGCACACCCAGCTTCTTCTGCGCCTTCCGCAGCTCGCGCTCGATAAACTGCTTCAGCCGCGCCACGTCTTCCTTCGCCGGAGGGTCCGAGTGCTGCAAAAACGCCTCCTGCAAGCGCACCGCACCCAGCGGAAGGCTCACCATCGTCCGGATACGTCCCGCATCCGAGACCGTCACCTCGCAGCTTCCGCCGCCCAGGTCGATCAGTAGGCACCTTCCCCGCGCTCCCACCTCGTGCGTCACCACCCCCAGGTGGATCAGCCTGCCCTCCTCCAGCCCCGAGATCACCTCCACGTCCCATCCCGTGGCCGACTTCACCCACTCCGTAAACGCCGACGCATTCCGCGCATCGCGCATCGCGCTCGTCGCCACCACCCGTACCTTGTCCACCACGTGCAACTGCACCGCCTTGTGAAACCTCCGCAAGGCCCGGATCGTCGCTGCCATCGCCTCCGGCGAGATCACTCCCGTCTGAAACACGCTCTCGCCCAGCCTCGTCACCTCGCGATCTTCAAAAAGCGTCTTCAACCGATGCATCTGCACCGAAGCAATCTTCAAACGGCACGAGTTCGACCCAATATCTATCGCAGCAAACGTAGGCATTTTTTCCCTGAATATCCCCCAAAAAATAAAAAAACCAATTTAAGCAAGATACATCCCAGCGGACCTTTTCACGCGCCTATCGGCCACAATGCCGATAATTTATTCTGGAAAAGCGCGCAGTCCTCTCATGGCCACCCAAACCTCTCCATCTTCTCCACTCGCAACCGCGCTGGCCAACGCTCCCAGAAGACTCCCCGCACTCATTTTCCTCACCGCGCTCTGGCTCCTTCTCTTCGCCGCCTCCCTCTTCACCCCGCCCCTGCTCGACGACGCCGACGCCACCCACGCCAACGCCGCCCGCCACATCGCCCTCACCGGCGATCTCGTCACCCTCCACGTCAACGGCATCCGCTATCTCGAAAAAGCCCCGCTCCCCTACTGGCTCGTCGCCGCCAGCTTCCGCCTCTTCGGGTTCAACGCCTTCGCCGCGCATCTCCCCCAGGCCATCGCCATCCTCCTGCTCGCCCTGCTCGGATACCGCTGGGCCGCTCAGGTCTTCGACGCCCGCACCGCCTTCTACACCGGCCTCGCCCTCCTCACCTCCGCCGGAGTCTTCCTCTTCACCCGCGTCTTCATCCCCGAAGCCCTCTTCTCCCTCTTCCTCTGCGCCGCCCTCTACAGCTTCCTTCGAGCAACCAGCCACAACACCCGCGAAACCCCAGCCTCTCTCTCCCCCGCCACCCACGCCCACCTCATGTGGACGTTCCTCGCCCTTGCCGTCCTCACCAAGGGACTCGTAGCCATCATCTTCCTCTCCGGCACCGCCCTGATCTATCTGGCCCTCACCGGCCAACTAAAAAACTGGCGCTCCCTCAAACCCCTCACCGGCACTCTCCTCTTCTTGGCCATAGCCGCCCCGTGGCACATCCTCGCCGGTCTCCGGAACACCGAAGGCATGGACCACCACGGCTTCTTCTGGTTCTACTTCATCAACGAGCACTTCCTCCGCTTCCTCGGCCGCCGCTACCCCCGCGACTACAACAAGCTCCCCACCTACCTCTACTGGACCCTCCATCTCGTCTGGCTCTTCCCCTGGAGCATCTTCTTCCCCCTCGCCCTCCTCAAAGGCTGGCAGAGCTGGAAGTCCCGCCGCATCTTTAACGCCACTCCGCAGTCTCGAACCGTCCTCCTCCTCGCCATCTACTCCGCTTTGGTGCTCTTTTTCTTCTCCCTCTCCACCAATCAGGAGTACTACACCTTCCCCGCCTATCTTCCCCTCCTCCTCATCATCGCCGCCTCCCTCACCCGAACCGAATCCAACTGCGCCTGTACGGAAGACCACTCCTCCCGCCGCTGGCTCCTCCTCGCCCACGCCGCTCTCACCGCCATCGGAGTCGCCCTAGCCCTCACCCTCGCCATCGGCCTCTGGACCTCCCGCCACATCCCCTTCGTTCCCGACATAGGCGACCTCCTCGCCCACCGCAACGTCGGTCACTACACCCTCTCCATGTCGCACCTCTTCGACCTCACCGGCCCCAGCTTCGCCGCCCTGCGACGCCCCGCCGCCATCGCCGCCATCGCCTTCCTCTTCGGCCCCGCCATCGCCTGGTTCCTGCGCGTCAAACGCCGTCATCTGGCCTCCACCATCACCATCGCCCTCACCTCCGCCGTCTTCCTCCTCGCCGCGCACATCGCCTTCGCCCGCTTCTCCCCCATGCTCTCTTCCTACACCTTCGCCGCCCGCATCCAGAGCCTCGAAGACCGCAACCTCATCCCCCGCAACACCCCGGTCCTCCTCTACGGAGACCAGTCCTTCGGCTCCTCCATCGGCTTCTATCTCGGACGCACCGTCTCCCTCGTCGATGGCCGCTCCTCCTCCATGCTCTTCGGCAGCACCTTCCCCGACGCCCCACCCATCTTCCTCACTCCCCGCGATCTCCTCGACACCTGGGCCACCGGCCCCCGCAAACTCCTCTTCGTCCCGCTAGAACACCGCGAAGACGTAAACCAACTCCTCGCCGGACGCCCCCTCATCCTCCTGCAAGAGACCTCCGGCAAAGCCCTCTACACCGATCGACCTCTGGATCAGCAGCAATCGCAGCAAAAATAAAGAAGAGAGAAACGACCCTGACGACGCAGCCACAATCCGCTCCTCGCCGCCCGAGCCTCCGCTCCCTCAGCCTGATCCTCGCCTCCTGGGTCGCCCTCCAGCTCGGCGGACTCTTCCGCCCCGGCCTCCTCGACGACGTAGACTCCGTCTACATCGAGATCGCCCGCGAGATGCTCCGCCGCCACGACTTCGTAACCCCCTACATCAACGGCGTCCGCTTCTTCGACAAGCCCCCGTTAATGTACTGGATGGCTTCTTCCTCGATGGCTGTTTTTGGAATTAAGGACTGGGCCGCCCGCCTACCCCTCGCCCTCGCCGTCCTCGCCCTCCTGCTGGCCACCTACGCGCTGGGCAGCCGCCTCTTCGCCACCATCTCCCCCGCCAGCAACCCCGACCGCGGCGGCCTCTACGCCGCCCTCGCTATGGCCACCGCCATAGGCCCCTATCTCTACACCCGCTTCTACATCCCAGACATCCTCTTAGCCCTATGGATGACCCTCGCCGTCCACCTCTTCCTGATAGCCCTCGAACGAATCACCCCACTAATCCGGGTGCCCCATCTTCGCGACAGCAGTATCGTCGCTAAGGTGGGCATTCGTGCAAAGCACGAACCGCTCTCCTCCCCCAGCCCGAAAAGCTCCCTCCTACCCTGCATAGCCTTCGCCGCCGTCCTCGCCTTAAACGTCTTAACCAAGGGACTCATAGGCTTAGTCTTCCCCATAGCCTTCGTCCTCCTCTACCTCCTCCTCACCCGGCAACTCCGTCTCCTCCTCAAGCTCCACCCCATAGCCAGCGCCCTCACCTTCGTCGCCATAGCCGCCCCCTGGCACATCCTGGCCGCAATCCGCAACCCACCCATCCCCCTGCCCGCCGGACAAGGCCTGCCCGCCACCGGAGGCTGGGCCTGGTTCTATCTCTACAACGAGCACATAGCCCGCTTCCTCTCCAAACGCATCCCCCACGACTACGGCCTCACCCCCATCTGGCTCTTCTGGCTCTATCTCCTCATCTGGATCATGCCCTGGGCCACCTTCCTCCCCGGAGCCATCACCCAGCAACTCCGCAACCTGCGCCAGAAGCCATCTCAAGAAGCCGCCCTCTCCCTCCTCCTATGGGCCGCCGTAGTCCTCGGCTTCTTCTCCATCTCCAACCGGCAGGAGTACTACAGCCTCCCCGCCCTTCCCGCCTTAGCCCTCATGGCCGGAGGCCTCCTCGCACAAGCCGACTCCGACTCCAGCCAGTCCCCAACCGCTCGCCGAAGCGCCCAACGCTGGCACACCATCTTCCTCCTCCCCCTCACCACCGTCCTCGCCATCGTCTGCGGCTACTACGCCCTCACCGCGCCCACCCCCGCACCCCACACCGACATCGTCACCCTCCTCTCCGTAGCTAGCAGCACCGAGGCCTACAACCTCTCCCTCAGCCACATCTCCGACCTCACCAGCACCGCCATGGGCTTCTTCCGCGGCCCCCTCGCCTTCACCGCGCTCGGCCTGCTCATCGTCGGCCCGGTAAGCTACCTTCTCCGCCGCCGCAGCCGCACCTACGCCGCCAACCTCACCCTCGCCGCCGCCATGATCATCGTCCTCATGGCCGCCCACGAAGGTCTTGCCCGCTTCTACCCCATCCTCGGCTCCAAGCCCTTAGCCGAAGCTATCAACCACCAGCAACAAACCATCCCCCATCCAGACGATCTCCTCGTTCTGGACGGCGAATTGACCTCCGGCTCCACCCTCATCTTCTACACCGGCCAGCCCGTCCACCTAGTCAACGGCCGCGTCAACGGCCTATGGTACGGCAGCTTCTGGCCCGATTCCCCCCACATCTTCGAGACCGAATCCACCCTCCACCAGCTCTGGTCCAGCCCCCGCCGCATCTTCCTGATGACCTACACCCCCACCACCCGCACCCGAGACCTTACCCCCTACGGCCCCGTCCACACCCTGGCCACCGCCGGAGGCAAAACCATCCTAACCAACCAATAGAAAACAAAGGAGTAACAACGATCAAAGGGATAAAGAAAAATAAAAGAAAAAAATCCCTTTTATCAACCTTTATCCCTTTGATCACCGTTACGCCTTTTAGCTTTTCATCCGTTGTTATCCGCGAAATCCGCGGTCGAATCAGGCCTAAGTCTCCTCCACCCGCCCACCGTCCTTCAGCCGATAGATCTTCCCCCGGTAATAGAACCGGTCGCCGATATAGCTCCCCACCCACAGCACCCATCCCAACAGGTCCCGCAGCGGATAAATCATCATTCCCCACGCCCAATCCTCATCCCCCAGCACCCGCAGAATCACTCCTGCCTGCAACCATCGATTCAGCACCATCGCCGCCAGCCACGCCGCTCCCCAAGCCGCATGGCCGCTCAACAATCCCCACACCAGCCCCATCACCCCAAACGGCACCGCAAACGTGAGCCCTGTTCCCAGATGCCCCCACCGCCGCGACCGCCGTGTGCTCTGCATCCAGCGCAACTGGTTTCGGAACGACAGCCCGAACGGCGTATCCTGCACCATCAACCGGATCACATGCGTCGCCAGCAGGACACCCGTCCCCTGCTCCGCCAACCTGTTACCCAGCACAAAGTCATCGGCATAAAACTGCCCCAACTCTTCAAACCCACCCACCTTCTGAAACGACTCCCGCCGCACCGCCATCGTCGCCCCCAGCGCGAACTTCGTCCCTTCCAGCATGTCCGCCACCAGCACGCCCGACGACATCTCCACGCTCTTGCCCACCGCATCCAACTGCGACGAGAACCCCGCGCGCCTTCCCTCTTCCGTCGTCCCCAGGTACACACACGAGGCCAGCCCAACCTGCGGATTCTTCAGGTTCTGCACCATCTTTTGCAGATAATCCTTCTTCACCCGCACATCCGCGTCGCTCGTAATGAACAGATCGTTCTCCGCCTCCGCATCCAGCTTCGCCAGCGAGAACACCTTCGCGTTATGAAACGCCGGTAAAGGCTCCCCGCACGTTAAATATTTTGCCTTCACCCCCGGATACCGCTCGCCCACCCGCCTCGCCAGCCGCAGCCCCTCATCCGTATCATGCCGCGCGCAGAACAGCAGCTCGAACTCCGGATAATCCTGCTCGAAAAACGTCTCCAGGTTCCGTTCCATGCCCGGCTCGGTCCCATGCAGCGGCTTCAGCATACTCACCGGAGGCAGAAACTCCAGCAAAGCGCGCTCCTCCCGCCACCGCCGCACGCCAAACCGCAGCGCCGCGACGATCACCATCAGGCAATAGATCGTAGAGGTGAGCGAACCGCCCACCGCAATCCAGAACAAGATCCGAAGCAACAGACTCATCTCCACAGTACAACTCAAATACGCTGAAAACGACGTTAACGCGCAGTCTATAAGTCTATCCCAGCCGCATCACCGAACCACCATCCGGCTAGCCCACCGACTTCTTTCTCGACGCCTTCGCCGCCACCACCTTCACCGCCGGAGGAGTCACCACCGGCCTCCGCATCGGCACCAATCCAGCCACCGGAGGCTGCTGTTGCTGCATCCGCGCCAGCATCTCCGTCCGCACATAGTCCACGAACCCCTGCATCTGCCGGTTCATCTCTTCCATGCGCTCGCGCATCTGCAGCACAATCGCGATCCCCGCGATATTCACCCCAAGGTCTCGCGCCAGGTTCAAAATAAACTCCAGCCGCTCCAGATCCTCATCGGTATAGAGCCGCGTGTTCCCCTCGCTTCGCGAAGGACGCAGCAACCCCTCACGCTCATACAGGCGCAGCGTCTGCGGATGTATCTCATACATCTCCGCCACCGAAGAGATCATGTACGCGCCCTTGGTCTTCCGCTTCGTAGCCATCTCAGTCCTAACTCGCCCGCGCCTGCTTCGGAGGTTTCACCATAGCGGTCGCCTCCATGCTGGCCTTCTTCAAAATACGCAACGCCTCATTCACCGCCTCGGCGCTTGGAAACGTCTCAAACAGCTCCGGCTCAATCAACACCAGATTCCTCAACGGCTCAACCGATCCCGCATACCTGCCCCGCTCCCCATCCGCGAAGTCGATCTCATCCGGCATCTCTTCGAACTCGTCTTCACTCGCCTTCTTCATATCGTCTCCTCTCCATAGCGGTCGCATCCCGTGCGGTGATTATTCTAATCAATTCCTCTTCTTCCGTATGAGCCACAACCGGCAGACGTTTCGCCCGAGTCTCCCTCATACTGAAAAACCGCAACTACTCCACAGGATGCCAATGGTCCAGCTTCGTCACCAGCAGAGGCTCGAAGAAAGCCTCGCTCGCTTCCGGGAATGATACCCGATGCTTCCTCCGATTGATCGCATCCTTTCCCTCATCCCATACGATCCTGCGCATCGCGATTCCTCAAGGAAAGTGTATCGTCTCCATCCAGACTCTTCTCCTGAAGAAACATCTCAGACATACGAATACACAAAATACGCCCGCCCCGCCCCGAACCTACTCACAGTCTAACCGTGGGTAGCCCAGCGGAAACCCAGCATTTTTGCTTGCGCCATATGAGATAGAGCCGGGCTTCAATCCGACAACAAAAAGCCATCCAGATCAGAAAAATCTCAATCCCCAAACGCCGCTACTGAGCCAGACTGGCCAGCGCAACCTTCCCGCTCACCTTCGGCATCTGCGCGGTCTGCTCCGCCGTTGCCTTGATCTCCTTCGACGCCAGCACCTGGTAGCGGCCATAGTCGATCGTCACCTTCGCCTCGCCGCCGATCCGCACATGCGTCGTCGAGATGTTCTTCTCCGGAACCCAGATCGCACCTCGCCGCATGTACCACGAGTCGAAGCTCGCCTTCTCCAGCAGCCACGACGGATTCTTCGACGGCTCGCCCACCACCCGCACCGTCGCAAAATCATCCATGCTCACCCAGATCTTCCCCCGGTACGCCACCTTGCTCTCCACCTTGGGGTCCACCTGCAACACCCACGTATCCACGCCTTCAAGCTGCTCTCGCCCCAGCAGCTTCAGCTTGTAGGTGTCAGCCGAGAAGAACGACCGCTGCCAGTCCGCCTTCGCCGCCGTCTCTTCCTCTTTCTCCACCAGCTTCCGCAGAACCTCTCTGCACAGCACCTTCGAGCCCGATTCCGACACCACCGTCAACTGCTTCCGCCCCGGAGCCGTGTACTCCGCATGGACCACCATCTCGGCATAGTGCTTGCCGCCCATGCCGTCGTAGTGCAGCTCATAGGTGCGGTCGGAGCTGTAGTGCTCCAGCGCCGCCTGCCTCTCCGCGTTCTTTTCCATCATCCGGCCGACAATCTCTTCCGCCGTCAGCTCACCCTGTTTCTGCGCCTGCGCCCACCCCATGCCACAAGCCATCATGGAGACCATGCACCCAACAACCATCCGCCTTAACGACTGATGCTTCATGGTTCACCCCCCAGGAACTTTAAGACAATTCCACCATGCCTGCACTATCCACAGTGCAAACATTCGGCTGCTTTCTGAAGATTTATTCGTGAATCAGACAATAGCAGTCAACATTCCTGTTGAAAACAGAAATGTAACCACATCAGGTCATCCCAAAATGAAACGCTGCTGGCACCGCACCACAAAAACACGTCATCCTGACCAAAAACGGCGTTTTTGCGCCACAGCGGAGAGCCCCTGTATTTCATCTTTACTCCCCGTGCCAGCTAGCTCGCCTTCGACAGATTCTGAACGCTCTTAACCGTCTTAATCAGCAACCGCAAAGCCTCATTCACCAACTGAGAATCCGGAAAATCGTGTGAACATCGTCATCCAGCGTCACATGATGAACCTCGCCCGCAAGTGCCGCATAGGGAGACCTCACGCCCATGGAGAAGCCATATTCCGCTTCCATCTCGCAATCGTCTTCCCATGACTTCTTGTCATAGTCTCCCCTGTTACCTCGATGCCTGCGTGGAACAAAACCATCGCTCACACCCGCTCAAACATCTCCTCCCGCGGCTCCTCCGGGTTCAGCTTCGCCAACTCCCGCAGAATCTCCTTGCTCCGTTCATCCTGCACCTTCGGCACCACGATCTTCACCTCCACAATCTGGTCGCCGCGCACGCCCTCGCGCGAGGCCGAAGCCACGCCTTTCTCCCGCAGCCGCAGCTTCTGCCCCGTCTGCGTCCCCGGCGGAATCTTCAACTGCGTCCGCGACCCACCTTCATGCGTGTCGATCGTAGGCACCTCGATCTTCGCGCCCAGAGCCGCCTCCGTTACCGTAACCGGAACCGTTACATAAATATCGTCGCCCGTCCGCGTGAACACCGGATGCGTCCCCGCCTTGATGATGAGGTACAAGTCGCCCGCGGGTCCGCCATTCGTTCCAGCATTGCCCTTGCCCCCCAGCCGAATCCTCTGCCCGTCCCGCGTACCCGCCTTGATGCGGAACTCCAGAGGCTCGCGCCGCGTCACCACGCCCTCGCCATCGCACGTCGAGCACGCATTCTGCACCTTGCCCGACCCACCGCAACGCGGGCACTGGATGTTGAACTTCATCCGCCCGCCCATCTGCGTCACCTGCCCCGTGCCATGGCACTCCGGACACTCCACGCTCCCGCCCGTCGTCGACTTGCCCTTGCAAGTCGGGCAGATCTCCTGCCTCTGAATCTCCAGCTTCGCCACGCCGCCGCGCACCGCCGTCCAGAAGTCCACATTCACCTGGTACTCCAGATCGGTCCCCGGCTGCGGCCCACGCGCCGTGCCCTGCCGACCGCCGTTGAACATCCCGCTGAAGATATCGCGGAAGCTCCCGCCAAACCCGCCGCCGGCCTCCTGCTGCGCGCTACGTCCACTCTGGAAGTCCGAGAAATCGAACCCGCCGAAGTCGAACGGAACCTCCTGACCACCGCCCGCCGCCTGGCCCCTCGCGCCGCTATACCCACCCCGGGCCGCCGCCTCCGCCGCAGCCGGATCGATATTGTCCGAGTAGAAGCCAAGCTGGTCATAGATCTTCCGCTTCTTCTCATCGCTCAGAACATCGTTCGCCTCGGAGATCTCCTTGAACTTCTCCTCCGCCTTCTTGTCCCCCGGATTCACGTCCGGATGATACTTCCGCGCAGCCTTGCGGAACGCCTTGCGGATCTCTTCCGCCGTCGCCGTCTTCTTCACGCCCAGCGTGCCGTAATAGTCCTTCGTCTGTGTCGTCGCCATAATCTCTTATTCCTAAGCTGTCTTCTTACGCTGTTCATGCAACGCCCGCGGCTGCACCTCGCGGACAATCTGTGGCAGCAGCTTCTCCTGCGCCAGCGCCAGTTCATACGACTTCTGCAGGTTGATCCACAGCTCCGCCGAAGTCTCAAAGTACAGTCCCAGCCGCAACGCGGTATCGACCGTAATCCCTCGCCGCTCGTTGACGATCTCAAGAATCCTCGTCGCCGGAACCCGCAAGGCAATCGCCACGGCGTTGGCGCTCAAACCCAGCGGAGCCATAAACTCTTCTCGCAGAATCTCCCCCGGATGCATCGGCGGCCTACGTGACTTCGCCTTACGCGGAATAGACATCTTCTCTCCTATACGCACTTCATTCAACGCTAAACGTTGAACGAACCCCGGTCAACATCATCTCTACCAACCTGGCATCCAGGACACCAGAACAAATTCCGCCCCGCCACCACCTTCGTCAAAACCGTCTCCCCGCAAACAAAGCAAGGCCGCCCCTGCCTCCGATAAACATAGTGAGCTTCTTCCTTCAGAGCCTTCCCCGTCTTATGCGGCCTGTCCTTCGGCCTCGTCGTCACAATCCGCCGATCCACCATCGCCGCCTTCATCAGCACGCCCGCATCCTTCCATATCGACCGCAGCGTACCAACCTCCACCTCTCGCCCCGGCACAAACGGACTCAGCCGCGCCCGAAACAGCAGCTCCGCGCGAAAGATATTCCCCACGCCCGCCGCCACCTGCTGGTCCATCAGCAGCTCTCCAATCGACTTCCTGCTCTTCGCTACCCGTGCAATCATCTCCTCCGGCCCATCGCCATTCAGAGGATCAGGCCCCAGCCTCCGCAGCAGCGCATCCCACATCGCCTGCGTGTAGACCGTGCAGTCCATCGGCCCACGCAGCTCCACCCAAGCAATCTCCTCCGGCGGCAGATTATCTGCCCCATCGTCCTCCGAGTACCACCGATGCGGCCTGCTCCTGTCCGCCCCCGCCGGTCTCTTCACCGCCTCCGCGTTCCACATCCGCAACCGCAGAGCTCCCTTGACCTCCGGCAGCGGCCCCGAGCCCTCGGTAAAGTCCCCCTGCAATCCCAGATGCACATGCAGAATCCGGTCCTTGCCGAAGTCATATCCAAGATGCTTCCCCACCGCCATCACCCGCTCCAGCTTTCGCCCGTCGAGCACGTCCGCATCCGTGAACCGCCCCTGCGGCCCATCCACCCGCACCGGCCTGCCCGCAAACGCCGCAGCATGACGCTCCGCCCAGCGATGAATCTCATTTCCTTCCGGCATTCATTCACTCCTCACAACCCGTATACGAACAATGGCGGCGGCACTGGTCACTCCCAGAAGCCGCCGCCATCGCGAAACCAACAACCGCCCATCAAAAGATCAGTTCCACACCTGCCGGGCCTCGATCTGCTCAATCGAAAACATCTGGTCCGGCTCCATCTGCTGCATCCGCTGAACGAACTGCTCCGCCTCTTCCTTCGTATCGAACATCATCCGGTTGTACAGTTGTCCGGCACGTACCTGGTCGCATCTCCACAGCGTATCGGTCATAACCTTCCCTCCCAGCAGTCGATTGAGTTCCAGCTTCTCCAGCCAGATCACGTCAGCGTATCTATCTTCTCCCCGCTCTTTATTCACCGCCATCACCTTTCCTGGTGATAGAACGCACTCTACACGCCCATCCCACCAAACGGACCTGATAAAGAAGAGGGGGCACCCCGCTAGGAACGCCCCTCTCTTCTCCTCTATCCGGACTGCTCTTACGCGCTACAATTACTTCTTCTCATCAACATCTACATACTCAGCATCAATGACGCCTTCGTCCTTCTTCGGCTCTTCATTGAAGCCCTCCGCCGCCGCGCCGCCGTCCGTCGGGGCCGACGTCGAAGCAGCCTTGTACATCGCCTCTGCGAGCTTATGGCTCACCGTGGTTAGACGTTCCTTCGCGGCATTCAGCTCACTCGCGCTCGGCGTTCCCGCCAGCGTCGACTTCGCATCCGCCAGCGTCGACTCGACCTCGGACTTATCCGACTCCGCAACCTTGTCGCCCGCCTCCTTCAGCATCTTTTCCACGTTGTAGACCAACGAGTCCAGACCATTGCGGGCTTCAATCGTGTCGCGAGCTTCCTTGTCCTCGGAAGCGTGAGCCTCGGCATCCTTTGCCATCCGCTCAACCTCTTCCTTGCTCAGTCCCGACGAACTCGTGATCGTGATCTTCTGATCCTTGCCCGTCGCATTGTCCTTCGCCGTCACGTTCAGAATGCCGTTGGCATCGATGTCGAACGTAACTTCGATCTGCGGTACGCCACGCGGAGCCGGCGGAATCCCCGAAAGCTTGAACTTGCCCAGCGTCCGGTTCTGCGCCGCCATCGGACGCTCGCCCTGCAACACGTGAACCTCAACCTCGGTCTGTGAGTCGGCTGCCGTCGAGAACGTCTCCGTCTTCTTCGTCGGAATCGTCGTGTTGCGAGTAATCATCGGTGTAGCCACGCCGCCCATCGTCTCAATCGAGAGCGTCAGCGGAGTCACGTCGAGCAGAAGCAGGTCCTTCACTTCACCGGCCAACACGCCAGCCTGAACCGCCGCGCCGATCGCAACAACCTCATCCGGGTTCACACCCTTATGCGGCTCCTTGCCGAAGAGCTTCTTTACCAGCTCCTGAATCGCAGGCATACGAGTCTGTCCGCCAACCAGCACCACCTCGTCGATCTTGCTCGCGTCCACGCCCGCATCCTTCAGTGCCTGCTTCGACGGCCCAACCGACTTCTGCAGCAGGTCATCGACCAGCGCTTCCAGCTTCGCCCGCGTCAGCTTACGCACAAGGTGCTTCGGCCCGCTCGCGTCCGCCGTAATGAACGGCAGGTTGATCTCCGTCTCCTGCGCGGTCGAAAGCTCGATCTTCGCGCGCTCGGCGGCGTCCTTCAACCGCTGCAACGCCATCTCGTTGCCCTTCGCCGTCAGGTCCAGACCGCTCTCCGTCTTGAACTCCGAGATCAGCCAATCCACGATCCGCTGGTCAAGATTGTCGCCGCCCAGGTGCGTATCGCCATTGGTCGACTTCACCTCGATCACGCCTTCGCCAACCTCAAGGATCGAGATATCGAACGTACCGCCGCCGAAGTCATACACCGCAATGGTCTCGTCCTTCTTCTTGTCCAATCCATAAGCCAGCGCAGCCGCCGTCGGCTCGTTCACAATGCGCTTCACATCCAGACCGGCAATCTTGCCCGCGTCCTTGGTAGCCTGCCTCTGAGCATCATTGAAGTAAGCCGGAACCGTAATTACGGCCTCCGTCACCGACGTCCCCAGATAGTCCTCCGCAGCCTTCTTCAGCTTCTGCAGGATCATCGCCGAGATCTCAGGAGCGGTAAAATCCTTCCCCTGCGCGCTCACCGCGATATGGTCGCCCTGCTGAACCACCTTGTAGGGAACCATCTTCATCTCGTCGTTTACTTCGTTGAACCGGCGGCCCATAAACCGCTTGATCGAATAAACCGTGTTCTCCGGGTTCGTAATCGCCTGCCGCTTCGCCACCTGGCCCACCAGACGCTCGCCGCTCTTCGTAAACGCCACCACCGAAGGCGTAGTCCGGCCGCCCTCTTCATTCGGGATCACCTTCGGCTCGCCGCCCTCCATCACCGCAACGCACGAGTTCGTCGTCCCCAGGTCAATACCAATAATCTTCGCCATCACTCACTCCCCAATTTCCGGGCCAGCAGCCCGATCTGAAATCCTGACAGCCCAAGAATCTCACCTTGAGTCACTTATTGTCAACTATTCTGATGATCAAGATCACTAAAAGATGCACCCCGTCCATCCATCCCGCCAGCCACCCAAAATCCACCCGCCAGCGCTGAATACCGGCCACCCCACCCAACGCAAAACCCCGTTTTCCCCCGGAAAATCCGCCTTCCCGGCAAGAGACATCCTCAAGCCGACATTTATCCTCTACTCTTTAGAAAACAGAAAGCTCCTCAATCCCATGGCCTCGGCAGCAACCGCGCTTCAAGATCAATCCGCCGCCTCGCAAGGCGTCAATCCCTGGTTGATCGCCGCCTCCGTCATGCTCGCCACCTTCATGGAGGTGCTCGACACCGCCATCGCCTCCGTGGCCCTGCCCTACATCGCCGGGTCGCTCTCCGCCTCCAACGACGAAGCCACCTGGGTCCTTACCAGCTATCTCGTCGCCAACGCCATCGTCCTGCCCGCCAGCAACTGGTTCAGCCTCCGCTTCGGCCGCAAGCGCTTCCTCATGTCCTGCGTGACCATCTTCACCATCGCCAGCTTCGCCTGCGGAGCCGCCCCCACCCTCGGCATCATGCTCCTCGCCCGCGTCATTCAGGGAGCAGGCGGCGGAGCCCTCCAGCCGCTCTCCCAGGCCATCCTCCTCGAATCCTTCCCGCCCGCCAAGCGCGGAGCCGCCATGGCCGTCTTCGCCTTCGGAGTCGTCGTCGCCCCCGTCCTTGGCCCCACCCTCGGCGGCTGGCTCACCGACACCTACTCCTGGCGCTACGCCTTCTACATCAACATCCCCATCGGCATCCTAGCCCTTTTCATGATCAACCGCTTCATCCACGACCCCGCCTACATCACCAAGGCCAAGGTTCCCCCGCTCGACCGCTACGGCTTCGCCGCACTCGTCATCTGGACCGGCTGCCTCCAGGTCGTCCTCGACAAGGGACAAGAGGACGACTGGTTCGGAGCCACCTGGATTCGCTGGGCCGTCTTCTTCCTCATCGTCTCCTTCGTCTACTTCTGCTGGCGCTGTTGGACCCAGAAAGACACCATCGTCGACCTCAAAGTCCTCAAGGACCGGAACTTCCTCATCGGCTCCGTCCTCATCTTCATGTTCGGAATCGGCATTTACTCCACCGTCACCGTCCTGCCGCTCTTCTATCAGGAACTCCTCGGCTACACCGCCTTCACCGCCGGTCTCGTCGTCGCCCCCCGCGGCATCGGGGCCGTCTGCGGAATGCCCATCATCGGCTACCTCTCCAACAAAATCGACCCCCGCTGGCTCCTCACCTTCGGCTTCTGCACCTTCGGCCTCACCACCC
>JAATEV010000043.1 GCA_015655585.1 Terriglobales bacterium | reverse complement strand
TTCGCCACCCGATACAGCCGAGGCACCGTCTCGATATTGTGATTCAGAATCTCCGGCCTGACCGCCACCACCAGCCGCAGAGCCTCCTCCACGCCTTGAAAATCCGGCGTCAGAATCTCCACCCTGCACCCCGGAGCCTGCACCCGAATCTCCTCCACTACCTTCACAAACGCCTGCGCCGCGCCCAGGTTGTCGTCGTCGCGGTTCACGCTCGTAATCACGGCATGGTGCAGCCCAAGCTGCGCCACCGCATACGCCACGCGCCTTGGCTCATCAAAATCAATCGGCTCCGGCCTGCCCTTCGGCACCGCGCAGAACCCGCATCGCCGCGTGCAAAGATTTCCCAGCATCATGAAGGTCGCGGCCTTCTGGTTCCAGCATTCGCCGATGTTCGGGCAGTGCGCGCTCTCGCACACCGTATGCAGGTTCAGCTCCCGAGCCATCTTCTTCAGGTCATGGAACGTCTCGCCCATAGGAGCCTTCGCCTTCAGCCACGCCGGTTTCGGCGCGGGCTTCCTCGGCGTCAGGTCAATCTGTACCAGCTCTGAGTGTGCGGATATCGAAGAGGCAACCGGCGGAGTCATCCCTTCCATTGTATCTCTACAGCACGGCAGCTACCGCAGACGCACCCGGACCTCCGCCCGCACCAGGTACAGAAAGAACACCAGCGAGAACAGAGCCCGCACCAGAAAAAACATGGCGTGGACCTTCTCGAAGAAATAAAAATCCCCCACACTCAGCAGCAGGCACCCGGCCGAAACCAGCGCCCAGCCCCACTTCCTCAGCCGCAGCAGCCCCAGAATCCCCAGCCCCAGCAGCGAGCAGATCCCCAGCACGCCATACTTCGCCCCGCCCGAGCCATAGACGCCCTGCAACGCCCCATAGGCGTTCAGGGTCACCATCAGGATCATAAAAATGCAGACGCCCGCCACCCCCGGCAGCATCCGTATCTCGCCTGTTTTTCTCTCGTCGCTCATAACGTATGCAGATACGCCAGCAGGTCACTCAGGTCCTGCGGGTCCATCGTGTTGCCCAGCGCAGGCATCAGCCCATGCCCATGCAACACCGTGTCGGTCACGCGATCCTCGTTCGCCGGAGCCCCGCTCGGCAGCGCGGGCTTCTTGAACACTCCAATCAGCGCCGGCCCATGCAGCGAACCGCTCTGCCGATCATAGTGGCACACCGCGCAGTGCGTCTGGAACACCGCGTGCCCCTGCGTCTGCTGCGCGTTCAACTGCTCCAGCGGCACCGGCGGAGGCGTCGACTTACATCCGGCCAGCCCGCAAGCCGCAATCAAAAGCAACAAAGCCCGTCTCATCCTTCCATTCTCTCAGAATAAAAACGTCCTAACGCCGGACGGGCGGCACTTCGTGCGGTACCGAGCTTCGCGCAGTCCTCCCGTTGGTCGGAAGAAAATTTATCGCCGACCAACGGGAGGCCCACGCGAAGCTTTAAAAAGGCGTGAAACGCCCGCACCACGCGTAGTGGGCCCGTCCGGCAGGACAAGATCAATTCATTGCAGCAATTGACGCCACAATCCGATCCATCGCCTCGCGATCAGCATTGTTCTGCGGCGGATGGTTCCCCACCATGATCGAAAAGATCACCGTCTGCCCGCTGGCGCACTCCACATATCCACTCAAAGCCCGAGCCTCACCCAGCGTCCCCGTCTTCGCAAACACCTTCCCCTTCAGCGGAGCCCGCGTGAACCGCCCCGCCAGCGATCCATCCACCCCACCCACCGGCAGCGTAGCCCGCCAGGCTGCAAACCAAGGCTGCGCGCTCGCATACTGCAACATCCGCACCACCGCCCGAGGAGTCACCAGATCATGCCCACTCAACCCCGAGCCGTCATAAAACACAAAATCATTCCCATCCAATCCCGCGTTCAGCAAATAATCCCGCACCAGCCGCAGACTCTCCTTGGCATCCGGCTCACAGGTGAGCGCCGCCCCAATGTCCCGCAGAAACAACTCCGCATGAAGGTTCTGGCTCACCTTATTCGTCAGCGTCATATCTTCAATCAGCGGAGCGGACTCATGCACCGCCAACACCGTCTGCGGCAGAGAATCTGGCCCCAGCACCTGCTGTTCTACGCACTGCTCCACCTTCAGATCTTTCCTTGTCATAAGCTCTCGCACCAGCGGGTTCTGCCCATCTTCAACAGCCTTAGGCAGAATGCTCCCCAGCCTTCCGGAGTTCCAGTGCCGAGCCCGCACCACACCGCTCACCTTCACGCCGCGCCGCTCCAAAGCTGCCCTCAGCGCCATTGCCGCATATTCCGCCGGATCGTCGATCGCAAGCGTCTCCACGCACAGAGCCGCCTTCGGCGAAATATCCCCCGTCACCGTCAACGACCGAGCCCCCGAAGCCCGCTCAAACAGCAACCTCTCGTCGCAGTTACGCGCGCCGTAGTCCTCAGTAACCACCCGATTCATCACCGTGTAAAACGGCACCGCCGGGTCCATATGAACCGTAGCCACCCCCGTGCCCGCCGCATTCGGAGACACATGCACATCCACCTCGTTATGGTGAATCGTCAACGCCGAAACAGGAGCGCCATAACCCCAGATCAGGTCATCCGCCGCCCAGTCCGGAGGAATCGGCTCCCACGACATCGCCGTATCGTCGCCCACCACATCGCCCCTCACCTCGTGCAGCCCCTTCGCCACCACCGCATCCGCCAGCGCCTCAATGTCCTGAATCGTGCCATCGCCCTTAGCCGTCTCCTTAGGCCGCTGCCCCGGAGCAAGATACGGCAAATCCGTACCGCCGAAGTTCGCATCGCCGCCACCCTTCAGCACCAGGTTGCCGCGCAGCACGCCATCCGCGCCCTGTATCCCTTCCGCAATCACCTTCGTCTCAAACCGCTTCTGCGGCCCCAGCAGAGCCATCGCCGCCGTGGTCGTAAACAGCTTCGCCGTACTGGCAGGCTGAAAGAGCTGCCCATCATTCAACGCATAGATCGGCATCCCATCCATCCGCACCACCGAGATTCCCCAGTGCGCCCGAGCCACCGCCGGCTCCGCCACCATCGCCCCAATCGTCCGCGCCAGATCGCCGCCACCCTGCGCCGCAGCCGCAGTCACACACAGCAGCGCCACTCCACAAACCGAAAGAAACCGCTTCATCCGCGCAGTCTAGCACCTGGCCAGCCGCTAGCGATCAGCTCTTAGCTTTTAGCTAGAGGCTAGAAGCTAACGGCTAAAATCCTCGTATGCCCTTCACCCCGCGCACCCCGCACCTCTGGCGTCTCCGCACCCGCGCCCTTCCCCTCGGCGAGCGCACTCTCCTCATGGGCATCCTCAACATCACCCCCGACTCCTTCTCCGACGGCGGCCACTTCTACTCCCCCACCGACGCCCCCGCCCGAGCCCTCACCCACGCCCTGCAAATGCTCGACGACGGAGCCGACATCCTCGACCTAGGCGGCGAATCCACCCGCCCCAACGCCACCCCCCTCACCGCCGAAGAAGAGCAATCTCGCATCCTCCCCGTCCTCCGCGCCATCCTCGATCAGCGCCCCAACGCCACCCTCTCCATCGACACCTTCCACGCCTCCACCGCTCGCCTCGCCATCGACGCCGGAGCCGAGATCGTCAACGACGTAAGCGGCCTCCTCTGGGACGCGGAAATGGCCTCCGCCTGCGCCGAACTCGCCTGCGGAACCATCCTGATGCACACCCGAGGCCGTCCGCAGGACTGGCCCACCCTACCGCCGCTCGAAGCAGAAAAAATCGTCCCCAGCGTCCTCGCCGAACTCACCGACCGCCTCGCCGACGCCATCTCCGCCGGAGTACAACCCGACCGCATCGTCCTAGACCCCGGCCTCGGCTTCGGCAAACGCCTCGACGAGAACTACCCCCTACTAGCGCATCTCGACCAGTTCCGCGAGTTCCATCTTCCCATCCTCATCGGAGCCTCGCGCAAAGGCTTCCTCGCCCATACCGTCGCGCAGCACGCCGGTCTCGCAAGCCCGCCCGCAGCCAACGAGCGCCTCCACCCCACCACCGCAGCTAACGTAGCCGCCATCCTGGCCGGAGCCCATATCCTCCGCGTCCACGACGTCCGCCCTGCCCTCGAAGCCGCCGCCATAGCCGACCGCATCCTAAACGCCTAACTACGTCCTGACGCCGGACAGGCGGCACTTCGTGCTGTATATCGCTTCGCGTGGGCCTCCCGTTGGTCGGGATGAAGAAGCCGAGCAACGCGAGGCCCCATGCCGCTCACCCTACCCAGACCGGTACACACCCCACGAAGTGGGTGCCCCGCGCATAGCGGGCCCGTCCGGCAGGACACTATCTTCTAAGCCTGATTCCCCTCCGCATCCGTATCCCAGCTCTCCGTCTGAAACGCCAGAAACACCGCCGTCCACGTCCCCTTCGACGGCAGATGAATCAGCAGCGCCCCATCCTGCCAGACGCCGTTGTCCTTGCTAAAGCTGCCTTTCGGGTTCCCCTGGTTCATGTGGATGTCGTGAATCCCATCCACCTTGCCGTCATCGGCAAACGAGCTGCCGAAGGCATAGATCACGCCGTCCTTATCCTCCACCGTCATGTTCAGCAGCGTCACCACGGCGTTCTCCAGAGCCTTCGTCCGCGCCCGCCTCAGAAGCTCCTCCTCACCCTTGCCGCCCTTGGCCTTCTCATTCGCCTTCGGCAGCAGCATCATCTGCTCGCGAGCAATCATCGCCTCACCAGCCACCGTGCTCCGCACATAGTCCAGCGCCAGCCCACCCTCTTCGCTCTTCAGCCGATGCATCCCCAACGGCAGAGCCAGCAGCCCCGCCTCGTCGGGCGGAGTAAAGTCCTCCACAATCGCGTACAGCACCTCCGACCCATCGGTCGACTGGATATTCACCGCCGCCGTAAACGGCCCACCCTGCCCCTGCATCGTGATCTGGTAGTGAACGCTCTTGCCGCCCCCAACCACCTTGCCCGACACAGGATCTCCCACCAGCACGCTATAGTTCGTAATCGGCATAACAACTCCTCAGAAAAATCTCTCCAGCCATCATCAACCTCAGTTATTAAGAAAGCATTGCACCCCCACCATGCAATGCTATCCTGTGGGCGAAGGAAAAACGAAATGCTACCCATCCTCGCCGTCCTCCAGCTCGTCGCGCTCCTCATCGTCATCTTCCTTCTCCTCCGCAAACCCGCGCCGCCCCAGCAGGACCCGCGCCTCACCCAACTCGCCGAAACCCTCCCCGCCGCGCTCGCCCGCCTCGACGCGCGCAGCGAAGCCCTCGACGACCACATCCGCGAGTCCTTCGCCCAGCTACGAGCCGACACCGCCGCCGAGGCCCAGCGCACCCGCGAGACCAGCGCCGCCGACTTCGCCCATCTCCGCACCGAGATCACCCGCAACATCGCCGAGCTCAGCCAGATCCTCCAGACCGGCCTCACCGGCTTCCGAGCCGACAACAAGTCCTCCGACGACCAGCTCCGCAACGCCGTCCAGCAGCAAATGGACATCATCACCCGCCGCATCGCCGAGTTCACCAGCGAAACCGGCGACCGCCACACCAGCCTCCGCGAGACCCTCAACACCCGGCTCACCGAGCTCTCCGCCGCCGCCCAGACCCAGCAGGAGAAGCTCCGCTCCACCGTCGAAGATCGCCTCACCAAACTCAACGAGGCCAACACCGCCAAGCTCGAAGAGATGCGCGTCACCGTGGACGAGAAGCTCCACGCCACCCTGCAAACCCGCCTCACCGAGTCCTTCGGCCAGGTCACCACGCACCTCGGCGAAGTCCAGAAGGGACTCGGCGAGATGAAGGAGCTGGCCACCGGAGTAGGGGACCTGAAAAAAGTCCTCTCCAACGTCAAAACCCGCGGCGTAGTCGGCGAGTTCCAGCTAGGCCAGCAGCTAGAGCAGATGTTCTCCCCCGAGCAGTACATCAAGAACGCCCGCATCAAGCCCGGCACCACCGAAGCCGTCGAGTACGCCCTCAAATTCCCTTCCAGCGACAGTGCCCACACCCTGCTCGCCATCGATGCCAAGTTCCCCCGCGAAGACTGGGAGCGTCTCGAACACGCCTACGAGCACGGCACCGCCGACGAGATCGCCGCCGCGGGCAAGGCATTCGAGCGCGCCATCCGCGCCGAAGGCAAACGCATCAGCGACAAGTACATCGACCCGCCCACCACCCTGCCCCACGCCATCATGTTCCTGCCCACCGAGAACCTCTACGCTGAGGTCGTCCGCCGCCCCGGCCTCCAGTCCGAGATCCAGGCGCAGTGCCGCGTCACCATCGCCGGGCCATCCACCTTCATGGCCATCCTCACCAGCTTCCAGATGGGCTTCCACACCCTCGCCATCCAGAAAAAAGGCGACGAGGTCTGGCGCGTCCTCTCCTCCGCCAAAAAAGAATTCGAGAACTACAGCGGCCTCATGCAGAAGGTCGAAGACCAGGTCGGCACCGTCCAGAACACCATCCAGAAGCTGGGCGTCCGCAGCCGCGCCATCAACCGCGCCCTCAAAAACGTCTCCAGCATGGATACCGCCGCCGCCTCTTCCAACCTCTTTGGCATCGACGAAAACAGCGGGATCGCCCCGCTTCTGGCCGCCAGCTCTGAAGAGGAGTAACCCCGCAAAACAAAAGAGCCGGAGCGCACAGCCCCGGCTCTTTTGTTGTCCGCAAGATGCGGGTAAAACTAAGCCATCAGTCTGCGGCGAATCGCCCCGGCAGCGCCCAGAAGACCCGAGCCCAGCAGAACGAACGTTCCCGGCTCAGGAGTCGCAGTCGGAACCGTCGCGGAGCCCAATGTTACATCGGAAAACGCGATGTAGTTGGCAGCGCCGCCAAAGACAACCGACTGAGCTGTGCCGCTGAAGCCAACTCCTGTCTCCGTCCAGCAATCGTAGGCCGTGCCCGAGCTGTCGCAACCGCTGCCGTTGACCGCAAGGTCGAGTGTCTCCAGCAGAGTCCCCGTTCCATCCAGACCAGAGTAGACGCTGACCGAACCAGGTGTATTCGCCGCCGCATAGTAGAACGAGAAGCCGGTCGTAAAGCCCGCGGCCACGTTCATGGTGTCGCCCGCTCCGTTCAGAAAGAACGCAGCCGTCGACGTGCTCGGACCGGGCAAGTTGCCGATGTTGCCCGATCCGCCATCCAACACACTGATTACTGCCAGGCTGTCCGAACTGAAGGAGATGCCGTAGTTCGGTCCGGAGAACATGCTGCCGAATCCACCGGCTCCGCCGTTGTAATAGTTCAGAATAGGCTCCAGGTCCTGAAGTCCGGTAAAGGTGAGGGTAACCGAGTCCGCAAAGGCGCTTGCAGAGCTCAGAACCAAGAATGCAGAGAATATCGCCAATAGCTTTTTCATAGGTGCCTCCTCAGGCGGTCCTTCTGTCCTCCTGCCTACTTGCAGGATGAACGGTGATGTGCTATTAGGCTGCAATCCCCCAGCCAACCCATGAACAGCCTCAACTCATTCCATACAGGGAAATAACGCTCCCCATCCCGGAAGGCTGCGCGGCCTACCATGCATAAATTTGCACAGTAGGCTCCTATTTTTTCTGCTTTCACTACGGCACAGCCGCTAAAAACGCCGGGCTGGACCTGTTTCCCACACGGGGCCGGGCGACTGGGCAGCTCCGGCAGGCCACCCGGAGGAACCTTCCCGGATAAATCGACGCCCCCGCTTTGCTTTACACTCTGCTAGGCGCTCAGTATGCTTGAATTTGGCTGGGTCGACGTGTCGAGCACAGAAGATTCGGGTACAGATCCTAAGAAAGAAACAGGAGAACGAAATGGCAGCAGTAGACGAGAAGGTAAAACAGATCATTGTCGAGCAGCTTCAGGTGGATGAAGCTGAAGTCACCCCCGGCGCAAGCTTTCAGGAAGACCTTGGCGCCGATTCCCTCGACGTCGTCGAGCTAGTCATGCAGTTCGAAGAGGCCTTCGACATCCAGATTCCGGACGAAGATGCCGAGAAGATCAAGACCGTCAAAGACGCCATCGACTACATCGAAAAGAACCAGAAAGCGGCAAAGTAGACCCATGGAGCAACGTCGTGTCGTCGTAACTGGCCTCGGCCTTATGTGCGGGGTTGGAAATACTGCGCCTGAGGTTTGGAATGGCCTCCTCGCCGGCAAGAGCGGCATGGCCGAGATCACAGCTTTCGATCTCACCGGCCACCCCGTCCGCTTCGCCGCCGAGGTCAAGAACTTCGATCCCC
>JAATEV010000098.1 GCA_015655585.1 Terriglobales bacterium | reverse complement strand
GGACCTCGGTGCGCTGGAGGTGGCGGATCTCGGTGGCGATCTTGTCGAGTGTGCTGGCGAGGACGGCCAGGGTGGCGACGTAGGCGGCGTGGAGGTCGCGCTGGACGACCTGCGTGGCGATGTCTACGGGTTTGAGACCGAGTTGGTTACAAATTGCTTCTTCGTGCTCGGGCTTGAGGTGACCGAAGGTGCCGACGGCTCCGGAGAGCTTGCCTACGCGGAGATCTTCGGCGGCGGCGTCGAAGCGGCGGAGGTTGCGCTGCATCTCGGAGTACCAGAGGAGGAGCTTGAGGCCGAAGGTGGAAGGCTCGGCGTGGATGCCGTGGGTGCGGCCGATGATGGGGGTGTGCTTGAACTCGACGGCGCGGCGCTTGAGGACTTCGAGCAGGCCGAGGATGCCGGTGTGGATGATGGCGGAGGCTTCTTTGAGTTGGAGGGCCTGCGCGGTGTCTACGACGTCGGTGCTGGTGAGGCCGTAGTGGAGCCAGCGGGAGTGCTCGGGGTTGTTGATGTGCTCGGCTACGGTGGTGGTGAAGGCGATGACGTCGTGCTTGACCTCGGCCTCGATCTCGTTGATGCGGTCTACGGTGAAGTTGGAGTGGTCACGGATGGCGTCGGCGGCGGCCTGGGGCACGAGGCCGAACTGGGCGAGGGCCTGCGAGGCGGCTGCCTCGACGGTGAGCCAGGAGCGGTACTTGTTTTCGTCGGACCAGATGCTGCCCATCTCCGGGCGGGTGTAGCGGGCGATCATGTTTGTTCCTTACTGTGGCTGCGTCGGGATGGCAGCGGGAGATTTCTGTGCGGTGCTGCGGGATTAGGAGTTGACTACGCCGAAGAGTTCGGCCATCTCGTCGTGGAGGAAGCCCTGGCCGGGGCGATAGGGCTGAATCCATTTGCCGTCGAGAACGAACTGGGGGATGGCACGCTTGCCGACGTTGGCCTCGACGGTGCCGGCTGCGCCGGGGGTGGTTTCGATGTCGATCTCGGTGTAGGGGATGTTGTGCTTTTCGAGGAAGCGCTTGGCTTCGCGGCAGTCCCGGCACCAGGCGGCGGAGTAGACGGTGAGTTCCATGGATTTATTTTACCGTCTCAGGGATTTCGCCTTCGGTTGCTGCGCTGGGAGGCCGCTGCTTCAGGGGGTGTGGTGCGACTTTTCCTTGCGGCGGCGATGGAAGAAATGGACGAGCATGGCGCTGCACTCGTCGGCTAGCAAGCCGGAGTGGAGATCGACCTTGTGGTTGAGCTGGGGGTGGTTCATGACGGAGAGAACAGAGCCGCAGGCTCCGGCCTTGGGGTCGGGCGCGGCGTAGACGAGGCGGGCGATGCGAGCGTGGAGGATGGCTCCGGCACACATGGCGCAGGGTTCGAGGGTGACGTAGAGAGTGCAGTCGTTGAGGCGATAGTTGCGGAGCGCGCGGCCGGCTTCGCGCAGGGCTACGATTTCGGCATGGGCGGTGGGGTCGTGATCGCGGAGGACTCGGTTCTGGCCGTGGCCGATGATCTCGCCGTTGTGGACGACGACCGCGCCTACGGGCACCTCGCCAGAGGCCTCGGCGGCTTGGGCTTCGGCGATGGCCAGGCGCATGAACTCATGATCCGTATGCATTGGTCTTATGGTAAAGATGAATGGGGTGTAACTACAAATGTAGTGCTAAGATTTTATTGTGGAATTCGAGTGGGATGAGAAGAAGGACAGGGCAAACCAGAGAAAGCATGGCATGTCCTTCGAATTTGCTCTCGAAGTTTTTGCTGATGGGCAACGAACGGAACGTCTCGACTCTGAATCTTCTGAGCAAGAGGAGCGATGGGTCACTGTCGGAGTCGTTAGCAGTGTTGAGCTATACGTTGTATTTACCTTGAGGGGAGATGCGATTCGATTGATCTCCGCAAGAAGGGCGAGTCGATATGAGCGTGAAGAATACTGGAATCGTAAGGTATAAGGTTGGCTCCAAGGCTCCTGTGAAGATGCCAGCGGAACAGTTGGAGCGTCTGCGAGCAATGACGGATGAAGACATCGACTTTAGCGATGCGCCTGCCTCACCGCCAAATTCGGTGTGGACGCGGCCGGGGGCGCTGATCCCTTCGGGGAATAAAAAGCAGGTCACGGTGCGGCTGGATGCGGATGTACTTGAGTTCTTCAAGAAGACCGGGACGCGGTATCAGAGCCGCATCAATGCGGCTCTGAGGGAGTACATGAAAGCGCACGAGAAGGCTTCATGACCGCGGTTTGCTGGGGTTTATGCGGGCTCCTGCTGGCTTAGGCAGTGGAGTGTGCCGAGGCCCCAGACCAGGTCTACGGCGTGGATGCCTACTACTTCGCGGTCGGGGAAGCAGCCTGCGATGGTGTTGAGGGCATGGCGGTCGTTGCAGTCGTTGAAGGTGGGGACCAGGACGAGGTTGTTGGCGATGTAGAAGTTCGCGTAGCTGGCGGGCAGGCGCTGGCCCTCGAAGATGACCGGTTCGGGCATGGGGAGCTCGACGATCTCGAAGGGCTCGCCTTGCAGGTTGCGGGCGGAGCGGAGACGGTCGAGGTTTTCGGCCAGGGGCAGGTGGTTTTCGTCGTGGGTGTTGGGCTCGACACAGGTGAGGATCTTGTTTTCGCCTACGAAGCGGGTGATGTCGTCTACGTGGCCGTGGGTGTCGTCGCCGGCGCAGCCTTTGTGGAGCCAGAGGGTCTTTTCGATACCGAGATAGTCGCGGAAGACCTGTTCGAGGAGGCTGCGGGTATCGGCTTCGTCGCCGAGGCCGGGGTTGCGCTGCTGGATTTCGGAGAGGAGGCACTCCTCGGTGGTGAGGAGGATGCCGGAGCCGTTGGTGTCGATGCTGCCGCCTTCGAGGACGACGCGGTGCTCGTAGCCGTTGGGGAGGGGAATGACGGGCTGGTACTGGGGCATGTCGTAGAGTTGGGCGACGTGATCGGGGATCTGGTCGTCGCGGCGCCAGTTCTTGTACTTGGCCCAGGCGTTGAAGTGCCAGTTGGTGATGGCCAACTCACCCTGAGGGTTTTTGACGAAGATGGGGCCGGAGTCGCGGAGCCAGACGCGGTCGGTGGGCCAGAGGTGGAAGTGGAGGCGGGCGAGGTTGGCCCCGGCGCGGCGGAGGAGGCCGGTGGCGCGACGCTCGGCGTCGGCGTTGTTGACGAGGATGTGGACGTCTTCGACGCGGGAGAGATTGCGGACGATTTCGGAGTAAACCCAGGGGATGGGCTGGAACTTGCCGGGCCAGTCTTCGGCGTTGTGGGGCCAGGCGATCCAGGTGGCGGCGTGGGGGGCCCATTCGGCGGGCATACGGTAGTTGGCTTCGTGGGGCGTCGTCATGGATTCTTTTTTAGCAGGCCTCTGCTCTATTGTGCTTGCGTGACGGGGCGGGGTGCGAGAAAAGTCTGTAAAGGGGGAGCGTTATTTTCTACGCGGGAGCGAGCGGGCAGGGTAAATCTCTTCGCTTGTTCATGTTAGAAGAGGGGTGGACGTCCTACACTGAAATGACGATGATTCTGAAGATTTCTTCTCTAGCTCTCCTGGCTGTGGTAACGGCTACAGCCCAGACTCCTGCTAAACAGACTCCTGCTAAACCCGCCGTGCACCATGCGACTGCTGCTGCCGCCACCAAGGCGACGCCGAACATTCCGAAGGTGGTTGGAATTCCGAAGACCTTGTATGCGCTGAGGTATGTGGATATCACGACCGGGACGGGGCCGCTGGCTGTGCCGAGCGTGATTGGAACCTCGCAGGCTGACTCGAAGGTGATGCTGTACACCGTGCGGTATACGGGCTGGCTGGCGGACGGCACGAAGTTCGACTCCTCGTATGACCATCCGGGTGGGGAGCCGATTACGTTTCCAGCGGGCATTCACCGGGTAATCGCTGGATGGGACAGCGGCTTTCAGGGGATGCATGTCGGGGGCAAGCGTCGGCTGTTTATCCCGTGGCAACTGGCGTATGGCGAGGCGGGGAGAGCGCCGAAGATCCCGGCGAAGGCTGACCTGATTTTCGACATTGAGCTTGTCAGCCAGGCCGATGCGGAGGCGAGCCAGCCTGCTCCCGCTCCGGCGAATGCGCAGCCGAAGACGGACGGGCCGAAGCCCGCGGCTCCGGCACAGCCTGAGACGAATCCGCATCCGTAGAAGATCGAACGGCGTCTAATCGTTGGAAAGCCTAGAATAAGAGACGCATGTTCGAACGATTGAAACCACTGGCTCCGTACCTCAGGCGATACTGGAAGAGTCTCGCCTGGGGCGGAGTCTCTACGATTCTGTATAACGTCCTGAAGGTCTTTCTTCCGCTGGTGATCGGCGGCGCGATTGACGATCTGCGCCACGGAATCACCGAGCAGAAGATTATGCACCATGCGCTGCTGTTGCTGGCGATTGCGGCCGTTTCTGCGGTGTTTCTCTACACGACCCGGCAGGTGGTGATCGGGGCTTCGCGCGAGATCGAGTACGATCTGCGGAACGACCTGTTCGCCAATCTGGAGCGGCAGTCGGCGAACTTCTACCATACGCATCGCACGGGCGACATTATGGCCCGCACGACGAACGACCTGAACGCGGTTCGCCAGCTCCTGGGGCCGGCGATCATGTACAGCGCGAATACGCTGGTCTTTACCGCGGCGGCGCTGCCGTTCATGATCCATATCAGCCCGAAGCTGACGCTCTGCGCGTTTGTGCCGCTGCCGATCGCTTCGGTGCTGGTGCAGTACTTCGGGAACCGGATCCACCGGCGCTTCGAGCGGATTCAGGCGATGTTCTCGGACATCTCGGCCAAGGCACAGGAGAACTTTTCGGGAGCGCGGCTGATCCGGGCGTTCGCGCAGGAGGAGGCGGAGATCGCCTCGTTCGAGACGGCGAACAAGGAGTACATCAAGCGGAGCCTGTACCTGGTGCGGTTGATGGCGATGCTGTGGCCTACGCTGGAGTTCGTGCTGGGGCTCTCGCTGATGATTACGCTGCTGGTGGGAGGGCATGAGGTTGCGGCTCACCATATTTCGGTGGGGCAGTTTACGTCGTTCAGCGTGTACATGGTGCAGCTTACGTGGCCGATGATCGCGGTGGGCTGGGTGGTGAATCTCTTCCAGCGAGGTACGGCTTCGATTGTTCGCATTGATGAACTGCTGAAGCAGGAACCGGACATTGTGGACGAGGCTACGGCTGTTGCTGCGGAGGTGGATGGAGATATTGAGTTCCGGAATCTTAATTTTTCTTATCCGGGCGGGCCGCTGGTTTTGAAGGACATCAATCTTCGGATTCCCGCAGGTTCGAGCCTTGCGATTGTGGGGCCTACGGGGTCGGGCAAGTCTACGCTGGTGGGGCTGATTCCTCGGTTGAATGATGCCGCTCCGGGGACGGTGCTGATCGACCAGCAGCCGATTCGGCACTTTACGATGGATGCGCTACGCCGCAATATCGGGTTTGTGCCGCAGGAGACGTTTTTGTTCTCGGATACGATTCACCAGAATATTGCGTTTGGTGTGCCGGAGGCTTCGGCGGAGCAGGTGGAGGATGCGGCTGGGGTCGCGCATATCCGCAATGAGATTCTGGAGTTTCCGAAGGGGTTCGAGACGGTGGTGGGAGAGCGCGGGGTTACGCTTTCGGGTGGTCAGAAGCAGAGGACCTCGATTGCGAGGGCGGTGATCCGCGATCCCAGGATTCTGATTCTGGACGATGCGCTGGCCAGCGTGGATACCTATACGGAAGAGCAGATTCTGAACGGTCTGCGTAAGACGATGATGGGGCGGACTACGGTGTTTATCTCGCACCGGATCTCGACGGCGCGGAACGCGGACCAGATTGCGGTGCTGGTGGCGGGGCGTATCGCAGAACTGGGAACGCACGAGGAGCTGCTGGCGAAGAACGGTTATTACACCAGCTTGTTCGAGAAGCAGCGGCTGGAAGAAGAGCTTTCTGTAGCGAGCTAATCAGGCGAGCCAGCGGGACACGACGGCTTGGTCGGAGAGTTCCTGCGGGGCGGGCAGGGAAGAGAGTTTTTCTTCGCGTGTACGGAGGTCTCTGGGGAGTACTTTGCCTGCCTCCGGATCGCGCGCGACGACGACCCAGGCCTCGCGCACGTTCTGGACGAAGGCGATGACGTTGCGGAACTGTTCGGCAGACTCGTAGTGCGAGGCTTCGAGGGTCATGGTGAACATGGTGGCGTAGAAGTCGGCGAGTGAGGTGGCTACGCTGCCACCGAGTTCGGGCCGGAGACGGGCCTGAAGGTACATCAGGATCTCGATGACTTTTTTGACGGCCAGGCGGCGGCCGTAGACGTCGTGCTCTTCGGCGCAGTGCATGGCGCGGTAGAGGAAGCGGATAGCTCCGTCGTAGAGCGCTACGACGAGCTCGACGCCGGTAGCGCCTGCGAGTGCCTGCTGCTGGTAGCTGTTCTGGTTCATGGTGGTCTCGATCTGTGAGGATGACTACGGATTCTGGTTGTATCCGGTGGTGGCGGAGTAGATCTCGTCGAGCTCCTTCAACTGTCCTGGGATCGACTGGAGGATCTGGTTGGCGGTGTTCAGCTCGTTGGTCAGGGTGGTCTTCTGGGTGGCAAGCAGAGCGTTTTCATTGGTGATGTTGGAGTTGAGCGAGGCCTCCTGCGCGCTGTTCTGCTGCTGTGCGAGGTAGATCACACCGTTGGGCGCCTGGGTGCCCAGGTTGTTCAGCGTGCCGGCCATGGTCTGGCCAAAGCTGCCTGCGTTCTGCAGGAAGCCGGCGACGTCGGAGAGGTTTGAGTTCAGGACGCTGGTGAGGGTGTTGGGGTCTACAGAGAGGGTGCCGTCGTTGTTGATGCTGATGCCGAGCTGCATGATGTTGTTGATGGAGCCGCTGGCCGCGCCGGAGAAGAGCGCGTTGGTGAGCTGGGACTGAAGGGTTGCGAGGATGGGGTTGCCGGAGAGGGGTTCAGGGTTTCCGCTGGAGTCTTTGCCGCTCTGTGTGTTGACGTCTTTGATGACGGCGTTGTATGCGGAGACGAAGGTGCTGATGGCGGTGCCGATGTCCGTGGTGCTGTCGGTGATTTCGACCTGGGTGGGGGTGGAAGATGTGGCAAGCAACTGAAAGGTGACGCCGGGGATGGCGTTAGTGACGGTGTTGGATGAGCTGGTGATGGAGATGCCGTCTACGGTGAGGATGGCGTCCCGGCCGGGTTCTCCGCTGGAGCTGGGAAAGGTGATGGAGCCACTGGAGGAGCCGGAGAGGGAGCCGGTGACGGTGAGCTGACCGGCGGCGCCGCTGGTTCCGCTGACGAGGGAGAGACGGGAGCCGGAGGAGTCGGTGATGATACCGGCTTTGACGCCGATGTCGGCGGAATTGATGGCGGAGACCAGGGTGGAGAGAGTGTCGTCGCTGCTATCGATATCGAACTCATGGCCCTGAATGGTGAGGCTGCCGGAGAGGGTTTCGCCGGCACCGATGGCGGTGGAGGCGACGGAGGAGGTCTGGGCCAACTGGCTGACGACGATGGTGTGGCTGCCGGGGGCGGCGCTGGAACTGGCCGAGGTGAGGCCGAGGATGTCGGGATTGGAGCTGGAGCCCTCTTTTTCCGAGAAGACGCCGCTGAAGTCGGTAAGGTTTTGCAGGGCGGTGGTGAGGGTGGAGAGGTCGCTGCCGAGAGAGGTGAAGACGGTGTCCTGGGCTTGCAGGGCGGTGAGCTGGTTCTGCCATGGAGTTTCGATGGCCTGCTCGGCGGCCATGATCTGTGAGACGGTGGTTGCGACGTCGAATCCCTGACCGCTGGTGGCCGACCCGAAGTTTAGTCCAACTGTAGCCATCGGTACCTTCCTGACTTGCTTCGTTGAGACGGGGAGCACGCGCCGTGCCACGTGGGGACGGCGCGTGATTAGAAGCTTTTTATGGTTGGTAAAAAACGAGCGGCGATTGGGGTGGGTTCTCCTCTTTCGCCGCTCCCGGGAAATTACTGGGGAAACTATTGGATCAGCTTGAGGATTTCCTGCTGGACGCTGTTGGCCTGGGCGAGAGCGCTGATGCCGGTCTGGCTGAGGACCTGATACTTCGCGAGATCGCTGGTCGCCTGACCGTAGTTGGTCGAGAGGATGGCGCTCTGCGCGGAGGAGAGGTTGACCGACTCAGCGCTGGCGACGTTGGAGGCAGCGTTGAGCTGGTTGATGCTGGCGCCGATGGAGCCGCGCTGGTTGGCGACGTCGGAGATGGCGGTGGTGATGTCGGTCAGCGCGGTCTGCGCGGCGGTCTGGCTGGTGAGCACGTCGGCCGAGAGGTCCTGGCCTGCGCCGCCGCCGGTTGCCGTACCGACGCTTGCGTTGGTGAGAACACCGATGGTGGAAGAGATGGTGGTGGTTCCGGCCGAGGTTCCGTCGCTGACGACGAAGTCGGTGGCGGTGGCGGTGAAGACGGGGTTGCTGTTGAAGTTGGTCGAGCTGCCGATGTTGCCGATCTCGGTGATGATGCTCTGGAACTCGGTGTCTGCGGCGGCGGCCTGAGCGGTGGTGAGACCACCGTTGGATGCCTCAGTGGCCAGGGTGACGGCGCGGTCGAGGAGGTTGGTGACCTGAGCGAGCGCACCATCGGCGGTCTGGAGGAGGCCGACGCCGTTCTGCGCGTTCTGCGCGGACTGGGTGAGGGCCGCCTGGTTGGCGGCGAGGCCGTCGGATACGGAGAGGCCGGCGGCGTCGTCCGCGCCGCTGTTGATGCGCGAACCGGAGGAGAGCTGCTGCAGGACCTTCTGCAGGCTGTTCTGCGTATTGTTCAGATTGTTTTGTGCGTAGGTTGCTGCAACGTTTGTGAGAATGCCCAAGGACATGGATGACGCTCCTGTAACTGCTCGATTTGAACTGCCACGCTGCCGGTCCCGGGTGCAGGTCCGGCAAACTCATCGTGCCTGGGTGGGCAGCGATGCGATCCGGTTCACCTTGCGGTAGGCTCCGCGCTCAACCCACTCATCGGCGTTGCGGGGCGCTGACTTTAGAACTGCCGGTGAAGGAATGCCTGGGATATCTGCCTCTATTGATAAGGCGTTGCCTGCCGATGAAGCAGTTGAAAGGGAGTACTCATGATCGAATTGAAGCGCCTGAATGGAAGTCCGCTTGCGATCAACTGCGATCTCATCAAGTACGCCGAATCTTCTCCGGATACGGTGCTGACGCTGGTGACGGGAGAGAAGCTGGTGGTGCTGGAGCCGCGGGAGGAGGTGCTGCGGCGTGTGCTGGAGTATCGAGCTGCGGTGCTGCGCACGGCGTGGCCGGAGGCGTTGACGGCGCTGGGCGCGCATGTTGGGTTGAATGCAGACAAGACCGCTCGCAGTGTGGACAAGGACGAGGCGGAAGAGTAACTGACCAGCGGGGAACAGACCGGCGGGGAATAGAACAACGGGAAGAGGATTGTTATGGACATTGCAAGCATCGGAGGCGTTGCGCTGGCCCTGATCGGCATTTTGGCAGGCATGATGATCGAAGGCGGAAACATTGCCCAGATTACTCAGCCGACCGCGGCCATGATCGTTATTGGAGGCACGATTGGAGCAGTGATGCTGCAATTCCCCATGAGTATTCTGCTGGCCGCGGCGAAGACGTTCCTGAAGGTGTTTCTGCATAAGGGCGCGGATGGCGAGGCCACGCTGACGCAGATTGTGACGTTTGCCAATAAGGCGCGTAAGAGCGGCATCGTTTCTCTGGATGGTGATCTTGCTTCGGTCTCAGATCCTTTTTTGAAGCAGACGCTGATGCTTGCGATCGATGGCACGGAGCCGAACGAGGTCCGCAAGATCATGCAGATGGAGATTGATAACAAGTCCGAGATCGAGGAGAAGATTCCCGCGGTGTTTGAGGCTGCGGGAGGGTACTCGCCTACGGTGGGGATTATTGGCGCGGTGCTGGGGCTGATCCAGGTGATGAAGAACCTCTCCAATATCGACGAGGTGGGGCGAGGGATTGCGGTGGCGTTTGTGGCCACGATCTATGGCGTGGCGATGGCGAACCTGATCTGCCTGCCGGCGGCGGGCAAGCTGAAGTTTCGGCATCGCGAGGAGCAGAGGATCAAGGAGATGATGCTGGAAGGGGTGATCTCGATTCTGGAAGGAATGAATCCGCGGATGATCGAGACCAAGCTGCGCACGTATCTCACCGAAGAGAAGCATGGCAAGGCCGCTGTCGCAGAGGTGGGAGCATGAGCAGGAAGAAGCATCCTGAGCATGTGAACCATGAGCGTTGGCTGGTCTCGTATGCGGACTTCATCACGCTGCTGTTTGCGTTCTTCGTGGTGTTGTTTGCGTCGAGTCAGTCGGATAAGAAGAAGCAGGTGAAGCTGGCTGAGGCGATGCAGTCGGCGTTTACTCCGCTGGGGACGTTCGAGGTGCACTCGAAGACGCCTCCGTTGAACGATGTTTCGGGCACGGTGGCTCCGGAGTCGATTCCTGCGGCGCTGACTCCTCCCCTGCCGCCTGCGCGGCTGGAGAGCCCGGAGGAGACGGAGAAACGGCTTACGAAGTTTCTTGCGGAGCAGATTGCTGCGGGGAACATTCGTCCCGGCAGTATCACGATGAGGATGACGCCGGATGGGCTGGTGATCTCGCTGCATGAGGCGGGGTTCTTTGCGTCGGGTTCGGCGGAGGTGAGCCCGACGTCGCTGCCGGTGCTCTCGCTGCTGGCGGCTACGTTGCCCGCGGGACCGATGCGAGTGGAAGGGCACACGGACAACGTTCCGATTCACAATGCACAGTTTGCGACGAACTGGGAGCTTTCGACCGCGAGGTCCACTGCGATTGCAAGATTGCTCCTCGATCGCGGGCATCTGGACCCGGCGAATCTCTCGGCGGCGGGTTATGCCGAGTTCCATCCGGTGGCCAGTAATGCCAGCGAGGAGGGGCGACTGCAGAATCGCCGCGTGGACATTATTCTTTTGCGACACCAAGGATCTTGACGATGACGCGCTTGGAGCGTTGGCCGTCGAATTCGGCGTAGAAGATTCGCTGCCATGTTCCGAGGTCGAGGCGGCCTTTGGTGATGGGCAGGGTGGTCTCGTGGTGCAAGAGCAGGGCCTTGAGATGAGCGTCGGCGTTGTCTTCGCCGGTCTGGTGATGTTGATATCCGGGCCAGCGGGGCGCGAGCTTTTCGAGCCATACGCCGATGTCTTCGATGAGGCCGTCTTCGTTGTCGTTGACGTAGATGGCAGCCGTGATGTGCATGGGAGAGACGAAACAGAGCCCGTCGACGATTCCGCTGCGGCGCACGATTTCCTCGACCTGCGGGGTGATGTGAACCATCTCGTAGCGCTGGTCAGTTCGGAAGGTCAGGTACTCGGTATGGGCTTTCATGGTGGACATGGCGGTTCTCCGGCAGGCTGTAGTTTTGTTTTTTATTTTTGCAGAGATGGTGGGTGGATTGATTGGGTGAGACGTTGTAGGAATAGATCATGCATCTGTATGTCGCTACTTCCAATTCCGGCAAGCTGCGGGACTTTGCGGCGGTGGCCTCGGTGGACGTTGTGCTGGAGCCGCTGCCCGGACTGGGTGAGATTCCCACGCCTGCGGAGGATGAGTCTACGTTTGAGGGGAATGCCCGGCTGAAGGCTATTTTCTACTCGCGATATGCACCGGGGCAGGTTGTTCTGGCGGATGACTCGGGGCTGGAGGTCGATGCCCTGGGCGGTGCGCCGGGGGTGCGCTCGGCTCGGTATGCGGAGGACTTCAGGTTTGTCGGGCCGGAGGGGGCTTCGCTGGATGAGCGGAATAATCTTTATCTGGTGCAGTTGCTTGGCGGGGTTTCGGAGCCGCGGCGGGCGCGGTATTGTTGTGTTCTGGCGGCGGCGAGGGATGGTGAGATTCTTGCGACGGCCGAGGGGAGCGTGGAGGGGGAGATTGTTCTTACTCCGCGTGGCGAGGAGGGATTTGGCTATGATCCGCTCTTCTACCTTCCGGAGCAGAAGAAGACGATGGCGGAGTTGGAGATTCGCAGTAAGCTGGGCTTCAGCCATCGCGGGCGGGCGTTTGCAGTGTTGCTCGCTTCTTTGTTGGAGCAGCAGGTCGGACTCTTTTAGTCCTCTTTTGTGCGTTGCAACTTAATCGCACAAGCTTATCGATAAACGCACGGAAAAGCCTTCGTTATCTTGACGCTGAGGTGGCGCAGCGGAATAATCGCCATGCTGCACTTTTTTTATCCGCACTTGTGCATCAACCCTGATTCTGAAGGAGCCCTCATGGCTACAGCCGCGCCGCCAGCACCTCCCGCCACACCGCAACTCCATGGCGTGCAGCCACTTCGAGCCGGTGAGGGCAACTCATACCTCTGGCGTAAGCTGCACTCGCTGACGGGAATCGTTCCGATTGGAGCGTTTCTGGTCGAGCACATCATCTCGAACTTCGAGACCCTAAATGGTCCTCTGGCTTATGCGCAGCAGGTGAAGTTTCTCAATAGCCTACCGCTGGTTCGCATTCTGGAGTGGGGTCTTATCTTTATCCCGCTGGCATTTCATGCGCTGTATGGACTTTTCATCGCGGTGCGCGGGCGGTCGAACGTAAACGTCTATCCGTGGGCGGGGAACTGGATGTATCTGAGCCAACGGGTCACGGGCGTGATTGCGTTCCTCTACATCATTCAGCATGTGTGGCGGCAGCGGTTTGCCGGGGTTTCGTTGCCGGAGAATCCGGGGGCGGCCTTCCATAAGGTTCAGGTCGAACTCTCGAATCCCTGGATGCTGGCGATCTATGTGGTTGCGATGATTGCTACCTCCTGGCACTTTGCTTACGGCATCTGGTTGTTTGCGGCGAAGTGGGGAATTACTCCTGGCGAGAAGGCGCGCAAGAAGTTTGGCTATGTTTGCGGCGTTGTTGGTACCGCGCTTTGCCTGATGGGACTGGCGAGCATCTGGGCCGTTGTCTACAAGTATCCGAATGCGCCTGAGAATGTGCTGCCTGAGCAGCCCGCCGGTGTGGTGCTTCCGGCGTCTCAGACGTCTTCACCGATTTCTGATCCTTCGTTTGTACAGAAGTGATCTTCTAAATTTTTTACCTCGCATAGAGATAGGGCATGGTTCCCTGAGGGAAAGCGAACATGGCAGCAACACCCAGAATTATCGTCGTAGGCGGCGGCCTTGCCGGGCTCTCCGCGGTTATCAAAATCGCCGAGGCCGGCGGCAAGGTGGATCTGTTTTCCATCGTGCCGGTGAAACGTTCGCACTCGGTCTGCGCGCAGGGCGGCATCAATGCGGCCAAGAATCTGAAGGGCGAAGGGGACGATGTTCTCAAGCACTTCGACGACACGATCTATGGCGGCGACTTCCTGGCCAACCAGACGCCGGTGAAGCAGATGACCGCGCAGGGACCGGCGATCATCGACCTGCTGGACCGCATGGGAGTGCCTTTCAATCGCACTCCGGAAGGACTGCTGGACTTCCGCCGGTTTGGCGGAACGCTTTATCACCGTACTGCCTTTGCCGGAGCTACGACGGGGCAGCAGCTTCTGTATGCGCTGGATGAGCAGGTTCGGCGCTTTGAGGCCGAGGGCAAGGTCACGAAGTATGAGGGCTGGGAGTTTCTCTCTGCCGTGCTGGATTCGAAGGGCGTTTGCCGCGGCATCAGCGCGATGGATCTGCGCTCGATGGAGCTGCGGACGTTTCCGGCGGATGCGATCATCGTCTGCACAGGCGGCAATGGCGCGATCTTCGGCAAGTCCACGAACTCCGTGGTGTGCACGGGGTCGGCCCAGTCGGCGCTTTATCAGCAGGGCGCTTACTATGCCAATGGCGAGTTCATCCAGGTACATCCTACGGCTATCCCGGGCGAGGACAAACTTCGTCTGATGTCGGAGTCGGCGCGTGGCGAGGGTGGACGCGTGTGGGTGCCGAAGGACAAGAACGACAAGCGCAATCCGAAGTCGATTCCGGAGGGCGATCGCTGGTACTTCCTTGAGGAGTGGTATCCGAAGTATGGAAACCTTGTGCCTCGCGATGTAGCGACGCGCGCGATCTTCAAGGTGGTTTATGAGCATGGCATGGGAATCGATGGCCAGCCGATGGTGTATCTCGACCTGACTCATATCGATCGCGAGACGCTTAACCGTAAGCTGGAAGGCATTCTGGAGATTTATGAGAAGTTCGTTGGCGACGATCCTCGCGATACGCCGATGAAGATCTTTCCAGGAATGCACTACACGATGGGCGGGCTGTGGGTGGACTTCAACCAGCAGACGAACATTCCGGGTGTCTTTGCGGCGGGCGAGGCGGATTACTCGATCCACGGCGCGAACCGACTGGGGGCGAACTCGCTGCTCTCGTGCATCTATGGCGGATTTGTTGCCGGGCCGGAGGCGATGAAGTATGCGAAGTCGCTGCCTGCGCCAGAGGGCGATGGCGGCCATGTGGCGGAGTTGAAGCGGCAGCAGGAGTTCAATAAGCTGTTGCTGAATAATCCCGGCACGGAGAATCCGTTCAAGATCTGGCGCGAGCTTGGCGAGACGATGACCAAGCACGCTACGATCATCCGGTATAACGCCGGGCTCGATGAGGCGGATGCCAAGATTGTGGAATTGCTTGAGCGGTACCGCAATGTGAATCTCTCGGACAAGAGCCAGTGGGCGAATACGAGCTTTGCGTTTACGCGGCAGCTCTGGAATATGTTGCAACTTGGACGCGTGATCGTGCAGGGCGCACGGCTTCGCGATGAGTCGCGCGGCGCGCACTACAAGCCGGACTTTCCGGATCGCAATGACGAAAAGTTCCTTAAGACGACGAAGGCGAGCTTCAAGGATGAAGCTCCGGCCTTTGAGCTTGAGGAGGTAGATATTCAGTACATCAAGCCGCGTCCGCGTCGTTATGACGCTACCGCGTAGGGTTTCGCAAGGAGTATTCGCAAATGGCACAGAGTACGATCAAGGTCGAGATCAAGAGGCAGTCGAGCCCCGGCGCAGCAGCCGTGACCGAGAAGTTTGAGATTCCTTATCGTCCGGGGATGAATATCACCTCTCTGCTGGGGGAGATTGCGCTCAACCCCGTCGATGTGGCGGGGAAGGCGACGACTCCGGTGACGTATGACTCGAACTGCCTGGAGGAGATCTGCGGCTCCTGCGCGATGTTGATTAACGGCAAGGCCCGGATGGCTTGCTCGGCGCTGGTGGATAAGCTGGAGCAGCCGATTACGCTTGCTCCCCTTAGCAAGTTCCCAGTGGTTCGTGACCTGGCGGTGGACCGCTCGGTGCTGTTTGAGAACCTGAAGAAGGTGAAGGCGTGGGTTCCGATTGATGGAACGTATGACCTGGGGCCGGGGCCGAAGCAGGCTCCGCAGATTCAGGAGCAGCGCTATCCGCTTTCGAACTGCATCTCGTGCACGATCTGCATGGAGGTTTGCCCGCAGTTCAATGATGCTACCGGTTTTGTTGGCGCGGCTACGATTGCCCAGACGAAGCTGTTCAATATGGACCCTTCGGGATCGGTGTTGAAGGAAGAGCGGTTGCGGGCACTGGCGGGGGACGGCGGTATTCAGGAGTGCGGGTTCGCGCAGAACTGCGTTCAGGCCTGCCCGAAGCAGTTGCCTTTGACGGAGGCGATCAGCGATATGGGACGGGACGTCTTTGTTCAGCAGGTGAAGGATTTGTTCGCGCGCTAGTATTTTACGAATCTGCAAATCTTTAGAGCGCCCATCTTTGCGACAATACGATTGTCGCAAAGATGGGCATTTTGATTTTGTTCTGATACTTGGCATCACGCCGCATCCAACATGAAACAAGGAGCTTTGAAATGATTCAGTTAGCTGATGCACGCCGTATTATTGAGGCCGCAGAGAAGAAGGCCGTGGAGATTGGTCAACCTATGAATATCGCCGTTGCCGATGCGGGCGGGAACCTGGTTGCCCATGTTCGCATGGACAATGCGTGGCTGGGTTCGGTGGATATCTCGATCAAGAAGGCCTGGACGTCTCGCGCTTTTGATATTGCCACGAAGGATCTTGCGGAACACTCGCAGTCGGGAGGTCAGTTCTTCGGGATTCATGCCTCGAACGATGGCAAGGTGATGATCTTTGCCGGTGGCATTCCTTTGAAGAAGGATGGCAGAGTTGTGGGAGCCATTGGAGTGAGTGGAGGCTCCGGTGAGCAGGACCATGCCGTAGCCGAGGCGGGCGCTGCCGCTTACTAGGCTGATGAGCAAAGCCCCACCTGTGAGGTGGGGCTTTGCTTTTGCAGAATCAGGATTAAATTATTTCGTGAAGATGGAATTGCCGGGAGTCGTGTTCTCGTTCGAGTGAATCCGGTTCTCGGCGCGTTTTGCGCTCTCCATGGCGCTGTGATCCATCCTCTGCTGAGGGGTCTCTCCTGTCTCAGTTGCTGGTGTTTCCGACTCGATCGCTTCGTGGGAAGGACGTGCTGGAATCTTTGTAGAGTTCAGACCTTGTGACATGTATCACCTCTGTAAGAAGAGATGTCATGGTTGACAGGCTTGGTTGCTCTAAAAAGCTACCAGGAGAGGCGGACGAGCGTAACTCCTTGTCTTTCCAGCTTGAGGTCCAATTTTACGGAGCCATCTTTGGCGGCCGTTGAAGTGGGGTGGGTGACTTCTTCCAGCTTTGCCGCGTTCTGCAGGGCGATGAACTGCTGCGCGGTGGGGCTTTCGGGGCTTCCCATCTTCTGCCATGCGGCATAGGCGTTGCTGTGTTCGGCGTCCATCAGGAAGCGCTGCACCTTTACTTTGCGCGAGGGAAGGGAGTCGACGGAGAGGCTTACCTCGGCTGGGGGGACGGTGACGTCGTCGTCATGGTAGTTCCACAGGAGGACATCGACGTGGTGTTCGGAGCGGGTGGCTACGGCGTTGATGTCGGGGTTTGCCCGCACGCTCTCTTTGATGAGCTGATCGACGGGCAAGGCTCCTGAGCTCTTTACGGCGACGTACTGGCCGCCGAGCATTCCCATCATGCGGAATACGTTCAGGACGGGCTTATCGACGAGGTAGTATTTGCCGTCGGCTTTGCCTCCGGTGGCCAGCTCGCGGAAGCCCGCGAAGACCGGCTGGTCCTCGAACTCGAAGGCCCAGGTGACGGCCCCTTGCAGGGTGACGCCATTTTTCTCGGCGACCTCTACGTCTCTTGCGGTGGCTTCGGCTATGCTTACGCCGTAGAGCGGGCCGTTACGATAGCCGTTCTGCGCGCCCTTGCAGGCGGCGCAGCCCTCGGGATCGCTCTCGCCGAGGATGATGGGGGTGTTCTTCCACTCGGGGTAGGAGGCCACGACGCGCATCCCATAATCGGTTGCGCGAATCTGGTTGCGGATGCTCATGCGGACATGTCCGTCGACCGTGGTGGGCGAGCCTTTGGGGTGGAAGCTGATGAAGGCGAGCGGCGCGCCGGTTGCTCCGGTTGCCGCGTTCTTGCCGTGCGAACAGTGCTCCAGGAACTGGCGCAGAAATGCCTCGGACTTGCCGGGGGCGACGCCGGTTGCTTCGGGGCCGCCTACCTTCGCCCTCGGCAGGACTTTGTGGATCGCGGTCGCGGTGTAGTCGTAGAGCTTGTCGTACTCTTCGGGGGTGCCGTGCCAGTAGGCGATGTCGGGCTCGTTCCATACCTCCCAGAGCCAGTCGTTTTCGGCTGCGGCGCCGTAGCGTTCGTGGAGGTGTGTAACCCATGCGGTTACAAGTGCAGCCCACTTCTCATAGTCCTTGGGAGGATAGCTCCAGCCGGTGTATACGGAGCCGTTGGGGAAGGTGTGACGATAGGGCTGAGGGTGGATCGAGAGCGCCTCCGGCATAAAGCCTACTTCGACCAGCGGCCTTACGCCGTTGTTCTTCATGGAGTCGAAGATCTTGTCGGTAATGGTCCAGTCGTAGATGGGCTTGCCGTCCGCATCTTCGCGGTATACGTTGGTCGATCCCCATTTGAGCGAGCCGGTTCCGTCGCCGGTGGTGAGGAGATTGTGGAGCCGGACGTAGACGGGCGAGGGGCTGAGTTTGGAGAGCTCGCGCAGGAGTTGCTGGCCATTCGGGGCTGTGCTGTAGTTCGGCTCGTCGGCGCCGACGTGGCTCCAGACAGCGGTGTAGGGGCCGGTGGTGTGTGCGGCGTCAACCTGAATGGTGACGGGAGCCGAAGGAGTGTTTTGTGTAAACCCGTAGACAGAAGAGGACGCTACCGCCATCAGCGCGCAAAGAGATCGAGTAAAGAACATGCAGAAAACGTTACCAGAGAATCTGCACTTCTTGCCAACCTTTGCCGAGTCGTCCTTATGAAACTTTAGATAGCAACGTGATTTTCTGCGCGGCTGGTTGCGATGAGCGTCCTCTGTTTTATTTCTCTGCGATGAGATCGAGCTTATGAATGGCTGGTGGTTCGGAGAAGTATTCGTCGGCCTTGGCCATCAGGGCTTTTGCGATCTCGCCGTTCAGATGGGCATCGCGTCCGGCTTCGTCGTGGAATGTGTCGAATACTCCGAAGACCCCGCCCTGATTTTTGAAGCCGTACCAGTGGACGGTTCCGGCCTCGGCTTTCGCCATCTCCGCGCCTTGTTTCAGGAAGGCTTCGACCTCGACCTCTTTGCCGGGTTTCGCTTTCAACTCCGCGTATAGAGCAAACTTTGCCATAGCAGGTTCCTTTTCATGATGGGATGCAAGATGCCTGGATGTCTCTGCATGATGAGATGGACGGGCGCGCCAAAGGTTACGCGGCAATGGATGAGCGAATTGCCCGGGAGGGTGCGTCTGCGATAGCCTGTTTTCTGGGGTTTGTATACTGCATGACGTTTCGCTATCTTGTACTCGCTTTAGGACTCGGCCTCTCCGCACACGCGCAGACAACTCCTGCTACACAGCAACAAGATCTTCCGGATGCGCCGGTGGCTACGAACCCGGCGGCGGCGACTCCGGTGGTGCCTACTGGGCCTACTGTGGTCATTGACACGAGCATGGGGCGACTTACCTGCAAGCTCTACGATCAGCAGGCCCCGGTTACGGTTGCCAACTTTATCGGGTTGGCGGAGGGGACGAAGGACTGGACCGATCCTAAGACGCTCACCAAGGTTCATGGAAAGCCTTTCTACAATGGCACCACGTTTCATCGTGTGATTCCGGGGTTCATGATTCAGGGCGGGGACCGGGTTGGAGATGGAACGGGAGATCCCGGGTACCTCTTCCAGGATGAGATTGTTCCCTCGCTTACGTTCGATGCACCCGGGCTTCTGGCGATGGCGAACTCTGGGCCTGGGCCTACGGGCGGGGGTACCAACGGATCGCAGTTTTTTATCACAGAGGTTCCGGTGCCGTATCTCAACGGCAAGCATACGATCTTTGGCCAGTGCGATAGCCATAGCGTCCTTCTGGTCGCCTCCATTGCCCGTGTGGACCGCGATGCAAGCGATAAGCCGCAGACGCCGGTTACGATTGACCGGATTACGATTGTTCGTGACGGGCAGCCGATACCTGCCGCACCTGCGACTCCAGCGCCAGCCACGCCTCCTGCTCCGGCTGCGGCACAACCCAAATAGGTTTTATCTTCCTGCCTTTGCATCTGTGCGAAGGCTCATCCTATCCTCTCAACCTGCAAGGAGAACTTTGACATGCCCACCAAGCCAGGCACCTACGCAACCTTCAAGACCACGGAAGGCACGATTGTGTGCGAATTGTTCGAGACGGACGCACCGGAGACGGTTGCGAACTTCATCGGTCTCGCCGAAGGCACCAAGGAGTGGACCAGCCGCAGCAAGACGGGTTCGAAGCTCTATGACGGCACGATCTTTCATCGCGTGATTCCGCAGTTCATGATTCAGGGCGGCGATCCTGAGGGCACCGGTATGGGTGGTCCAGGATATCGTTTTGCCGATGAGACGCGTGGCTCGCGCCATGGGTTCCAGCAGCCTGGCAAGCTGGCGATGGCCAATGCCGGGCCGAATACGAACGGCAGCCAGTTCTTCATTACGGTAGCCGAGACGAGCTGGCTTACCGGCAAGCACACCATCTTCGGTGAAGTGGTCGAGGGTTACGATGTGGTGGAGAAGATCAGCAAGGTGGCACGCGATGGCATGGATCGTCCCAAGACCCCGGTGGTGCTTGAGAGCGTTACCATTGAGCGCGTTGCTTAGAGCGCTGGATGGAATCAACAGAAAGACCCACCTTGGCGGTGGGTCTTTCTGTTTGAGATGCAGGTTGTTTGCATGAAGAGTTATCTGCCTACGACGATGATCGAAAAACTTCCGGGGACCGGGGTTGGACGGAACTGGAGTTCTTCGGATTTGGTTGTCGTATTCATGTCGAACTTGGAGGTTGCGAGGAAGGCTTTGTCATCCAGGTGATTGACGATGAGAGTACGCGCGCCGGGTTGGGTTTTGACGCGCTGGCTGACGGCGTATCGGGTGGGGGAGATGCGGCGGTAGACGGTGAGAGTTCCGTTGATGTCGGCGAGGAAGAGCATGTTGTGCCTGGGATCGAAGTCGAGATCGCCTGCTCCTATGGGAGCGTCGGCGATGGCGGCGACGTGGCCGTTGTCGGCGTTGACGGAGACGAGTTTGTGATCTTCGCAGGTGGTGAACAACTGGCGGTGAGCGCTATCGATGGAGAGACCCGCAGGGCCGGTGCAGGTACCAAGCGGCCAAGAGGTAACGACTTTTTTCTGTGCCGCGTCGATGCGGGTGATTTCGCCGAGCGCGGGAAGCGTGACGTAGATGTTGCCCTTGCCGTCGGAGATTGCGGATGCGGGACGTCCCTCAAGCGGAATGGTCGCGGTGACCTGGTTCGTGGTGGCGTCTATGACTGTGGCGGAGTGGTCGTGCGAGTTGAAGGCGAAGACCGATTTTGTAGCGGCGTCGAAGGCGATTCCGGCGGGTACGCGGCCGGTGGGGATGGAGGCTACGAGCTGGTGTGTGGCGCGGTCGAAGACGCGGACGAAGCCGTCAGAGCCGTCCGTGGGGTCGGTGACGTAGCCGTATTTTCCGGCGTCATCGAGGACCATCTCGCGCACGTTCTGCATACCGCCGATTTCTGTGACGAGGCTGCCGGTTTTGGTGTCTACGACCATGACTCGGTTGTTGCGGGGGATATAGAGAAGATGAGCGGAGGAGTCCAGAGCCGGAAGGCCCCAGCCGCCGACGCCTCCGAGCTCCCAGCGGCCTTCAACATGGAAGGCACGGGTGGAGGTGGTGGGGGTGGCCGCTGCGTAGAGCGCGTGCGATGGGGAGATTGTTGCGGCTCCAGAGAGAAGAGAGGCGAGTACGGCTACAGGTGCGATGGACTGGGCGAACGATTTCATTTTCATGGTCAGGACGCTTTCTCAAGTAATGCACTTCGACGGCCAGTGGTTGCTGGCCGTCGAAGTGAGTGCATCTGGTTGAAGGAGAGGGTTACTTCTTGGAGAAGTTGAAGCTATCCGAAAGGTCACCAATAGCAGGGCTGTTGGTGGGGACATACGGATTGCCCTTCTTCTGCACGGGGTTCGGCAGGTTGTCGCGGCTGCGGCCCGTGATGGTCGGAAGGTTCCAGTTCTTCTCGATGAATTTGACGATCGAAACGTGGTCGCCGTACTCGTGGGAGACGTGTCCGCCCTTGGAGTACTTCGAAACGACGATCATAGGAATGCGGGTACCGTCGCCGAAGAAGTCGACGGGCTGGATGTAGCCGGAGTCATAGTAGCCGCCGCCTTCATCTTCGGTGATGAAGATAACGGTGTTGTCCCAGAGGGTGGGGTTGGACTTGACGCCATTGACGACCTTCTTGACGAAGCCTTCGAAGAGGTCAAGCTTGGAAGAGGCAGGGTGACCATCGTTGATGCCGCTGGGCTTGACGACGGAGACGGCGGGAAGGTCGCCGGTGGCGAGATCCTCATAGAGCTGGGTGGTATCCGCCATGTACTTCTCGCGGGCCGCCTGAGTCCCCATGAACTGGGTCTGGTACTGGAAGGGATTGCAGATGTTGCAATACGCGTCGAAGGAGTTCGACTCGCTGGGGTCGGTCACGTAAAGATCCCAATCCTCGCCGAAGTACTTCCAGGAGAGGTTGTGCGCGGTGAGGACGTCACCGATGCTCTTCTGGCTGGTCGGGGGGATCGTGAAGGGCGAGAGGGTCGAGTAGAGCGAACCGTCGCCAGCGTAACCGGGGTTGTAGTTGTTGACGAGGTAGTAGTGACCCTTGACGCAGTTGGCGGGCACAGGCCGCTTAAGGGACTGGAGGTAGTTGGTAACGGCGGGAACGCCAGGCTGCTTGATGTCGCCGCAGTTGACGTAGCTGCCACCGGAGTAGCCGTCCTGATCGTAGTAGTTGTTGGTATCGGCCTGCGGATTGGGGTTCTCGATCTGGTTGGTCGGAGGAGCCGCCGCAGTCTTGCCATCGGTGGTGTAGTAGATTGAGTCACCGAAGCCGAACATGATGTGGTTCGCGCCGGTGCCGCCCATGACGGACTGGTGGAAGTTGTCGCTGATGGTGAAGTCATCGGCGAGCTGCTTGAAGTAAGGAGCGTCGCCCTGGGCCATATTGTAGAAGCCCATGGCAGCGGAGCCTTCGCCGGTGGAGGTGTCGGTGAAGTTCTTGGGCTGGGCGTTACCGTTGCTGCCAGCACCGATGGTGGTCTCAACCCAGGGGAAGAGGTCGCTCAAGCAGCCCGAGGGATTGTCCTTGGTGGCGTAGTCGACGTTGCAGTCAGCCTGCTGCCACATCTGGAAGAAGCGGTGTACGGGGCTCTGCGTGTAAGCGTCGTAGGGCATCTTGTTTCCAGAGAGCTGGAAGACGCCTTCGCGGAGGTTGGTCGCGTTCTTGATGCGGGTATCAACCTGGCCGGAGGGAATGCCGGTCGCGCCCGTGATCAGGAACTGGTTATAGTCGTTGGCGAGAGACCGGTCAGCGAGCTTGGCGATCTTCAGTGTCGTAAAGGGCGCCGGGCCAGTGAGCGAGGGAGCCACAGGTCCGCCAGCGAGAGCAGGAGGGAGGGTGCCGTAGATGCTCTTGTACTGGGGGCTGTTGGAGTAGGTGCTGATGCCTGCGGCGGTGCCGTCGAGAGCAGAGTACTGAGCGGAGAGGGAGTAGTTGGGGCCGGGCTTACCATTGGCCTTCACGATTCCCTTGGAAAGGAGGTTGGAAACGGTCTCTCCAGCCTTCGGCGTATAGGTGCCGTAAACGTGATCAAAGGTGCGGTTCTCACCGATGATGACGATCACGTGCTGGATCGGGGTCGTGGCTGCCGGGGCAGCAGCGGCGTAAGCAGATACAGGCATACCTGCTAACACTTGTAGCGCGACGAGCATCGCAGCGCCACATTTCAAAGTCCCGTTCGGGACATTGAGTGAACGATTGGATTTCAAGGTAACCTCCAGAAAACTGAGGGGCGGTTTTTTACGCCGCGGGGAGTACAACCTCAGTGGGATAACCGTAGAAGCAATTGGCATGGCAAAACATCAAGCTTCTGTGAATTGATCGAGAATTGCGCTCACTTTTTTTAGTTGCGGAGGTTCCCAAAATAATTGGTGAAAAATGCTCGTCAACTCGTTGAATTTTTATGAGATGAAATGAGCTGGTGATGCGGTGGGAATTAAGCGATCACTTTGTAGGGGCGCATCATCTCGTTGTCTTCGTGTTCGAGGATGTGGCAGTGCCAGACGTAGAGGAACTCCTGTCCGGGAGTCGTGGGAGTTCCGTGAGGCAGATCGAAGCGTTGAATGATGCGGGTGACGTAACCGGGATAGGACTTGATCGTATCTTTGCGTGCTGGACGCTCGTTACTCTCGGGAGCCATGGGGAGCCCCGTGAAGATGAGCTTGCCGGTTTGCTGGTAGACCTGAACATTAAATGGCTGACGATTGAGCACCTGGAACTGCACGAGATGAACGTGCAGAGGGTGGACATCCGCAGTGGTGTTGATGAAAGACCATATTTCGGTGGTTCCGGCTTTGGGATCTTCCGTGATGGGATCGTGCCATCGCGCGTTGCCGAGCAGTCCGGTGATGACGTAGCCGTCGGATGGCCGCTCGATCTCGGAGACGAGTAGCTGGCGGTCTTTTACGGCGTGTGTGGGGTCAAGCATCTCGAACGGTGCAAGCGTGTCGGGCAGAGAGCTGGTGTCCTTGCCGGAGAGAGGCTTGGTGACTTTAAAGAGCATGACCTCTGCGGGGACAAACTGGCCGCCCATATTGTAGGGAGCGGGAGCGTCGTTGATGAGGGAGAAGGACTTTCCTGCGTAGTCGGAGAAGTCGATGACGATATCGAAACGTTCGGCGGGGGATATGAGCAGGTAGCGAAGCTCAAGTGGCTCGGGAAGCAGGCCGCCGTCGGTTCCGATCTGGTTGAAGGCAGGAACGTCAAAGGATTCGTTGAGGATCTTGCCTTTGGCGTCGGAGGTAAAGAGGCGAAGGTGATAGAAGCGGGAGTTAGCGCCGTTGAGGATGCGGAAGCGATACTTGCGTGGCTCGACTTCGAGGAAGGGTGTGACCTTGCCGTTAACGCAGTTGTAATCGCCGTAGAGTTCCTGGACCCATATGGGGTGCTCTTTGGGCCCGTTGACTACTTTGGGGTAGTAAAGAGAACCGTCGTGATGAAAGAGGCGGTCCTGAAGCATGAGCGGAATCTCGTACTCGCCACTGGGCAGGTTGAGGGATTTTTCGAACTCGTCGCGGATGAGATAGAAGCCTGAGAGACCCGCATAGATATTGAGGCGAGTGATGCCGAGACAGTGGTCGTGATACCAGAGAGTCGTCGAAGGCTGGCAGTTGGGGTAGGCCGAGGGGCGCGGGTTGAACTTGGAACCGTGCTGGCCGCTGGCGGTGAACCATGCGTCGGGATAGCCGTCGTCGTCGGGCAGAGTACAGGCTCCGTGGAGGTGGGCTACGTTACGGACGGAGGGGAGATCGGCCCCGGCTCCGTGGATGGAGTGATCGATGGGCAAAAGATGGGTGGTGGGAAGCTTGCTGGTCCAGTTGATGCTGAGAGGCTGATCGGACTGAGCTTCGATGGTGGGGCCAGGCCAGGAGCCGTTGTATCCCCAGAGGGTGGTGGGGGGGAGGTCGCGGTGGACTTTCTGGTGAAACTGACGCATCTCGACGTCGAGGGTTTCGCCGGGCTTGCCGCGGAGGACAGGCGGAACAGGAAGAGGATCGACGTAGGGCGCGAGCCTAATTCCGCTGCGGAATGGCGTGGGGTTGGCCATCTGGGCCTGAGCCAGGGCGGGTACACCTCGGCTGAGGGTGAGACCAGCGGCGGAGTAGAGACTGTTATGGAGGAGGCGTCGTCTGCTTAACATGCGCCAGGGAGGAAGCGTATGTCGCTTCTGCTAAAGGGGAGGTTCATTACGATGGGCTTCCGGTCTCTTCTCGATGAAATCTACATGACAACGGTAGTTTCTTTTTGTTACGAGAGAGTGAACGGAATCGATGAGGAGGTTTGCAGGGAGTCTTTGACCTGTCGCAATCAGGGGCGAGCCATGACGGTCAAGGAGGATTGGGGAAGCTGTTTCAGCGTCCTTGCACGCTCTTTTCCTGTGGATGGAGCTTCGAGGAAGCGGAGCGCGAATGTTTCGAGGTCTGCCGGCTTGAGAGGTGGGGAGTAGAAATACCCCTGGGCCTGATCGCAGGACATCTGGATGAGCGTTTTGACGTGCTGCTCGGTTTCGACACCTTCGGCGATGACTTCGATATTAAGACTATGGGCGAGGGCAATGATCGCGGAGGTAACGGCGCGGCTGGTTTCATCGATGTCGCACTTGGAGATGAAGGAACGGTCGATCTTGATCCGGTCCACGGCGAAGCGCGTGATGTAGCCCATGTTCGAAAAGCCGGTGCCGAAGTCGTCGATGGAGAAGCGGACGCCAAGCTTGCGTACTCGCTGCATGATCTCAAGCGATTCTTCGGAGTCGATCATGAGGAGCTGCTCGGTGATCTCGAGCTCGAGCTGATGAGGCTTGAGGCCGCTGGCGAAGAGGGCCTGCTCCACGGTCGCGGGAAAGTTTTTCTGCTGAAACTGGCGTGGCGAGAGGTTGACGGCAACGGAACACTCGATGCCAAGCTGGTCTTGAAGAGCCGCAATCTCTTTGCAGGCTTCGGCCAGAATCCACTCTCCGATGGGGATGATAAGGCCGGTCTCTTCTGCGATGGGGATGAAGATATCAGGAGCGACGGGGCCGAAGATGTGGCTGTTCCAGCGGAGGAGAGCCTCTACCCCGAGGACCTTGTTGTCCTTGAAGGAGATCTGCGGCTGATAGACGATCTCGAACTCCTTCGTCTCAAGTGCCAGGGCGTTGCGGAGTGCCGACTCCATCTCAAGCTCTTCGAGGCCCTGCATGGCGAGCTCTGAGGTGTAGAGCTCGCTGCCGTTGCGGCCACGAGCCTTGACGTTATACATGGCAAGATCTGCGTTTTTGAAGAGGGTGTCTACATCTTCATTATTGGGAAAGAGGCTGACACCGATACTTGCGGTGACAATGATTTCATGGCGGCCGATGCGAATCGGTCTGGCAACTACGGCAAGCAGCTTCTGGCAGATCTCCTGAATATCGGATGAGGAACGAAGATCGGGAAGGACGATGACGAACTCGTCTCCTCCCATGCGGGCGACGGTATCAGATTTTCTGATGCACTCTTTGAGTCGTCTGGTGATTTCGCAGAGGACTGTATCGCCTGCCTGATGACCGAGGGAGTCATTGACGCGTTTGAAGTTGTCGAGATCGACCATCAGGACAGCCAGATTGTCCTGAGACCGCTTGGCACGCTCAATCGCCACTTCGAGGCGGTCGCGAAGCAGGGTGCGTGTTGGAAGGCCGGTGAGAGAGTCGTGGTGCGCGACGTGATAGATGTACTCGTCGGCGCGTTTCTTTTCGGTAAGGTCGTAGGAGATGCCAAGGAAGCCGGTGATGCGGTCGTCGGTGTCGCGTAGCGCACTGACGACGAGCTGCACGGGAACGGTGGACTCGTCTTTGCGGATGTAGGTCCATTCGCGCTCGTCGATGAGGCCTTTCTCCGGATTGAAGAGGAAGACGTGGTGATCGGGATAGACCTCGGTGTCGGATTGCAAGCTGAGCTCTTCGGCGTGGCGAACGATCTCATGGAAGTCATGGAGGAGGATGTAGGGCCGTCCAAGCAACTCCGCTTCTCGATACCAGAGCATACGCTCCGCGGCAGGGTTGATGGAGGTGATGAGACCTGCGGTATCCATGACGACGATGCTGAAGGGGGAGCTGGCGATGACGGATTTGTTGAAGCTGAGGGCCTGCTCCAGCTCTTCTTTGTATTGGACGCGAAGTGTGATGTCCGTCATAATCACGACGATGCCGTCATGAAGCTTATTGACCTGGATCTGGTAACGAGCAGGCTGGTCAGCGTTCTTGAAGAGCAGGTGGGTCTGTTCGATGCAGACTGCGTCGCCGGTTTCGGCGACGGACCGATAGAGTCCCAGGCGATCTGATTCGCGGAGTGTGGGGAAGATCTGGTAAAGATGCTTGCCGAGTGCCTTGTCATCAAGGTCAGCCATTCGCTTGGCGGCCTGGTTGAGGAAGGTCAATTTGAAATCGACGATCTCGCCGCTCTTACCGCGGACGGAGTCGAACATAATGATCGCGTCAGTGCTGGATTCAGCGGCGATAAGAAAGCTCTGTTCGTTTCTTTTCGCTTGTGCGGTTTCAGAAGAGACGACGATGAAGAGGCGGACTAAGAAAAACACTCCGAACGCGGTGAGTATGCTGAGAGCGATCCATCCGAAGGAGAACGTCTCTGCGACGGAGGCGGTTTGCGACGGGGGCTTCAACAGAATCATCATGCTGCCGAGCAGCGCACTGCACCCTGCGATAACCGCAGGGAACAGGACACCCGTGTATCTTTCGCGTTTTAGAAAGACAGGCATGAAGGCCTCATAGAACTCATCAAGGCGACTGGAATAGAGATTGGCATCAAGATAGACACAGAATACTCTTATCAGACTAAGTCTATGGTTTTGGAGCAGCCATACTACATCCCACGTAAGTGTTAGCTTGTCGTAACATAACAGCCGATTCTCAGGAGCCGGCCTGATGGCGGACCCGTTTCTGATTGAGATATAGAGGTTTATATCAGCCAGGCAGCGAGATGGACAGGGACAGCTCGTTCCGGCGGATGTTTTTGAAGGGCCGTAAGATACGCCATTACCGAAATGGACTACAGTTTGAGTAGTGGAAGAGCGGTTGGGTGGTTGGCTCCTCTTCGTGGAAACAACGAACCGAAGGTTAGAGAAGGGCATCGCACATGGAATTTCATATCTCCCGTTCGCTTCGTGACAGGTTGAAGCTCGATGATCTGCTGTTCAGCTATACGGGAAACGTTGTATTTGCGAATGTAGCTGCAAGTAGAAGGCTGGCACAGAAGCTGAACGAGATTCGCGGTGCAGAGACGAATCCGGAGAGGACGGTCAATGCGGGCGCTCTGTTCGCGATGGGGTTGATCGACGAACTGAATCACGCGCTGGTGGCGCGTTACCGAAGAGAGATTGATCCTTCGGTGTTGACCGAGGCGGTGAGATGGTTCGAAAAGCAGGCGGGGCCGGAGGCGGTAGAACGTCTTCTGCGGGCATTTACAGAGCAGTTTCCGAACATGGCCGTTTACCGCGGGGAGCTGAGTGCGGCAGAGTGGCTGCGCGGCGAGACGGAGGGGCTGCCGAATCGCGAGGCTGCGCTGGAAGAGTTGATGATGCTTTGGCTCTCCAACAGCAATCCAGCGTTCTTGCCGTACCGAGAGTTATTTGAAGATAGCGAACTGAAAAAGGAAACGGCCTACCTGGGAGTCACTTCGGAGCTTCCAAATTATTTCAGTACGCGTCCGCCGATTGCGCCGGAGGTGGGAAGTCTGCTGGATGCATTGCGTGCTCCTCTGCTGGCCTCTCCTGATTCGCTTACGGGGCAACTGGAGTTTATTCGTGAGAACTGGCCGAAGTATCTGGGGCAGGATTTACGCAATGTGCTGCTGGCAATTGACGTGTTGCGCGAAGAGGATCTTGCGATCTGGATGCGGTTTCATCCGCCGGGGCCGGACCAGTTTCGGCATGGTGTGCCGGGACGGGGAAGCGAAGGCTTTGTCGGTGATGAATTTGTCGGATTCGATAAGGACTTCGGCTCAGAGGAGACCGGTTCGGATGGTTTGACGCGCAGGAGGTATGCTCCTGGTTATCAGACTCCGCTGCATGAGTATGAGGCATTCAGTGCGGACCAGGCATGGATGCCGAATGTGGTGCTCATGGCCAAGAGCACGTATGTCTGGCTGGAGCAGCTTTCAAAAAAATATCTACGGCATATCTATCGGCTCGATCAGATTCCGGACGAAGAACTGAAGCTGCTTGCAGACCGGGGGATTACGGCCCTGTGGCTGATCGGGCTTTGGGAGAGAAGCACTGCGTCGAGAACGATCAAACGGCTGCGCGGACATGGCGACGCCGTGGCTTCCGCCTATTCTCTGAAAGGGTATGAGATCGCTGAAGATCTTGGGGGAAGATCTGCCTATGAGCGGCTGCGTGAACGAGCCGCAGCGGTTGGTCTTCGGCTGGCGAGCGACATGGTTCCGAACCACATGGGGTTGGATTCTGACTGGGTGATCGAGCATCCCGACTGGTTTCTCTTCAGGTGGGAGAGTCCCTTTCCGGTCTATCGCTTCGAAGGGCCGGACCTCTCGACCGATAGCCGCGTCGAGATCAAGATTGAGGACCATTATTATGAGCAGACCGATGCCGCGGTTGTGTTTCGTCTGCGGCATTATCACGAGGGGACGACTCGCTTCGTCTACCACGGCAACGATGGAACGACTTTTGCATGGAACGATACCGCGCAATTGGATTACTCCAAGGCAGTCGTTCGCGAGCATGTGATCCAGACGATCCTGCACGTTGCGCGTATGTTTCCGATCATCCGCTTTGATGCGGCGATGGTTCTGGCAAAGAGGCATGTGCAGCGGCTATGGTTTCCACTTCCGGGGGCGGGAGGATCGATTCCGTCGCGCGCGGAGAATGCGATCTCGCAGGAAGAGTTCGATGCGATGATGCCGCATGAGTTCTGGCGCGAGGTCGTGGACCGGGTAGCTGCTGAAGTGCCGGGAACGCTGCTGCTGGCGGAGGCGTTCTGGCTGCTTGAGGGGTACTTTGTCAGGACCCTGGGGATGCATCGCGTCTACAACAGCGCGTTTATGATCATGCTGCGCGATGAGGAGAATGCGAAGTATCGCTCGTATTTGAAGAAGACGATTGAGTTCGATCCGGATATTTTGAAGCGATATGTGAACTTCATGAGCAATCCGGATGAACGGACGGCGATCGATCAGTTTGGCTCGGGCGATAAGTTCTTCGGAGTGTGTACGCTACTGGCTACGTTACCGGGGCTTCCGATGTTTTCGCATGGGCAGATTGAAGGCTACACGGAACGTTACGGCATGGAGTTCAAGCAGGCACGGATGGATGAAAATCCAGATGAAGGTCTGATCGCCCGGCATCAGCATGAGATTGCGCCGCTGCTGCATAATCGGCGGTTGTTTGCCGAGAGCGAGAACTTTACGCTGTATGACTTCTGGACGGATGATGGAACCGTTGACGAGAACGTTTTTGCGTATTCGAACCGGCTGCGGGATCAGCGTGCGCTGATTGTTTACAACAATCGATATGAAAGTACACGCGGAACGATCCATGTTTCGGCTGCGGCGATGGATAAATGGGTTGGAGAGCTTCGGCAGAAGAGTTTAGCGGAAGGCCTGGCTTTGCCTGCGGATGATTCTTTGATCGTTGCGTATCGCGACACGAAGCAGAATCTGGAGTATCTGAGGCGCGTCTCCCAACTTCGCGAGCATGGTTTGAGAGTGGATCTGCGCGGGTATCAATCCATGGTTCTGCTGGATTGGTGTGAATTGCGGCCTACGGCGGAAGAGCCTTGGGATACGTTGTGCGATGCTCTGCATGGGGAGGGGGTTCCGAGCGTTGCACGGGCGCTCGCCATGGCTCGATTGCGGCCTCTGCATGAGGCGCTTCGGCAGGTTCTTAGTCTGACGAACATCGATTTGTTTGTCGAGGCAGCGCGTGAAAGAGCGGATGCAGACGAGGTAGATATTGTTTCGGTTGAAGGTGCCGAGGCCCCTGGGGACGATGCGCGGATAACAGAGGAATCGACAGATTCTGATGAAGTGTTGTCAGTATATGAGCCGGAGATATCTGAAAAGGCCGTGGATTCCTGTCTCGATTCATTTGTAACGAAATGTGAGTTCTTTTACGAGCAGGTGCTGGAGTTCGTTCCCGAGATCAGACAGAGGGAAGATGTGGGCTCTGCGGATGTTGAAGGGATGCCTTCTGATAGAGAACGGTATCGCAATGGCATTGCAGAGATGGTTCCGAGGGCTGTGGAGTTGATTGCGATCGGAGAAAGGCTTGAAGAACGACTACCGCCTTCGACTGTGTCCGTATTGCTTCCTTTTGGGAAGAGCGATCCGTTTTCGAAACGGATTTGGGCCCCGGTGCTTGCCTGGATTGCATTGCGGAACGTGGGCTGGAGAGAGAAGTCGGCGGCTCTTTTCGATGCTCTGCAACTGCGATATTCCCTTGCCGAAGTTTTTTCGTCTTTGGGTATAGAAGGTGAAGATATCTGGCGGGCGGCTGCACAAGTCCGCATTCTTTTGTTGGCAGGCGATGCGGGAGATGCCTTTCATCGAGAAGATTTCTGGATGGACCCCGATGTTCGGTGGCTGACGGGGGTGAATGAATCGGAGGGGAGGACCTACTTCAATCAGGAGGCATTTGAAGAGCTGCTGGGCTGGCTTTCTCTGCCTTTATGGATGGAAGCAGCGGATGAAGATGTGGTCTTTGACGACGTGATTAAGGCTATTGCCGCGGCCATCGAGGCGGATTGTTTTGAGGCTCGCCGTGCGGGGTTTGATCTGGGTCTGTACCTTCGTGGATGGGAGTTTGAGGCCCCCGATCTGGTCGAGGGAGAGGGTCTCGTTTTTTCGGCAGATTTGGCGGAGAAGGATGCTGTGTCGGATGGGAACAGTCTGAAATAACAGGGGTCAGTTCCGGTGTTTTTATTAATTAGCTGATTGGTCTGCTGGTCTGAGACTTTCCCATTGCAGCGTGCGTATACTCGTTTGTATACAAAGGCTATGTTTTTGGATATAAAGCCAGTGCGCGAGTATCTGCGTGCCGGCTGGGCTGTTTGGTAAGACATGGGCTCTTGCAGGGTTGGGGCCAGGTGAGTGAATTAATTTAATTATTCGGAAGAGGTCATCGATGGATAGACGTCGTTTTCTGCAGACCGTAGCCGCCACTACAGCGGCATTGAATAGCTTGCCTGCGCTTGCGGAGCACTCTACACAGTTTCCTTATGCGATGCTGGGAGGCGTCGTGGCAGAGGCGGAGGCCCCGGTGGATGGTCACACTCTGCTGGCGACCTTTACGCGCAACGGTGAGACCTGGAAGGCGTATGAAGACATGCGCACGCGGGACGGCGTGATTACGTTCGTTTCTTCGAAGGGGACCGCACGGGTCTTGCCGAAGACCGCGGAGGCGCAGTTCGCCGATGAGGGGCCGCAGCACCTTGGCCTGGATATCAAGGACATCGGCATGGCCGACGCGGACATTCTGGCGGACAAGCTGCTCTCGGGTGGGGGGGACCCCAATGAGGACGATGTGCGCCGGGCGGCTCCGCCGATGCACTCGTACCACCGGCCGCCGGGGCAGGGGAATAATGCTGCCGCGGCTCGTCCTAGCTGGGAGACCATCGTCGGGACGAAGGAATGCAGCGATACGATGCCGATCTATCCGAGCGGCAATACTCGCACCTATCATCCGACGCAGTACTTCAAGGAGATTACTCAGGATCGTGCGAACCAGCGGCACGAGGGCCTGGTCGGCGGGTGGATGCCTGCGGTACGCAAGGTGATACCGGGTGAAAACGGTTCGTACTATGAAGTCGTGGTCTTCGGCGACGTGCTGGCGAAGGACCGCTTCATCGTGCAGACGTGGCACCGCACCTCGCACATCGAGAACGGCAAGGTGACGAAGGTTGTGTATGGATACAGCTATCCGGAATATACGCGCCGCCGCCAGGCCCCGAAGCCGGAGGAGTTCTACCTTGGGCTGCTGGAGTTTGCCGAGTACTGGGAGCGCATGCTGCATGACATGACTCCGATTACCCTGCCTGATGCGAGCTGGACGAACATGGCCCGCTACGCGTTTGTGAAGGAGGCGATGGTTCGTCCCGGCGGCGTGTATCCGAAGTATGGTGCGGTGGACCGCGACTACTACGGGCCGGAGTACGACGGGTTCCAGGACATCTTCACGATGGGCTTCTACGCGAACATGGAATGCGGACGTCTTGATCTGGCGCGTGACATCTTCGATAACTTCTTCTCGGATTTCACCGATTCGAAGGGCATGATCAACATGCGCGGCGCGGAGACGGCGCAGTTCGGGCTTACGCTGTGGTTGATCGCTCGCTACTACGACTACACCGGCGACCGCGCGCTGCTGCTGAAGCATCGCGAAAAGATTGAAGCGACCGCGATCCTGCTGGCGGAGCTGCAGGACGAGGCGACGAAGCTGCCGGAGTCGAACCCGGGGCATGGGTTGATTCATGGCTGGTGCGAGTCGGACTCGTGCCTGGCGGCCGATCCCTCGGTGTGGGACAAGCCCTACTTTGCCAACAGTGCGTTTACGGTGCGCGGATGGCGTGAGATCGCGGCTACATGGCGCAAGGTGAAGTTCGCGGGCGGCGAGACGCTGGCGGCGGACTGGACGAAGCGCGCCGACCAGTTGCAGCAGACGCTCACGAAGAGCATTGATGCCAATACGAAGCGCGATAAGAAGCCTGCCTACATTGGGCCCCTGCCGGGGGCGACTCTGACGTTCCGCGAGTCGCTGGCGCAGGAGCGTCCGAGTCCGCAGCAGTGGCCGCATCGTTGCTACGCGGAGCTGGTGCAGCCAGACGTGGTCTCGCCGGAGCAGTCGAACCTGATTATCGACTGTATGCGGGCGTATGGGGCCACGACGGTCGGCGTAGTAGCTAACGTAGGCCGGGCGAACCCGAACGGCCGCGCGATCCTGGGCTTTATCTCCTACGGCTACGCGCACCAGTTGCTGCGGTTGGGACGCGTTGAGGAGTACATCCTCTTTATGTACGCGCACCGTTACCACGACCATAGCCGCGGAAGCTGGACGGCAGGCGAAGTCTCGGGGATTACGGGCGGCGGCGCGCTCTTCTGCATCCCAGCGCAGCAGACGATTCCGCTGCTGGTTCGCTGGATGCTTGTCTTCGAGGACTACGACAAGGGCGTTCTCCACTTTGGTCGGGCGATTCCGCGGGACTGGGTGGCGACGGGCAAGCCGATCTCGATCAAGGGAGCGCCGACCCGCTGGGGACGCGTGGACTACAGCTTGACGACGAAGGGCAACCAGTTGGCCGCCTCGGTGACTCTGCCCGCCAAGGGCGACGTGCCGAAGGAGATCCACGTTGCCTTCCGCGTGCCGAAGGGCAAGACGCTGAGCGGCGCTACGGTGAACGGCAAGCCGGTTACGCTGGGTGGCCTGAAGAACGAGGCTGCGGTGATCCAGACGGGCGGGTCACGGCAGTTCGAGGTTGTGGCTTCCTTCAGCTAGTTTGTTTTGTTGGAAGGGAAAGGTCTCTTCCCCCTTCGGGGTTGGGGCCTTTTCTTTTGATGGGTGAGGTACCCCCTCCCCCCCCTCTATTTTATGTAAAGTCTTCGATTCATTTGGTTTATGGTTGGACTTATAGGTTAGTTATTGATTGTTTGGTTAATGGAAAAGGCCCCGGTTTTTGCCGGGGCCTTTTCTTTGTCTATTTCTATTTTACTGGATGGGTGGGGGTAAATATGCCAGTTCTATGTGGTTGATGAGGATTGGGTTAGACGGTTTGGGGGCTTGACAGGGGTAAAGGCGGATTTGACCGCGGATTTTCACGGACGAAAGACGAAGGCGATTTAAAGACGGTTTTTTAAAAGATAAAGACCTGGGAAAAGCAAAAGCAAGAACAAAACAACGGCAATGATTTAGTCGCTTCGCCCTTCGGGCTATGCGACGGCCTTCGGCAGAGCGGTGCGCCGCTTTGCGGCGGGTCTTTGACGCCGGGCTGAAGCCCGGCTCTAATCCCAAAGGCAAAGGCAAAGGCAAAGGCAAAGGCAAAGGCAAAGGC